>PBLC01000024.1 GCA_002721675.1 Chloroflexota bacterium | reverse complement strand
GTAGCTGAAGAAGCCCCTAAAGAGGAAGAAGCTCCAGTAGCTGAAGAAGCCCCTAAAGAGGAAGAAGCTCCAGTAGCTGAAGAAGCCCCTAAAGAGGAAGTTTATAAGCCTATTGAGCTTGGATTTGATGAGTTTAGGCCTGGAGACAATATAACAGTAAATTTGAAGATAATTGAAGGGGACAGGCAAAGAACTCAGTCCTTTCAAGGAGATGTTATTAAGGGAAGATTTATTAAAGATAGCCCCCCATCCATCTCATCTACTTTCCTAGTCAGAAGAATTGCTAGTGGGGTAGGAGTGGAAAGAATTTTTCCGTATTTTTCACCTGTTATTGAATCTGTAAAACTTAATAGAAGAGGTAAGGTTAAGCAGGCAAGAATTTTCTATATGAGAGAGAGATCTGGGAAGAGCGCAAGAATTAAAGAAAGAAGAATCTAGGAGATGTCAATTCGTCCTATTTTGACTTTTCCCAATAGTCTTTTACGAAAAAGAGCAAAACCAGTTAAAAAAATTGATAATGAAATTATGAATTTGATTAGAGACATGAAAGAGACTTTAACTGAGGCTTCAGGGATAGGATTAGCAGCTAATCAAGTAGGAGTATTGAAAAGAGTTGTAGTAATTTTAAATTCTCCAGAAAGCGAAATTGTCGCATATGTTAATCCTGAGATAACTCACAGAAAAGGGAAAAGAGAAGTAGCAGAAGGATGCCTTAGTTTTCCTGGTTACACTGGAATAGTTAACAGATCTATTTCTGTCTCTGCTAGATATCTTGATGAAAGTGGGGGGAAAGTAAAAATTACTGCAGATGAACTATTAGCACAGGCTCTTGAGCATGAAATTGATCATTTAAATGGAATCTTGTTTATAGACCATTTAAAAGTTCATGAAAAATTATCTATGGCTACCCCAGAATATAGACCACATACTCATGATATAAATGTATCTGTAAATGTTCAGGGCAATAAAGATGAAGTTGAATTTAATAAAAAATTATATACTAGCATTGGAATAGATGACCTGAAATTAGCTTTAGACAAGGCAGAAATACTTAAGGATGCAGAGCAGATAAATGATTAAGATAAGGACAATAGTTTTTGCATCAATTATATTTATAGTTGCAATTTTTTCTATTTCATTCAAAGTTATTGATTTAGACTTGCCCGGATTGAATATAAAAAGAGGAGACTCAGAAACTTTTCTTGGATTGACTTTGGGATTAGATCTCAAAGGGGGAACCCACTTGGTTTATGAGGCTATACCCAACAAAGGTTCCGAATTAACTTCTGATGATATGGAAGGGGCTAGAAGAATATTAGAGAAAAGAGTTAATTCTTTTGGGATATCTGAATCTTCTGTTCAATTAGTTGGTTCTGGTACAAGCGTTCCTACTAAAATACTAGTTCAATTGCCAGGATTACAACAAATAAATATTGCTGTCACAATAGCAGGGCAAGTTTCAGAAAAAGAATTAAAAAATTTAATTTTGAATTTAGGATATGAGGAGTTAAAAATTTCTCAACTAGAAGAATTAAATGGTAGGTTTGTAATTAGTGGGTCTAGAATAAAAAGAAATGATGGAGAAACTGCCCCAGCCATATTGTTGTCTGAGCTTGATAAATCATATCCTCTTTCTATGATATTGGCTTACACATCCCTAGATGATGAAAATCAATCTGTCACTGTGCCCACAGTAGACCAAGTAGAGGCTGCTGCATCATTAACTGGAGAGAATGACTATAGCATTGAAGACCTGTCTCAAGGCGTATTTAGAATAACATTTCCTTCTTATGTGCCTAGGTCTGGAGATATAAATTATAGATTTCTAGATCAGGCTGAAACATCTTTATTGGCATCACCTTTTGAAGAAATAGGATCATTGTTCCAAGCATCAATTTCTGGAGGCATATCTTCTTGGCGAATTTCTGGAGGAGTAGAAGAGGCAAAAAAACTGATTGGGGAAACAGCTCAGTTAGAGTTCAAAGAAAGAGATTGCTTGCCTGTTGAGAATGAAAACAATGAAGATGTTTGGCCACCGGACAATTTGTCTAAAGAAGAGTGGATTCAAGTAAGATGTATTATCCCCACTTATTACGAAGATAAAGCCGTTGCATTATCTGGTGGTGACCTTATAGATGCTTTTCCAGATGTTCAGCCTGGAATTGCCCGTCCAGTAGTTTCAATTGTTTTTGATGATGATGGCGCAGATGAGTTTTTTGATATAACAAGTAGAGTAGCTAAAAATCAAGATTTACTAGCTATATTTTTGGATGGAGAGCCATTGGTTGCTCCAAGTGCTAGTTCTGGTATTACCGGGGGAAGGGCATACATTCAGGGACCAACTTTTGATAGCGAAAGTGTAAAAACAATTTCTATTCAATTAAAATCTGGAGCTTTACCAGTTGGATTAAGTCTAATCCAAGAAAGAAATGTGGATGCATCATTAGGTTCTGACTCTTTAAGGAAAAGTTTAATTGCAGGGGGTGCCGGTTTAATATTCGTTTTAATTTTTATGATTAGTTATTATCGTATCCCTGGAATCATCGCATCATTATCATTAGTTTTTTACGCGACTCTATTACTTGCAGTTTTTAAATTAATACCGGTTTCATTAACTTTGTCTGGAGCAGCAGCGGTTATACTGTCTATTGGAGTAGCTGTTGATGCAAATATCCTAATTTCTGAAAGAACTAAAGAAGAAATCAGATCCGGGCGGAATATTTTCTCTTCTATTAATGAAGGCTTTAGTAGGGCGTGGCCTTCAATCAGAGATAGTAATGTTTCTACAATAATAATTTGCATAGTTCTTTATTGGTTTGGAGATAGATTTACTACAAGTGTTATACAAGGTTTTGCGCTCACTCTTGGTATTGGGGTAATAATAAGTATGTTTACTGCTTTTACTATCAGTAGATTATTGATGAGAATTGTATCTAAAACAGCTCTAGGAGATATGCTAAATTTCTATGATCCTGTTGGCAAAGTTTTTAGGAAGAAGGATTAAAATGATAGATGTAGTGGGAAAAAGAATATGGTTTTTAGGCTTTTCGCTGGCAATATTTGTTATTGGTATAATTTCTTTAGCTATTCCCCCTAATCTCAATTTGGGTATAGATTTTCTGTCAGGAACTGGTATTACAGTAAGTTTTGAAAAAGAAATAAATACAGAGCAAATTCAGAATGAATTTAGTAATTTAGGATTAAGTTCAACTAATACTCAATCTTTAGGAGACGGCACCTTTTTTATTAGAACTGAAAGATTATCAGATTCAAGCAACCCAGATGATTCTTCAGATGTATCAAGAGAAGATGTAGAAAAATCTTTAAATAACATTGACGACCAATACAAAATTCTTGAGGTAGAAACAGTTGGATCTAAAGTTGCCGAAGGAACTATTAGAAATTCAATAGTGGCTGTAAGTGTTTCGTCTTTATTTGTCATGATATATATTCTTTATGCATTTCGAAAACTTGAAAATTCAATAAGATTTGCACTTTCTGCTGTTTTTACATTAATTCATGATGTTATTTTAGTAACGGGTTTATATGCTTTGCTGGGTCACTTATTTGGGTTACAAGTTAATTCAGTTTTTATAGTGGCCATCCTTACTGTGATTGGATACAGCGTAAACGACACAATAGTTATTTTTGATAGAATCAGAGAAAATAATTTGAAATTTTCAAGTTCGAGTATTTCTCAGAACATTAATAGATCTATTAATGAATCAATTACAAGGTCTTTGGGTACTAGCATAACTACTTTATTGGTATTGTTGTCGATGCTTCTTTTAGGCGGATCTACTTTGAGAGATTTTTTGGTAGTCCTGATATTAGGAGTGATAGTGGGTACATATAGTTCTATATTTGTTGCATCTCAATTTTTAGTTTTCTGGGAACAAGGATTCAGGAATAAAAATTTATAAACTAATTTCTTCAGTGAATTTGCTAAAAATATAATCACTTAAGAGTTTTCCCTTGTTGGTTAAGAATGTGCTTTCCGAATTAGATTCAACTAAAAAATTATTATTTAATTCTTTCAATATTTCTTTGAATTTGAAAATAAAAATCTTATTAAATTTTTGATTAAAATCATTGTGCTCTATTCCTTTATTTAGTCTAAGGTTAAGCATTATATATTCGATCATTTTTTCTTCTTCGCTAATTGTGCTTATTTCACTATATAACCCATCTGGACTAACTTTATTCTTTGATAATTGAATATATTTTTTTAGTGATGAAATATTTTTCATTCTCTTGCCATTGATAAGGGACGATGATCCAGGACCAAAGCCTAAATAATTTTCTGAATTCCAGTACCTTAAATTATGAATTGATTCTCTCCCTTTTTTGGCCCAATTTGAAATTTCATACTGATAATAATCATTATTGTTTAATATTTCTAAAGTTAAATTAAACATGTCTATTATTTCATTTTCTTCGGGTTCAAATATTCTTTTTTGGTTTAGATCTTTATAGAATTTCGTTTTTGGTTCGAAGGTTAGGAGATATGCAGATAGATGCGGAAACGAAAAATTAAGAAACATTTTTAATGAGTGTTCCCACTGAATCAGGGTTTGGCTAGGCACTCCAAAAATTAGATCTAAATTAATATTATCAATATAACTACTTGAAAGAAGTTCTAAAGATTTTATTAATTTTTCAGAGTCATGATTTCTACCTAATCTTTTCAGAATTTTGTTATCAAAACTTTGGCCACCTACACTTACTCTGTTTATCCCAATTTCTTCATAAAGTTCTAATTTAGAATCGTCTAAGTCTGCAGGATTAATTTCAATAGAAAATTCAAATTTATCATCCAAATAATAATTATTCTTTATAGAATCAAAGACTGATTTTAAATCTTCATTATTTATATATGAAGGGGTTCCACCTCCTAAGGAGATAGAAACAATTTTTGAATTATTAAATTCTTCTGAATTCCATCGAATTTCTTTAATTAATGATTGAGTAAAATCAGGAATTAATTGATCAACTTTTGAATATTTATTGAAATCACAATAAGGGCAAATTTTTTCACAAAAAGGGATGTGTATATATATTGAAAGATCTTTACGGAGTCCAGAGATTTGATTTTTCTTGAGGATCTTCATCTTTAGATGCTACTACTTCTTTTTGTTGCTCTGATTGAGATGCAAGAGATTCTTGATTATCTTGAATCCATCTGTTCATTTTATCCAGTGTAGGAGGAATTATATTGAACATCTCAATGTCTTCAGTAAATTTATGCCCCCCAGAAGATATTATGAATAAAGCGGCTTCACTTTCTTTTAATTCGTTTATTTTATCAGTTATATATTCTTCTCTTTTAATAGCAATTGATGAGTAATTATCTTCAACGACTTTCTTTACATCTTCACTAATAAAACCTAACTGAGCAATCCTTGTCCAGTCAATTAAAGTTTTATATATATTTTCATTTTCTATAGGTATATATTTAGATCCAGATTTTACTCTCTCTTTTACTAAATTAATACAATCAGGATTTGAATCAGAGATTGCTTTTGATGCTTCATCAAATTCTTGCCACATGCCTTCTATGTATATATGGGAAATAATTCCAGCAGTTTTTTCTAATTTATCTAGTTGTTCCGAGATAGAAGCCCAGTATTCTTCAAGTAAAACTTTAAATTCTTTGCTTTCTGGAAAATAATTTTGAATATTTTGGACTAAATATAATTTTCTTTTTAAAGCGGAATTATCTGCAGAGGGTTTTTCTATTTTGCCTAATTCTTCACTCATTGCTCTCCTCTTATTATTTATACAGAAAAAAGAAAGTTTACTACATCTCCTGATTTTATGATGTAACTTTTCCCTTCCCCTTTTATTAAGCCCTTATCTTTTGCTTCTTTTTCAGTTCGAAATTTTAATAAATTTTCTATATTTATTACTTCTGCTCTAACAAAACCTCTAGCAATATCACTATGAATTTTACCTGCTGCTTCTACTGCGCTTGAGCCTTCCTTGATGATCCAAGACCTACATTCTTTTTTTCCCGCTGTTAAAAAACAAATTGAATTTGAAACTTTTAGTAAGTTCTTAAAAAAAGAATCAAAATCATTTAAATCTATTTCAGAAGCATTTCTGAATTCTTCTGCATCATGATCATTTAGTGTAATCAGGTCTTCTTCAAAGCCTAATGGCATTTGAATTAATAACGAATCCTTTCTAATTAATGGTTTTATTTTGTCTAATTCTGACTGAGGAATACTTTGATTTTCATCTGTATTAATTATTACCATCATAGGTGATTTTGATAGTAAAAATGAACTACCTATTGCCGCCTTATGAGCCTGAGTATAAATTTCTGAACTATAAGGCTCACCTTGCTCAATTAGTTTTGATACCTCTTTTAACGTTTGTATATTTTTTTCATTAACCTCTCTTTCTTGTTTTGAAAGAGATTTAAATGACTTTTCTATATTCTCTATCCTCTTTTCTATTATCTGCACATCTATAAGTCTAGATTCAATTGTGAATTGCTCAAGATCATTTTCAAGCCCAACTTTCCCATAGGGATGAGGCACAGAATCATTCTTGAAAGATCTAATTACTAAAATCACCCCATCATATTTTTGGATTTCTTGTAAATATTTTTTTTCAATAAAGTCACTTGATGCATCAAAATTTAAATTAGTTGCTGGGTCAGTTATATCAATTTCACCATTCACTATTTTTTCAGTTTCATGCCACTTTGAAACTTGATCTAAATTTTTGTCTGGTACTTTTACTGTGCCAACTCTTACATCAGGATAAATATCCTGCCTTGCAGATTTAGTTAAAGTATTAAATAAGGCTGACTTACCACTTTTTGGTAGTCCCATAATTAAAAAATTCATTTGTGTTATTTTTAAGTAATTAGTTAATATTAGAATTTAATATATATATTATAAATTACTATGAAAATTAAAGTTATTTGCGGTACAAATCATTTTTTGATTGAAGAAAAAATTAAACATATAAAGGAAAATAGTTCAGGGGAAGTATTGGGAATTGAAGGATCTGCTATTTCAAAAGATGAACTCTCCGTATCTTTGTCATCTTTTTCAATGTTTGAAGAAAGGAAAATTCAAATAATTGATAATTTTTTAAAAAGACTAATTGATGAAGAAAAGACTGGAGAGTGGGATAATTTATTTTCCGAAATAATCCCTACAGGTTCGCCTAATATTATTTTTTTTGTTGAAAAGTTTGAAGACGAAATTGAACTCAATTTATTTTTAAAAAAGAAAATCGTTACAGATTTAAATTGTGAAATTGAAGTTGTAAATACTCCATCTGGGAGAGGTGGCTCTGCAAAAATCACTGATTGGATTAGATCTAGGGAAAAAGATTTAGGTTTAAATTTAAATAATAACCAGAGAATGTATATGACCTACGAGTCAAATAAAGATTATTCTTTATTGGACAATGAGTTAAAAAAGTTAGCGATTTTTTCAAAAGGAGAAGCAATTTCTGACATTGATTTCAACCAATTAGTTTCTTTTTCAAAGAATTATAAAATATTTGATCTCCTAGATATGTTTTTTGCTAATAAGGTTAATGAGATATCCAAAATTATTAATAATTTGTTTTCCAGTGGAGTTAAATCAAATGAAATTGTTTCTTTAATGAATTCAGAAATTCATAAAGTATTGCATATAAAATACTTAATAATTGAAAAAAAATCTGACCATGAGATTTTTCAAATGGCTGGAATAAAAAGCAAGTATTATTTCGACAAACTATTTTCTACCGCAAAAAATATAGACCTTTTGAGACTAATTAATACCCAAAACTCACTTTTACAATTTGATATAAAAAGTAAAACTGAGAGGTTTGATCAAGATTTAGAATTAGAACTATTGTTAATTTCAAAATGATGTCAAAGAATTATTTATTTGTTATAGTTATTATTTTTTTATTAGGTTGCAATAATGAATTATCCAAAGATGATTTATTAGAAGAAAATTTAGAAACCAGTGCTACTGAAAATCAGATGGACAGCGTTTATCATTATGTTAGAGCACATAGATATTTAGAAATTAATAATCTTAGTGCAGCTGAAAATAGATTTAAAAAAGTCGTTGAATTAGAACCTGATTTTGCTAGGGGATATCTTGGACTAGCAAATGTTAAATATCTAACAAATCAAATAGAAGAAGCAAAAGAATTTAATAATAAAGCCTTAATCCTTAAGCCTAATCTAGAAGAGGCTATATATTTAAGTGGGTTGATACACAAAAAAATAAACAAGTGTTCAAAGTTTTTAAAGAATAAAGATTATAAGTCTTATTCTTATTCTCCTTTGATTCTATTATTAGGTTTATGTTTTGAAGTAGAAGGTAAAAGTAAAGAGGCCAATGAGATATTTTCAATTAATGAAATTAAATCAATAAAAACAAATCTTTTAGAAGCGGAATATGAATTTTATCTAAATAATTATGATAAATCTTTAGATTTAATTGATGAATTTATTGATGAAAATGAAAATGCGGAATCATATTTACTTATTGGCAAGATACTTCTTAAGCAAGGTAAAAGTAAAGAAGCCAATCAAAACTTTAAAGAAGCCATGGATATAAGTAAAGAACCAAAAATTCAGATATATTACTCAGAGGCTAAAACTTTATATGAAGAAACAAAGAATGATTAATTTGAAATTATATCATTAGTTAAATCAAGTAATTCTTGGTATTTAGCAAACCCCTCTAGTTTGTATTTTAATATGCCTTCCTTGTCTAAGAAGAATATCCATGGCTCAGTAGGCAGTTTCCATGATTTAGTTGGCTCAGTAATTATTAATGAATCTATATCATTTAAATTCTTGCCAACGAAGTTTTCATATACTTCTACGTGAATATAATTACAGTTAGGATATTTAAGTGAGATCTCTTTTATCTGATCTAATAATGGTCCGCAAGTTCCAGATACACAAAGCGCTGGTGTAGAAAAGATAACAATTGTTGGCAATTCGTTTTCAACTGCTTCCAAATAATCAATGCTGTAAAAATTTATATTAGGGTTTGGGTCAGAGGAAATATTTTTTAAATCTTCAATTTCATTTGCTGTTTTGGTATTAATTACAGGAGGTGCAAATCCTACCTTTGGTGTCAAAGGCTCTTTATTAACTTGAAAAAGTGCTGTTCCATAAGTTTTGTCATTTCTAGTAGCCTTGACCTCAAAATTTCCAAAGTCATCAAATACAGTTTCATAATAGTAGGCTCCTTTTCCTCTGAACCATTCTTCATAAACTGGGTCAATTTTTTGAATTTTATTTGAATTCAAGTTTCTAATTACTACTTCATTGAGATCTTCTTCAATCAATTTTCCATTTACATCCAATAAAGCGAATCTGAATTTATTGTTTCCCAAGGAGTGATCCGAAGAAATAATTAATAATGATAAATTGTTATCGGTTAAGTGAGAATTATTAGAACATGAAAAAGTTAATATTAAAGTAAAAATTATTATTATATGGATAAACTTCATAAAAATATTATTCAAAAGTTAGTATTTTTTTTGGGTTTTCAATGATAATTTCGTTAATTTTTATTTTTTCCATTCCTATATTTTCCAATCTCATTAAAATGTTTTCAAACGTATGGCTGTATCCATGACCTCCGTACTTTTTTAGTCTATTTTTTGAATATATGTCATGACCTAATAGTATCTTGTCATTAAAACCAGAATCAGAAATTGCTTTAATAAACTCTATTTTTTGATGGTCGCTAGGCATATAGCTTTTGGGGTTTAGTGGGTAATAAGATGATTCAATTCCAAGTTGATCAAAATTTAGATATACACCTGTTTTAGCTAATGATTCTAGTTTTTGATAATCATATATTGTTCTTTCAATATGACCTATTATTGTTCGATGTATTACCCCTTTATTTGATTTAATAAAATCGACTATTTCTAAAGGCGATGACTCATCTCTTCCTGGATGAATTATTATCGCAGCACCAGTCTCTTTTTGAGCTATAATTGCTGATTTTAAACTTTTTTTCTCATTATCTGTTAATGGAAAACTGCAACCTACTTCTCCAATTATGCCAGAGTGAATTCCAGAATTTCCCTGTAGAATATCTTTTGTGATTATTAGAGCAAGTTCTTCTACAGATTTATTATTAAAGTAGCTAGGTAATGAGTTATCTACATAGAAACCTGTCCCCATTATAATATTGATCCCTGTTTTTTCACTTATTCGTTTAAGTTTTTTATTTTGATCTATTACTCTGGTGGGCCCCAATGGAGTTACCTCAACCAAACTTTGCCCTCCATTTGATTTATAATCATTCATTTCCTCTATCGAGTCGTTTATATTTTCTAGTAAAAGGTTATCTTCATTGCTGTTCCAGTAAGTCCTTATCCATCCAAGATTAGAAAGGGTAACTTTTTCTTTCATATAATGAAGATCTTTTTTATTTGGAGGCTGACTCAAAACTACTCTGAAATCAATTAGTAAATGTTCGTGACATATTACTCTTCCCAATCCTTCTGGATTTATTGGCCCACAAACAGTTAAGACTTTGCCTTTTAATTTTTGTTTTGAGTAACTAGGCATTAAGTAACAGAATTAGTTTTAGTATCTTTGCTTTTTATAAATTTATCTGTAAAAACTGTACCTATTCCAAAGCCTTGCGGAGCATATACAAATCCATTCTCTATTTTTGGCATAGTTTCAATTATGTCCCTATACCAAGTATTGTTAAAAGCTCTTACAGTTTCTTGGATCATTGCATTTGGGGCACTTAAACTTAAATGGATTCCATTAAGTAGTGTAATAGGCCCAACGCAATCATGAGGTGCTATAGGCAAATGATGCGCAGCTGCCATAGATGATATTTTATGGGCTTCAGAGATACCTCCTACCCAGCAAATATCAAACATACAAATATCGACTGCCTTTTTTTCAAATAATTCTCTAAAACTCCACCTTAAAGATAGAGTTTCGCTAGCAGTGACTGGTATATGAGTAAATTTTCTAAAGTCAGCTAAAGCATCTAGATTATCCATTGGGATAGGGTCTTCATACCATAAAGGCTCTATTGGTTCTAAGGCTTTTGCAATTCTTTTTGCAGAGGGTAAATTCCACATTGAATGAAGTTCAACCATAATATCCATTTTTCTACCAACGGCATCTCTAATTTTTTGAAATGGTTCAATCCCCTTGTCTATATCTTCAGAAGAAATAAATTCCCCATTTGTTTTTCCAGCAAATTGATCAAAGGGCCATATTTTCATTGCTGAAACACCTTCATCAAGTAAACTTTTAGCCAATTTTCCAGCATCTGTCATAAAAGCATGCTGATCTTCATAATTTTGTTCTGGCATATGGTCTATATCACCAGGAATATTCCTGTATGTTTCGGGTCTATTTACACCATAGGAATAGCCTGCACACGTATTATATATTTTTATTTTATCTCTAAATAATCCTCCTAGTAATTGGTATAGTGGCTGCTGAGTTAGTTTTCCAACTAGATCATGCAAAGCCATATCTATGGCAGATAACCCTCTTATTTCTGCCCCTGCAGGTCTAACAGTAATGCCAAGTTTACAAATATCACTCCATAACTTTTCTAATTGCATAGGATTTTGGCCAATCAAGTATGGCGCAGCTTCTTTAAGAATAAAAGTTTCGACCGTATCAGGTCCCCATGATGTTTCACCTATTCCAAATTCGCCAGATTCATCATGGATTAAAACCCATATTATTTTGGCATAGTTTTCATTTCTGATAACGTCGATTTTAGTAATCTTTGGCATAATCTTACTCTCCCCTTTAATGTAAACTATTAGGATAAAATTATAACATTCAATACTATAAGATAAATAATTAAAAATACATAATAATTAAGTGGATATATTTACATCAATATTTTATGGAGTAGTTCAAGGTTTAACAGAATTTCTTCCAATTAGTAGTAGTGGTCACAATATCTTATTGACCAAGTTATTTAATATCAAGCCCCCTAGTTTAAGTTTTGATATATTCGTACACCTTGGCTCTTTAATAGCTATTTTGTTTTTCTTTTACAACAATTTTAATAATGAAAAAGATAACTTTATAGATAAGTGGATAGCGTTAAAAATTATTATATTTTCTTGGATTCCAATCCTTACGATTGGGTATTTTTTTAGAGATTTTTTTGATGGAAGTGCGAGAGATTTGGATATAGTTTCAGCTTCATTTATAGTTTCAGGTATATTTATTTCTCTACATTTGTTTAAGCAATATAAATTAAAATTCACCCAAGTTATTTTACTAATGGCTTTTTTTCAAATTTTTGCGGCTTTTCCTGGAATATCAAGATCTGGAATAACAATTGCAATTGGGTTGTTTTTTGGGCTAAATCCTAGAAAAGCAGTAATAGTTTCATTTTTGATGAGTATACCTGTAATACTGCTTGCATCGTTTTATGATTTATATAGTATTTTGGCAAATACTAACGAAATAGGAAGTATATATAACATAATTTTTTCATTCCTATTTTCATTCCTATTTTCATTCCTAGGCATTAAATTGATGCTAATTATTTCAAGAAATTATTATTTCAAATGGTTTAGTATTTACAATATTTCTTTAGGAATTATTGTTCTTTTTGGTCTATTGAGTGGTTTTTATCTATCTTGAACAGAGCCGTCATATCCTAAAGGGGTATCAAGTATTTTAGGATTTTCAGGAGTTTTTAGACTTTCTTCATTTATTGTTATTCCAAGACCAACTTCATCAGGGACTATTAGATATCCATTATCTAGTTGTATTGGATTAACTATCAAATCTTTTTTTGGAGATTCTGACTCTCCTGTGTACTCCTGCAAGGCAAAGTTAGAAATTGATGCATCAAGTTGAACACAAGCAGCAGTTGAAATAGGGGATAGTGGGTTGTGAGGGATAACTTTTATATGCTTTGCTTCAGCCATGGCAGAGATTTTTTTGCATCCTGATATGCCTGAGGCTAGACATAGATCAGGGCGAATATAATCAGTAGCATTTAATTCTAATAATTGCTGGAAATCAAAAATAGATGTAAACCTTTCTCCTGTCGCAATAGGAATATTGCAATGATCTTTAATTTCTTTCATCGAAGAGGGAGAGTCAGGTAGCATTGGGTCTTCGTAAAAGAAGGGGGAGAATTTTTCCAATCTTTTTCCTAATGATATAGACTCTGCAGGATTCATTTGCCTGTGTATTTCTATGCATAAATCTATATCATTTCCTACAGCGTCCTTTACAGCACCCACCCTTTTTACAGCATCTTCAATCCATTCAGAAAGAGATTTGTGCTTAAAAAATTCTGAAGAATATGGTGAAAATCTAATAGCCGTGAAACCTTTTTTAACTTTTTCTAATGAATCTTCTACTAACTCTTCTACAGTATCTCCATATACATGCATATAGCACCTAACTTTATCTCTTGTTTTTCCAGCGATTAGGTCATAAATAGGCACGGATAATCTTTTTCCTTTTATATCCCACAACGCTATATCTATTGCAGATAATGCTCCTTGTACTACAGATCCCATAAAATGACTTGATCTATATAGCCACTGAAAATGATGCTCTATTAGAGATGGATCTTTTCCAATCAAATAATCACTCATTGTTTTGATCATAGTTTGGGTTGGTCTTTGCCATCCATGAACACCACCTTCCCCAATTCCAACTGTTCCATCTTCACAAAATATCTTTAGTAGCAACCATCTATCCCAGAGTATAGTTTCAATATTTTCTATCTTTGTTTTTTTCACTATATTAATTTTTTTAGTTAATTATAACGAAATTATTTTTGATGATTCAATTGCTTTCATATCCAATTCGACCCCAAGGCCAATTCCATTACCAGGATATACTAATCCGTCAGAATTAATTTTTACTGGGTTTTTTATTCCAAAAGTTGATCCAGAAGGGTAAGGTATTTCTAAATATGCACAATTTTTTATTGCAAGCGCAAGGTGTAGATTAGCTAAATCCATTAGTGACAAAAGTGTCATGTGTATTTCACAATTCATACCAAAAGCTTCAGCGAGATGTGCTGTTTTTAATGCCCCTGTGATTCCTCCTGTCCAAGATACATCAGCCCTTAGAATATCCGCAGCCCCTGACTTTATATAATTAGCTTTTGAAAAAAAATCTGAGTTCCATTCGCTTGAAAGAATAGGAATATCTAGGGTTGAGCATAATTTATTTAACCCATGCATATCATGATCGTAAATAGGCTCTTCAAGCCATAAAAAATCTAATTTCTCTAATTCTCTTCCAACTTTAATTGCCTCTTCATGGCTATAATGGCCACCAACAGGATCGCTCATTAAAACCATGTCTGGAAGCGCCTCTCTTACAGCTTTACAACATTCTATGTCCAATTCAGGAATCCCTGGAGGATGCAACTTAAATGCTTTATATCCATCTTTTGCTGCTTGCTTAGCTAATTCAACATACTCTTTTGGTTCTTTTAAAAAAGTAGAACTTGCGTAAGCAGGAATGTTAGATCTGTAGTACCCAAGATATTTATATAAAGGCATTTGAGCTTTCTTTGCCGCAATATCCCAAAGAGCAACATCTAAAGGGCCATACGAAGTAAATGCAGTATTGCCACCAAGTCTATCTGCGTAATGAGCTTTCTGCCATAGATATTCTCTTGCCAAAGCATCTTCATTGATTAACTCCGGTCTAAATACTTCTGCTATGGTATACGCTGTTCTAAGCCCCCCTTTAGTCCCCCATCCAAATCCATAACCATCTATACCTTCATCGGTACGTATAATTACCAAAACAATATCTGGGGAAGTAGAAGTTGTTGTATCTTTTGCAGGAGAATCATCAAGGTCTCCAAGGTCTTTGACCTTTGAAACAGTTATTTCTATATCTGTGATTTTCATAAAGTAGTGTATTTATGCATCAATAAGCAATTGGAATGGGTCTTCTAGTAAATTCTTTATCCTAACTAGAAATTGTACTGCCATGGCCCCATCAATTATTCTGTGGTCATAAGTAACAGCAAGAACCATCACTGGCCTTATGGCCACTTCTCCATTAACAGCAATAGGCTTTTCTTGTATTTTATGCATTCCTAATATTCCGACTTGAGGAGGATTAAGTAGTGGAGTGGACATTAACGATCCAAAAACTCCCCCATTAGTAATAGAAAATGTTCCTCCTTGCAACTCTTCTAAAGTTATCTTCCTTTCTCTTGCTTTAGTCGCTAGATCTGCTATCCCTTTTTCTATTTCAGCTGATGATTTCTTATCCGCTTCTCTTAGCACAGGAACTACTAGTCCTTCTTCAGTGGCAACAGCAATTCCCATATCGTAATATTTTTTTAATATAAGTTCGTCTTGGTATAGTTCTGAATTTAGATGAGGGAAACTTTGCAGGGCATTTACAGTCGCTTTTACAAAGAAACTCATAAAACCTAATTTTACGCCATGTTTTTCAACAAATTGATCTTGGAATTTTTTTCTTATAGATATAACAGAAGACAAATCCACCTCGTTATATGTTGTTGTCATGACAGTATCAGACTGCACTTCTTTAAGCCTTTTAGCAATCGTTATTCTTCTCCTAGATAACTTAATAACTTCTTCAGGCCCTGAGGAAGTAGAAGTGGCAGAAACTTTTTCGATATCGTTTTTGTTCTCTAAATCATTTTTTGTTATTTTTCCATTAGGCCCAGAACCTTTAATTTTAGTAAGATCAATGTTGCCTTTTTCTGCCATTTTTTTCGCAACTGGGGTTGCTGATATTTCTGAATTACTGGAGTTAGTTTTTGGATTTTCAGTAACTTGAGATTTTGGTTCTTTTTTGGTGGCAGGCTTTTCAGATTTAGCCGGTGAAGAAACTGAGTCATCAACTTTGCCTAGCAGTTCTCCGACATTTACTGTTTCACCTGTATCTTTAATTATTTCTATTAATTGACCTGATGTTGGAGAAACTACTTCCAAACTTACTTTATCCGTATCTAACTCAATTATCACTTCGCCTTCATCAACAATATCACCACTTTTTTTAAGCCATGTAGATACAGTTGCTTCTACTGTAGACTCAGCAAGATCTGGAACGATTATTTCATGTAACATAATTGATCATTCTATCAATTATTTTAATATGGAGTCTATTATTCTTTTTTGCTGAATTTTATGTACTGATGCAGAACCAGTTGCTGGGGCAGCACTAGGCTCTCTGCCAATATATTTTATATAAATAGAATTTGGCAAAATTTCAGTAATTCTGTCTTTTATAAAATTCCATGCTCCTCTATTCTTGGGTTCTTCTTGAGCCCAAATTATTTCCTCAAGATTTTTATGAGCATTAAATATTTTCTTTAAAGAATTTTTAGGGAATGGGTATAGCATTTCTAGACTCAACAATTCTGTATTTGAAGATAAATTTGCATAATTATCATCATTCAAAATATCAATAATAATTTTTCCAGAACCAATAACGATTTTTTTGGCGTCCTTAATATTCCGATTTATGATTACAGATTTAAATTTTGATGATGAAATGTCTTTTACTGAACTAGACGAAATAGGATGCCTAAGTAAACTTTTAGGAGTAAAAATTATCAATGGATTTGATTGTTTTGTTGATAATGAGTGAGCCCTTAAAAGATGGAAATATTGAGAAGATGTACTGCAGTTTGCAATAGCGATATTATTATTATCTGCAGATTCAAGAAATCTTTCAATCCATCCACTTGAATGATTTGGCCCCATTCCTTCATAGCCATGCGGAAGCAATAGAACTAAATTAGAATCTAGTCCCCATTTTGGTTGAGAACTGACAATAAATTCATCAATTACAGATTGAGCATTGTTAACAAAATCACCAAATTGTGCTTCCCAAATTATTAATGATTTATTTTCTATAATGCTATAACCAAACTCAAATGCTAAAGCTGCCATTTCAGATAATGGAGAGTTAACAATGTCAGAATAAATATTTTTTTTCGAGAAGTTTTCTAGAAGGTTTTTTTTGCCTTGTCCTTTGTTGTCCCAAATTATTGCATTTCTTTGACTAAAAGTTCCTCTTTGAGAATCTTGACCTGACAACCTAACTGAAATATTACTTTTTACCAATGAGGCTAATGAAAGCATCTCAGCATGACCCCATTCTAATTTAAGGTTTTCATCAAATTTTAACCTTTTATCAAAAATCTGCTTTATCCTTTTATTTAAATTAAAATTGCTATTGATTTTATATAATTCACTATTAATTTTTTTAAGTTCTTCTATATTTATAGCTTGGGAACTCTTCTCGTAATCTATCTCTTCAAGAGTGAACTCTCCAGGCCATATACTTGTTTCTTGGGATTCTGAGGGCTTGTTTGAATCATTCATATATTTGGTATGCGAAGATTTAATTTCTGATATACCATCTTCATTTAATATTTTTTGTTTAATTAATTCTTCAGAATAAATTTTTGTTACGGTTGGATGGCTGCTTATTTTCTCGTACATTAGTGGCTGGGTTATGGTTGGGTCATCCATTTCTTGATGTCCGTATCTTCTATATGAAATTAAATCTATTACCACATCCTTATTAAATTTATTTTTATAATCGATCGCCACTTGAGTTCCTTTTAGGCAACTTAAAATATCATCAGCATTTATATGGATAATTGGGATATCAAAACCTCTAACAAAATCTGTAGCAAAGAGATTAGGGAAAGAGTTTTCGGGGTTAGTTGTAAAACCTATTTGGTTATTTGTAACTATGTGAATACTTCCATTAGAATTATAATGAGGTAATCTACTCAAATTGAAAGACTCAGAATTTATCCCTTCTCCAGGAAATGCTGCATCTCCATGTACTAAAACGCCAAAACTTTTATTACCTATAACCTGTTTAGCTTTTGTTGCTCCGAGTATAACAGGATTTATCATTTCTAAGTGACTTGGATTAGGGAATAGCAGTAATTCGGAATCCTGATCTTTTTTAGCTCCTAAATGATACTTTACATCCCTTAAGTACTCATCAATTTTTCCTGAACCCATATGGTTAATATTCTCTTCTCTGAACTCAGAGAAGATTTCAGAATAAGGTTTATCAAATATATGCGCTAAAACATTTAACCTACCTCTGTGTGGCATTCCAAAATTTATCGAATCATAATTTTTAGATTCAGATATAATCTTGTCCAAAACAATTATTAGTGATTCCGAGCCTTCAAGGCTGTACCACCTCGCACCAACAAAAGATTTGTGCAGAAATTGTTCAAAATTTTCAACTTCTATCAACCTTTTTAAGATTTGAAACTTCTGATCTTTACTGATGTTAACTTCTGTATTTTCAGTTAAATCGAATAACCATTTTTTTTCAGACTTATCTCTTATGTGACTAAATTCCCATCCGATCTTATCAAGATAAGTACTTTTTATTTCAGATGAAACATTAACATTGCTAATAATATTTTCATTTTCTTTTAAAGGATTAATGTCTGCGTGCAGATAACCAAAATCACGAACATAATCATTATCAAGCTCAGTTTTTGTTGAAGATTTTGAACTGTTGACTAAATCTATCCCAAAATAAGAAGTAATAATTTTAATTTCTGAATCATCAATCGAATCCGGGTCATTGAAATACTTCTCTAATATTTCTGCAAGTATTCCCGAATTAATTAATGAAAATTTTTTTCTATGTTTAGGACCAAGCATATTTTTTTGATGCAATATTTTTTAACAAAATAATTTTAATCAATTATAGATATAAAACAACTAATTTAATCTAAAGAGTATTTTTATATTAATTTTTCAAAAATTACTTTAAAGTCTCTCTATATATTTCCCATCCTTGAGCCTCTTTTTTCCCTGAAACTTTCAATTTCACATTTGGGTTTACAAGAGACATTGGATAGCTGTCCGTTGATATTCTTACAGCTTCTTCTCCAAGTTGAGTTTCTGCTCTTTCCCATGCAACTTCTGAATAACTAGCATAATGATTTGTTACGGCTACATTATCCATTTTTAGCAGAGGATTTTCTGGGTAGGTAGGCTCTTCTTCAAAAACGTCTAAACCTGCCCCAGCAATCTCTTTATTATTAAGAGCATCAATAAGTGCAAGTTCATCCACTACAGGACCTCTTGAGCAATTAATAAGGTATGCTGATGGTTTCATTTTTTTGAATTGCTCAGCACTCATTAATTTTTCTGTACTTTCAAGTAAAGGACAATGTAGACTTATGTAGTCAGATTTTTCACATAATTCATTTATACTTGAAATATATTCTATACCGTATTCTTTGAAATCCCATGAAGAAACTGTAGGGTCAAAGGCCATTACCTTCATCCCAAGAGCTTTCGCTTTTCTTCCCATAGCTCTTCCTATATTTCCTATTCCAACAATCCCAAGAGTTTGGCCAGATATATGACCCATAGGGGAAAGGTGTTCTCTAGTCCAAACACCACTCCTAACTAATTTGTCGTGTAATACGAATTTTTTAGCGCATACTAACATTAGCATTAAGGCATGGTTTGATACCTCTTCGGTTCCAAATGATGCGGCATTTGCAACAAGTATGCCATTTTCAGATGCGCTATTAATATCTATTCCGTCAAAACCATGACCAAAACAAGCAACACCCTTGAATGTATCGATTTTACTTACTGCATCGAAAAAATCTTTATTTAACGGGAATCCGTGCCCTTGAAGTACAAGTGACTGAGCCTTAGTTTCTTCTAATAAAGATACAATCTGATCAATTTTATCATTGCTTCCGTCCTTAGGAGAAAGTAAACTTCCTCCAGAATCTCCGCCTGAAAGATTTCCCTTTATTAATTCTCCTCCAACTTCTTCAAAAGCTCTGGATTGAGGTTCTAGATTATCAGCATAGCCGAGATATATTCCTTTGATATTCTTCATTTTTTTTCTCCTTTTTAATATTTATTTCTTTTGGTAGCCCCTACGGGATTCGAACCCGTGATCTCCACCTTGAGAGGGTGGTGTCCTAGGCCGCTAGACGAAGGGGCCGATTCTGGCTG
>PBLC01000023.1 GCA_002721675.1 Chloroflexota bacterium | reverse complement strand
TTGAAAATACTGGTCCTGAATATTGGCAAATTGGAATGATGGATATTCACAGAGGAATAGGAATGCCTACTTATTTTATTACTGGAGGCAAAAACCATCCTCAATCCATTGGATCTGTACTTTCTTTCGATTGGGGACCTAATCCTGAAAAGAATACTAGGTCACAATCTCAAGGCACCAAGATTAATCCGGGAGGCACAAAAAATAATATGGATGATTTTGATGAGGAGAGACGCATTAAACAAAATGAACTTGAAAATGAAATGAGAAGATTAGAGGAAGAACAAAGACGAAAAAGACAAGAAATGGATATGGAGCTTCAAAAGAGACAAGACCTAACCCGAGAGGAAGAAAATAGACTAAGAAGAGAAGTGGATATGGAGATGGAGAGGGAGAGGATGGAGATGGAGAGGGAGAGGATGGAGATGGATATGGAGATGAGGATGGAGATGGATAAGATGGAGAGGGAGAGGATGGAGCAACAGAGAGAGATGATGAGGGAGATGGATGGGTCTGGGGGTCGTGACGATTTCTTTCAACCAGATGAAAAATGTTTTGTTGAAGACGAAGAAGAAGGTAGAGGTCTTTTTGGTAATATAAGTATAGGTTCAGAGGTTGATTGCAATGAAACTGAAGGAATGCAGCAAAGACTCAGCGACCCAACTACGTTAGCTATGCTTGGTCTTGTTGTAACAGTAGGCGCTACAATGCTTCAAATGTTTAGAGGAAATTGAATAAAATATCTATACTAATTTATGCTATTTTTCTAATTGGGTGTTCCCCAGAAATAATAGAAAACTCAGAAAATATAATTGATAACTATAAGGATTATGAGTTAGACGAATCTCAAACTCTGTTAAAAAAAATAAATCTTAATAAATCTTTTGATAACCCGTGGGGGTTTGATCTTATTAATGATGAAGAAATAGTAATCACTGAAAAAAATGGAAAACTCTCATTAATTGACCTTGAAAAAGGAACTGTTTCAACAATTAAACACCAGATACCTGCTGTGCAGTATGGCCAAGGAGGCTTGCTAGATGTAATAAAGCACAATGATTATCTTTATGTTTCATTCACAATTGAAAATAATAAAAAATACACTACTGCAATTGGAAGGGGTAAATTTATAGCACCTTATAAAAATTTAGATGATTTTGAAATATTGTTTGCAGCCGAACCTTTCTATTCTGATGGAAAACATTTTGGATCTAGGATAGTTATCAAAGATGATCATATTTATGCATCGGTTGGAGAAAGAGGTCAAGGAGATGTAGCTCAAGAATTAAACTCCCACGCTGGTAGCATAATAAGAATTAACTTAGATGGCACAATCCCTGAAAATCCTTATTTGAATAAAGAAGGCGCCCTGCCAGAAATCTTTATGATAGGTGTAAGAAATCCTCAAGGCATGGCACTATCAAGAGATAATAAAATTTATATTAGCAATCATGGAGCAAAAGGTGGAGATTTTATTGGTCTAGTTGATGAAGAAAAAAATTATGGATGGAACAAGATTGGGTGGGGAGGAACAAACTATTTGGGATCTCAGATTGGCTCAGGAGATGCTTTTAGCGAAGAATTCTATAAACCTATTTTATCTTGGGTTCCCTCTATAGCACCAAGCGATATAGTTTTTTATAGCGGTAGTGAATTTCTAGATTGGAATGGGGACCTAATTATCTCGTCTTTAAAGTTTAAAATGCTAATAAAACTTAAATTAAAAGATGGAAAAGTTTCGGATAAAGCAATTATTTTAAAAGATAAAATCGGAAGGATTAGGGATGTAGATATAAATTCTAAAGGAGAAATATATTTAATATCTGATGAGAAGAATTCAGGAATATGGAAACTAAATTCTCAATAAAATTATTCTTTATATTAAAGATCCTCTAATGATAGTTCTTATATCTTTGCTTAATCTTCTTGTTTCCTCTGATTCCAATACTTGAGTCATAAAAACTACTGAAAATCCATTAATTGGACTAATAAAAAATAAGGTACTAGCTGCTCCTCCCCAACCAAAATCTCCTTCAAAACTATTATTAGGATTTATAGCAGGATCAATAACTATTGACCCCCCTAAACCATAACCAATACCTTTATAATATTCTTCTCCAGCAAGGGGAAATTTTGAAAGTTGAGTCATATCAAGATTATTGGGCAGATGGTTACTCATCATAAGATCTGCAGTATCTTCAGAAACTAATAAATTGCTTTTACCTAATTTAGAATTTAATAATTCAGATCCAAATTTTTGGTAATCTCCAATTGTTGAAAGCAAACCTCCACCACCTGAAAAACATGCGGGTTTATTTAAAAAATCAATATCTTTTATTTTTGAATTTTTATTTTTTACTAATTTTTCGTAAGCATCTTTTTCAATATTCCATCTATAAATTGGAGCAAATCTATTTCTTTTTTCTTTATTCAAATAAAAAGAAGTGTCATCCATGCCAAGTGGATTAAAAATATTATTATTTAAGTAATCTTCAAGTGAACTGCCTGATATTCTTTCGATAATAAAGCCTAAGATATCTATAGAAAGAGAATAATTATAATGATCACCAGGAGAAAATTCTAATGGAATATCAGACAACAAATTGATTATCTCATCAGAACTAAGCGCTCCATTAGGACCTCTAGAATCAACTACATTTTCGATTCCTATCTGTACATATTCTTTATCTACAGGCGTCTGTTTCTGGAGGCCATAGGTTAGTCCTGCAGTGTGAGTAAATAGATCAGTCATTTGCATATTTCTTTTTGGCTTTTCAACTTGGAAGGTACCATTTGAACCTGACTTATAAACCTTAATATCATTCCATTCAGGGATAAATTTACTAACAGGATCATCTAAATTAAATTTACCTTTTTCGTGCAATTGCATTGCTGCAGCAGAAACAATAGGCTTAGTCATTGAGAAAATTCTAAAAATAGAATCTTTAGAAAAAGTTCTTCTTTGATCTTTATCTAAATATTTAGACTGAAAATAATAACTCTCTTTGTTATCTTCATAAATTGATACAGAAAATCCAGGAAAATATTTTGGAACATATTCCTTAGAAATAAATTCACCTAGACGTACTAATTTGTCACAATCAAAATTACTCAATTTCTTATGAATAAGCAACCGCTTTAGATCTGTAAGCTGTTCGCAAATCTTCTTGCTGGAATTCTAAAGGCTTTTCACCTAATGCAAATTCATAAAGTGCAGCTTTATATATTCCTTCTAATGTATAGATAATTGCAACTGACATAGATGCACAAAGTGCTCCAATTACAAATCCTAAGGTCTGACTAAATAACCCAAAAAACCATCCAACTGCTATGCTCAATATAATTGCAAGAAATTGAAAAATTCCAAACCCAAAATTTGCAATTACTTGGTCTCCCCAAGTCTGTTTAAATAAACTTGTGGACCTTTTAATTGCACTAATTGGACTTAAATTTTCTGAAACAATTATAGGCACTACAAAGAATGTCATCATAGTCCATCCTGCCTGCAAGAAACTAGCAAAAAGTTCTCTCATTATGCTTCTTTCTCTTCTGTCACCTCTAATTATTGCTATTAATATAGCTACTATGGTTACAATGATTGACCATATAACTATATGGTGTATGTGTTTTATTGCATGCACCAACCCCGAACGAACATTTGGGTCTCCGCCTCTCAATCTTTCCAGGGCTGCAGAAACTAATGCTGAGTTAAAAAGTACTATAAAAAAGTTGGCTACAAATAACAGTATAAGAATAGGGGCTGCAGAAACTTCTGATTCTTCTGTTGGTATAAGTCCAAATAAGTTATATACAGCCAATAAAATTAATATTGAAATTGCAGCAAAGATTGGGAAAAAGATTAACTCCCTATCCTTTCTAAGCACAACCAAACATGATCTCATCATTTTGAAGGTATTTGATATTTTAGTCATAAAGCCACCTGAAATCATATATGCTCCTTTAGCCAAATTCAGTTGATTATAAGTATTTTATATTGACGACTTTCTTTTTCCAATTACTAAGAGAGAAAAATTAAAGACATATAACCGATCTTTGCAGGATAATTAATAACACCTATCTATCATTGAAACAAAATAGGCTAAATGTTATAAATGATTTTAATTATGAAGTATTTAATATCTCTAATAGTTTTGTTTGCTTTAATCAGTTGCTCTGCTACTAGCGGGATCAAAGAGTCGACTAAAGTTTTTTCACTTGAAGAAGTAAAATCTTCTGGATTCAAGGTAGGAGGAAAATTTGAAACCAACTTTCAGGATTCTAATGATTCGACTTGGGGATTCTATAAAGGAAGAGAGGTGGCATTCATAATGTACCCATCTGTAGAACTCGCTAAATCAAGTGGTCTTGCCACTGCAAAAGAACAAACTGAAAAGATAGAGATAGTAGAAAAAAATATAGGCCATGGACCAAATGTAGAGAAACTTACTTGCAGAGGCTACAAACCTGGAGTTGGGGTTTCAGGCAGAGGAGGATTAAAACTTAATTCATCTTTTGAATCTAACTTAGGATTAACAGGGACATTGTTACTCAATAAATCCAACATATTCATTAAAGAGCATGAAAATATTAATAGAGCACGTCCTTGTGTAAGAAGAGAGCCACTATATACTCACTACAAAATCTTCGGAAATCTAGTTATTATGGTAGAACCGCTTTCAACTGAAGATGAAAATGATACAACTGATTTTGTAGAGATAATCTCATCTGCCCTACCGGAATAATTAAGGCTTAAGCCCAAAAACGACCCTGAAAATCTTGAGTCTTTTTACAACTTCATAAAGAAGTATGCATATTAAAGTAGTTAGAAAAAACATTAATATTAATTTTAAAAAAGGAGCAAGTGTTAGAGGGTAGATATAAACCGCAAGAAATTGCTGAACGGGTAGGTGAAATATATACATAGGGAATATCGCTGCTGTCATATAAGTTAAGATACGATTTTTTTTATTTAATAATGAAGAAGCGAAACCAGTAAGAGATAACATCCAACAAACTGCCTCAAAAGCCGTTAGCATATTGCTCACAACTAATGGATATTCTCCAGGATTTCCTCCCCAAACAGGGAATAAATAAAGAAATAATCTCTGCAAAAATAAAATAATAGCAAGTGTTAATGTAATAAATTTGATACTTCTTACTGAATTCCAAAATAAATCTTCAGAAGATGCAAAAAGAAACCCAATTAAAAAGCACGCCAACCCCACAAAGAATCCATGAATATTAAAATCTCCGACAGGTAAAAATGGAAGTCCTGCAAAATTTACAAAGTTTGGATAAGATTCCGGGTTAAATATTCCAGCAATTAATATCATTGGGATAGAAAACAAAAATAACATATTGAATTTATTTTTTAATAACCTATTAAAAACAATAAAAACTCTAGTATTTATTTTTTTTATAGAAATTATTGGAAGTGCAAATAAGGAATAATAAAAAATGGAATTTAAAAACCATAAGTAAGCAGGGGCTGGCCAATATTGAAAATTAGTTTTATAAAAATTTGCGAAAATAAAAAAATAAATTGGAGTAATAAAAATACTACAAAAAATTAATGGAATTAGTATCCTAACTGACCTTTCTTTAAGCAATTGTTCATTGCTTCTTCTTTTAGAAGAAAAATAAAAAGCCATTCCTGCAATTAAAAACAGTATAGGAATCCTCCATATATTTAATGCTTGAGATAAAACTGTTAGCAAACCAACACCTAAATCTAATTCGGTAGGATTAACAATAAAAAATATTCCTTTAGTTTCTGGAATAAATGAAATGATAATATGATAAAAAATTAATAGAATTAAAGCGATTGATCTTATTGAATCTACTTCATATCTTCTCATATCATAATTATACTAATGCAATAATCATGTAAAAAGACATAATTATCATTATTAAATTCTCAAATAATGTTAAATATGAAACGTCTAGATTAATTGAGGATCCCATGCAAGCACATCTTATTATTTCTTTTCTTTGGAGTGATATAAAAACACCAATACATTGGGATGTCATACAAATCAAAGTTAATAAATAGGCAATAAATAGAAAAGATTTAGAAAGAAAGGATAATGCCAAAATCAATTCCAAGAAAGGATAAATAATTGCAAAACTTGGAATAATTTTTGAAATCATATCATATCTAGAAAAGGTGACACTAAAACCTTTTATATCGATTAATTTAAGAAAAGAAAAAATTAGAAAGAATATTCCCATATAAGAAATCATCCAATTATCTAATAAGAAATTTTCTAAAGGAACTTGAATCAATATTGATGAAAGTAAAACTATTAATAATGCAATCAGTAAAGTCTTTTTAGAAATAATAAATTCGATAAAATTATTGACTACATCAGAACCACTATTAATTATTTTATAGTTTCCTAATTCTTTAACTACAGAATTAATTTCACTTAAAGTAATATCTTTATTAGCCTCTAAAGTTAATTCTGATTTATCTAAGTTGACATTAGAAGTAATAGTAAATTCTTTAGAAGTTAAAGCATTATCAATACTATCTGCACAACCCTGGCATGTCATACCTATTACCTTGTAAATTTTTTTCAACTTAAGTTACTTTATTTGTTAATATATTGTTATGAAATTTAAATTAATAATCTCGTACTTTATTTTACTATTTATACTAGTTTCTTGCTCTTCTTCAGAAACTGTAAATGATGATGAGCAAAAACTAATTAGTGAAAAAGTCATAACTAATTCAAATAATGACTCTGGTGTTTATTTAAAAGTAAATTTTTTACCAGAGTCCATAGCTAGATATTTAGTTAGAGAGCAATTAGCAAACCTTGATTTCCCTATTGATGCAATCGGAGAAACCAATGAAATTAATGGATCGATCTCACTAGATAAAAATGGAAATGTTATTAGTGAAAAATCAATTATTGTTGTTAATGTTAACTCTCTTAAAAGTGATAATGGCAGAAGGGATAGATATATTTCAAGAAAAAGTCTTGAAACAAATACATATCCTGAAGTAAAAATCGTTGTTACAAAAATTGAGAACTTGACTTGGCCAATATCTAAAAATGGAACAGGTGAAATTATTATTATTGGCGATATGACAGCGCACGGAGTGACAGATCAAGTCGCTTGGAATACAACCTTGAACTTTAACGACAACAATATAGAAGGATTAGCAAAAACAAATTTTAAGTTTGATAAATTTGAAATGGATATTCCTAGAGTTGCGATTGTATTAAGTGTTGATGATAACATTAGATTGGAATTGGATTTCAATGCTGAAATTATATATTTAGAGTAAATGAAAAAAGTACTCTTAGTCTCAGACACATGGGCACCTCAGGTTAATGGTGTTGTGACGACTTGGAAAAATCTTATAACCCATGCTCGAAGTGAGAATATAGATTTTGAAATCATCCATCCATTTTTATTTAAAAGTTTCGCTTGGCCATTTTACAAAGAAATAAGATTGCCAATTGTATCTTACAGAACAATTATGAAAAGAATAAACAATATAGATCCAGATTATATTCACATTGCAACAGAAGGAATTTTAGGTTGGCATGCAAGAAAATATTGCAATAAAAATAATATACCGTTCACTACTAGCTATCACACAAAATTTCCAGAATTTCTTTGGTCACTATATAAAATTCCAAAATTCATAACTTATAAAGTTATTAGAAAGTTCCACGCTTTGTCATCTGGAACTTTAGTTAACACGCCGACTATGAAGAAAGATCTTAATTCCAGAGGATTCAACAATCTAGTTGAATGGACAAGAGGGATAGATAGAAATATATTCAAGCCATCTTTTGATGTTGCTCTGAGAGAAAAAATAGATCCGGATGGCAATAAAAAAATTATCCTTTATGTTGGAAGGGTAAGTAAAGAAAAAAATATAAATTCATTTTGTGAACTTAGTAAAAACTCAAATTTATACAAATTTGTAATCGTGGGTGATGGCCCCATAAAAGAAAAATTAAAAAAACAATACCCAGATATAATATTTGCTGGCTATAAGTTTGGAGAGGAACTTGCTAAATACTATTCTACTGCCGATTGTTCCGTATTCCCGAGCGTTAATGACACCTTTGGGAATACGATTATTGAATCAATGGCTTGTGGTACTCCGGTTGCAGCTTTTCCAGTTAACGGCCCAATAGATATTATTAAAGAAAATAGGTCAGGTTTTTATGATCACGATCTTAATTTAGCAATAGATGAAGCTTTAAAAACAAACGAAGAAGATATTATTGATAGTATAAAAAAATATAATTGGGATCTCTGTTTAAAAATATTCGTTGATATCCTTATTCCAAAAACTTAAGACCCAGATACAACTAAAGAGTTTATTAAATAAGTTAAACCTACCATAACAATTGTGACTAGCAAAATAGATAATGTAACTATTACTGCAATTCTTGTTGTAGATGGTGTATATCTCATTTAATTGAATCCAATAATGCTTGTATATATCCTTGCGCAAATATCCTAGATCTGTATCCGCCCAAATTCCCTGGAAACTCTTCATCATTATAAATGTCAGGGCAATGATCATCCATGAAGCATCCTTTATATCCCGCATCTTTATAAATCTTCATAGCCTTTACCATATCGACGTATCCGGTGTTTATAAACTCTTCATGAAACTTGTAAGGCGTAGGTTCTGATACGTTTCTAAAGTGAACATAAAGAACTTTATTTCTAGATGTGAAATATTCAATCATCTCATATATATCCTCATCCATTTCTGAAAATGTTCCTTGGCAAAATTCTATTGCATTATGATCTGAAGGGTAAATTTCTATAAGCCTTTTAAATGCATCAAAGTTTGTCATTATCCGAGGAACACCTCCCAACTCATCTACTGGAGGATCATCGGGATGTATCCCTAATCTTATACCCTCCTCTTCGGCTACAGGAGTAACAACTTTGATCCAATATTCTAAATTTTTCCATAAGATTTCTTTCGTAAGGTGAGAAACATTCTTTATTGGAAAAGAATCAGTATGTTCAATTTTAATATTATTCTTTCCTGCTAATTCAATATTATTACTTTCAATATCAAAGGCAGTACCAGAAGCATCACCTCTAATCTGTTTGGGTTCACTTCTTATAGGACCTAAAGGCATCCATGTGTAGCCTAGAATTGGTACTCCTGCCCTTGCCATATCTCTTATCTGAAAAATCAAGTCTTCAATTAATTCATCCCTTTTAGGGCCACCCGTAACTACATCCCAATAATAAGGGTCTATAAAAAATCCGCTTTCTACGCCAACTAGATTTAGACCTTCTGATTTTAATTTAATAATAATATTTTTATATGATTCAAAAATATCACCAGGTGGATTGTGATGCTTTTTAATGCCAGGGCCACCATAATGGATAATATTTTCAACACCTAACTGTTTTGAGGTTTTAATAACTTCATCAGTTATCTCTCTAATTGCCCATGCACTTTTCATAGTAATATAATACATTATTAATCTTTAATACGTTGTACAATTAAGATAGTAATTTTTATTAAATATTATGGATCACGAAATTATACAAATATCAGGAGTTATTTCTGCGTTATTTCTAGGGATAATTCTTGGCTTCTCTCACTCAACAGATGGAGATCATGTTGTTGCTGTTTCTACTATGGCGAGAGATTATAAAAATATTTTCAAATCATTATGGATTGGATTTTCATGGGGGCTTGGTCATTCAACTCCTTTAATAATATTAGGAACCTTAATTTTAATTCTTAAAGAAAGTTTAATGGACATATATGAATCTATATCAATTTATTTTGAATTTGGGGTAGCAATAATGCTGATCCTATTAGGTATTCAAGTTTTCTGGAAGATATTTAATGGATCAATGCACATACATTCTCATGACCATGGAGAAAAACATACGCACCTACATGGATCTCATTCTCACAAAGAAAATAATGAGGATGATCATCACGATAGAAATCATCCACTCCTCACCCTATTCCCATTCTTTAGACCAAAATCTTTTATCATCGGATTGATTCATGGAATGGCTGGAAGTGCTGCCGTAATGCTAGCAATTCTTCCCACTACACCAAGCATATTAACTGGCTTTATATTTTTATTGCTTTTTTCTGTTGGAACCATGTTATCTATGTCGATAATGACTATAGCATTGGCTTTACCTTTTAGATTTACTAATTCTGATAGATTTAGTAATTATGTGATTGGAATATTTGGATCTTTAAGCATTCTGTTAGGGTTAGCCCTAGGGTCAGATATAGCATTAGGTAGTAATTTTACAGGATTCTTATGGTACTAATTTTCTTTTAATGATAAATAACCTGACGAAGATCTAAAATAGATATCAATATTATCACCTGAAGAAAAAATCTCGATATCTTCATTTAACAAAAATTCCCAAATTTCTTGAGTATTCATTTCAACATTGTCACTAGGAGGGATACAAAACATCTTTGTTGAACCTCCTTCGCTAATCTTTAAATATCCTTCTTCAGATAAGTTATAGTTACCAAAAATATTATTACATAAAAATTTTCCAGAATAATTCCCATCATTATCTAATTGTATTGTTAAAGTAAAATCAGAATTAAAATTATATTCAGCGTCTTCCTTAACTAAATTATCCACAAACAATCTCTTCCCAATTATTTCGGAGAGAGTAATTAATTTAGCATCTTCAGACGAGTTATTAAGTTGGCTATCATATATATCTTCTTCTGGCACAATAATTGAATCTATTACATGAAAATACCCATTTGTCACTTCATTATCTGCAGATGTAATATATATGCCCTCGTTAATTACTGTCTTTTTATTAATAACTTCTATTTTTAGGCTTTCTGCAAATGTATCCAAATGAGAAAACTTCTTCATATTTTTTTCTTTGAACTCATAAGGCAAAAGATGGGATTCAATTATTTTAGTTAATAAATCAATATCTGTAATTAAATTATTTAAATTTACTTCATTAAATTTGGAAAGGAATACATTATCAGAGGGTACTAAAATGGTCATCTCTTTAAGTAAGGTAATTTCTTTATCCATGCCCGTAAGTTCTAGGGCCTTTAGAAAAATTGTAAACTTATTTTCAGAGTTTGAAGTGGCTTTTGTTAATTCATCAATCAAACTTACAACTTCTTCAACTTCTCCTGTAATTTTAGGATGATTGTATTTCATTTCTCCAGAACTATTTTTCTTAATCTGTGTTGGCTCTGGAGTTGGCTCTGGAGTATCTATCTGGCATGCCATTTCTGTGCATACAAGATTTCCACTCATACATTCACATGTATTACAAAAATTACCCCCCTTGTCATTACCTGACCAACTATCTTCTACTCTCTCGCCATTAGATAAGTAGCAAAAGTTATCTTCATCTAAATTAGTTTCTGTGTTTCCACAAGAAAGTGTAAGAATTAATAAAATAATAGTAGATAAAATAATTTTCATATTCTTATTATCCTATAAAAATGTGACAAGTGACATCAATAATTAATTTAACCTGAGAGTAATGATAAGAGGTTATCGAGAGATAGGGGACACCAAAACCCTCAGGTACTTTTAAAACTAACAGATAAATATTTCTAAATTTAGCAATAATATTACATTATTGTTAAATCTATAATTATTAATTGGTAAAAAATAAACTCATTTTTTAGATATAGATATAATTATAAAATTAATTGCTATTAAACCTGTATAATGACTTTAGAAACCTTTTAAGTTAACAAGGATTATTGAATGTGTGGAATTCTGGTAGCCTTTTCTAAAAAGGGAACTTTAGATGAAAATTCTTGTTCCAGAGCATCAAAAAAATATTTTCAAGAGGGCCTGATTTTAATTTTTCTAGGTTCAAACTTGATGGAAAACTTTTTTTATCCCAAACAGTATTATCTATTACTGGGAATCCGCAAGATAATTTAAATTACACTACATCCCAAAGCGGAAGATATGAAATTCTATTCAATGGTGAAATTTATAACTTCAAAGAACTTCAAAAAGATTTATTAGGAAGCAGGTCCAATATTTCTAAAACAGATACTGAAACATTAGTTAACCTCCATGAAGAAAAAGAGTCTGATAAAGTTTTTGAAAGCCTAAAAGGTATGTTCGCCTATGTTGTATTCGACTCACAAAAAAACAAACTTACAATTGCTAGAGACATAGTAGGAGAAAAGGTTTTGTATCAATATGAAGATGAGTCAATATTTATCGTCTCCTCTCAAATAGGGCCAATCCTAGAAATAGTTCAGGATATTAGTATAGATAAAGACACTTTGAGGGGATATTTTTTTACAAGACATTTGATTACAAGAAAAAACACGGCTTATAAAAACCTTAAAACATATTTACCCGGCAGTTTAAAAACAATAGATCTAAATGAATTTCAAGTTAAAGTTAATAAAAGATATACATTCTCCGATTGGTTCAATCCTAATACTTTAAAGAAAAATATGGAAAAACCCATTGGCGAATTATTAGAAAATATAAATAATGTTTTTTCTAGCAATGCGAAAACAATAGCCCCTGAAATTGACTATTTCAGTGTGATTAGCGGAGGACTAGATTCATCATTAGTAAGTAAATATGTATATGAAAATTCAGATTTAAAACCAAAATTAATCTGTCTCCAATTTCCAAAAAAAGATTCAATCGCCTCAGAGATTGCCAGTTTTAATTCATTTTTTAATAGTGCCATTCATATCAAAATGGTTACAGAAGATTTATTTGGAGATTTCATAGAAAATTCATATAAATCCATCTGTATGCCACTTCCAACGCATTCATTTGTTTCTCAAGCGATTCTAGCCAAAGAAGTCAACAATCAAGGCTCTAAAGTTCTATTAACTGGAGATGGAGGAGATGAATTATTCGGAGGATACGAATTTTATAAAACTTTAGGTGAATACAATAATTTACCTGATAGCAACCCCAGTATTTACAGTGGTGTTGTAGACATTGGAATAAAGTTTAATAATTGGGACACAAAAAAAATAAGAGAGGACTCAAGATCTGCCTGGAACAATACTGTTAAGTTATTTGAAGATTTCAGCCCAAATGAAGCAACAATTCAGTCTATATTAATGTTAGATAGTACTATACAACTTGAATCAGTTGGAATACGTGCATCTGACACTATGAGCATGATGTCATCTGTGGAATCAAGAGGATTTTTTCTCTCTCAAGATATTGTGTCACTTGCATTGCATACTCCAGCAATTTATAAGATAAATAATAGGTCTTCAAACAAAGAAGGTGTCACTAGGCCTCTTATAAAAAGTTTGTTTAAAAAGAATTTTAGTCCAGATTTATTAAAACCCAAGCAAGGTTTTTCAGGATTTCCGAATGAGAGTATGAAAAAAATTATATCCGACTTTAAAATCACTGAAGATTTTCTAGAAATAACAAATTTATCAGATCTTAATTTAGAAAATAATATAGCATTAGAATGGAAGCTTCTTAATACAGAGTACTTTTTAAGAGAGTTCAGTTCTTATATCAAATAATGCAAAATATCTTATACATATTGAAATATGCTTCTATCTACAGTTATTCAGAAACTATCATTGATGAACTCATAGCCAAAAATTATAGAGTAGACATATGCATCATGAAAGAAAATATTTCTGGGTCAACAAAATATGTAATTGCTGGAAATGATAACGAGAAAACTTTAATTGCTAAAAATCTTGAAAACGGCAATGAACAAATATTAATCAGGGAATCTGAAAAAATAAAAATAAAAAGGGGGGTTAGCAGAAAAGATATTTGGGTAAAGCCGTTAATTTTGGTTAGGGAAACTTTAAATTTACTTAGTTACATACGAAGAAGAGATGATGGAACATTCTTTGAAGCCCAAAAAAGATGTACACCAAAAATAACTAGGAACCTACTGACTAGTCCTATTATTTCCATTATATTCACTAAACTCCCTTTTTTTAGATTACTCCTTAAATTCCTAGAAAGGATAATTCCAAAATCAAAAAATATAATTGATTTTATAAAGTCTCAAAATTATTCAACTATTGTAGTAGTTGGAGCAAATTGGTCATCTACTTATAGCAATTTCTCTTCAGAAATTGATTACATAAAAGCAGCCAAAAAATTAGGTATAAAAACTGTCATGCAAGTTGTGAGTTGGGATAATCTCACAGCGAGAGGCTTATATCATGAAGTGCCAGATCTTTTCCTAGTGTGGAACAAGCAGCACTCGATAGAAGCTAAAGAAATCCACAGCATTCCAGTGAATAATATATTTATTACTGGATCTCCCTTCATGGACAAGTGGTTCGATGAAAAAAACGAGAGTATTTTAAAAAGTAACCTAAAACTTAATTCTCCTTATGTAACTTATTTAGGATCATCTCAGAATATTACAAGAGACGAAACAATGGTTGTAGAGAATCTCCACGAAGAACTTAAGAAGAATGACATTGATCTTGTCGTTAGGCCTCATGGAGCTAATTACGAACAATTTAGAAAACTAAAAGATGACATCAATGTAATACCAAAAAATGGAGATTTGCCAGACACGAAAGAATCTAAAGAATTAATGATATCGACCATTAAAAATTCTATCGCTACTATTGGAATAAATACGACTGCAATGGTTGATTCTCTGATACTTGGCACGAAATGCTTTGCAATAACAAAACCAGAATTTTATAAAAATCAACTTGCAACATATCATTTCAAAACAATATTAGACTATGACCTACTCATAACAACTGACTCAGAAATTGATTGTGTAAATCAAATAATAAATTTAACAGAAGATGAAGAGTTCTTAAAAAAGAGAGAGAGGTTCATAATTGATTTTTGCAGACCTTTGGGAATGGATTCAAAAGCAGGAAAGATCTCAGCCAACAAAATAATTGAAATGGATAGTAATTAAAAAATTATAAGATTAGAAATTCACTAATCATTAGTTATTTGTTAAATTTTAAATTAGATGGATAAGACCAAAAAAGGAATAGTCGGAAAAGTAATTTCTGTTAATTCTAGTGATAAGGGCGGAATACCTAAAATACCCCAAGAGGCAGTAGAAATTTATGAGTATGGAGTTAAGGGCGATTACCATTCAGGTAAAACAAATTTTCATGCAAAAAAAAATAATCTGGATAGACAAATAACTATAATCGCCCAAGAAACAATTGATTTTCTTAATAAAAATATAGGTGAAAAAGTATTTCCAGGAAGTCTTGGTGAAAATATTCTAATACATGGATTTGGAGACTTAAGTGATATTACTGATAAATATATTATGGAAATAGGATCAGGAGTAATACTCAAAATAAACGGCCAAAATCAACCTTGTTCAACTCTAAACTCAATAGATGACAGGATTCTAAAACTAATTGTAGGGAAAAGAGGTTTAATATCTACAGTAAAATCAAAAGGAATAATAAAGAATGGAGATAAAGTTAAAATTTATAAAGGTTAGATATCTTTTCATATTCATTCTATTGCTAATTTCTTGCTCAGGAGATAATGAAAAAACTGAGATAGATATTTTTAATGATAGTTATAACGACCTTAACTTTTCGATAGATGATTTTATAAATATAAACTTCAAGATAAATAAAGAATATGATATTTCTGAACTTCCTGAT
>PBLC01000022.1 GCA_002721675.1 Chloroflexota bacterium | reverse complement strand
TTGTTTCGATTGGCATTAATGATAATATCTTCTGGTTTTGCAGTGATAATTTTCGTTAAAAGTTTTATTGATGCTAGAAGAAAATCATAGTTAGATTTCTACTAACACTTTGTGCATTTACCTAATAGTTCTAATGAATGAGACTTTACAATAATATCGTATTTGGATTCTAGGTTCCAACTACTGCCCAAACATTGCCGTCAGGAAGTTTTAGCGAAATTCCCTGCTTTCCATCTAGAGAGGATATCTTAAAATCTTTTACATCAATTCCATGCTCTTTTCCATGCGCTACACAACTCTTCCAATCTGTATCATGGACCAACTTTATGTCTTTACATAAAAAACAAATAACTTTACTTATCTTAGTCATATTGAGTATTAATTATAGGGATTTTTATGAACAGATTAAACAAATCTAAGTACAAATTTATGTTATTTTTTATACGATCTGATAATTTAATAAGGTGAAATTACTTTTAAATATATTAAAGACGTCCAGATTAAAGCAACAAACTAAGAATTTATTAATTCTAGTGCCAATTTTCCTATCCTTAAATTATTGGTGGAGTGAAACGGCAAATATAAAAACAATATTATTGTTCAAATCATTTATAGGAATTATAAGTTTTGCTTTTTCATCTTGGTTTATATACATAATTAATGATTTTATTGATAGAGAAAAGGATACTAGTCATCCTGAAAAAGCACTCAGACCAATTGTTGCAGGAAGTATTTCTAATAAAACAGTCGCTGCCCTTTGTTTAATATTATTGAGTTCCTCATTAGCCTTAGGAATACAATTGAATATGAATTTTTTTCTATGCATTCTTTCATACAATTTTTTAATGATCTTTTATTGCATATTGTTAAAAAAACTTTTTTTAGTCGATGTCTTAGCGGTGTCTATAGGTTATATGCTTCGGGCATTATGCGGAGTAACAATAATTACTAGTTCTGAATTCTATAATTCCGAGATTAGTATTCCTGTTTGGCTATTGCTTTGCACAGGCTTTGGGGCACTTTTTGTTTTGCTCATAAAAAGATTTTCAGAAGCAAACTCAAGTTATATTAAAAGAGATGTAATTGAAAAATATAGTCTTAAGAAATTAAATCTATTAATTAATGCCTCTGAAATTTTAACTTACCTATCATATTTATTTTACTGTTTATCTTTTAGTCTTTTTCCATCACTTAATACGAATACGCCCTCTGACTATTCATTATTAATTACTTTGCCATTCGTTATTTTTGGAATGAGATATTACAAGTATCTAACATTAAAAAATAATCAAGGTGATCAGCCTGAAATTATAATTTTTAGGTACAAATTATTAATTTTAAATTTTGTAGCATGGGTTGCTATATCTTCTTTAATAATTTTTTACAGAATATAAGTTGATTAGTTATCTCTATTTGTTAATATTCAACTTATATGCCTATTCACAAAGCTACCAGAAATATTTTTTTTATAAGACACGGAGAGTCAGAATCTAACGTATTGGATTTAGCGGCTGGATATAATTATGATGCGCCTCTTACCGAAAGAGGAAGATTGCAAGCTAAATGCTTAGGTGAAAGATTCAAAAGAGAAGGTATAAGTATTGATTTATTATTTACTTCTAAATTATCTAGAGCGATGGAAACAGCTAAAATCTTATTGCTGTCATCAGGTCATAAATCAGTTCCTACTAAAAGATCTGTCAAATTAAACGAATTGCAAATTCCTAACTGGCGCGGTAAAGAAAAATCAGAGATGATGACTCCTGATGTAGAGGCCTCATGGGGTAAAAATGGTAAATATTATACCCCGGCAGATGGTGAGTCTGAATATGAAATGCAGAGAAGATTTGCTGATTATATTGATAAAGAAATAATTTTTAATGAAACAATACAAAAAGTTAAAAAGAACTTAAATATCGCTATAGTTGTGCATGGATGGGCTTTGAGGTGTTACTTTCAATCAATTCTAGAATACGATCAAAGTTATATTAAAAAGATGGCAATGGACAATACATCTATATCACAATTTCAATACAATAAGGATGGGTGGAGATTGATTAGAATTAATGATTCTAGCCATCTTGAATCAATTGATACCAAATCTAGGAGATATAGATGAAGATAGTCAATATTGAGGCTTTCCCAATAAGAGTAAAAAATAATTTTGATATTGGAAGAAAGGCGGATACTAAAAATATAAATACAGCTATGCTTGAGATAAAAAATCTGAAAAAAACTCAAAAGGGTTCTTCAAGCAAAAACAATGCTGAAAAAAGGAATTTAGAGCCTAAATCACTTGGTAATTACGAAACATACATAAAAGATATGGGCGAATATTACGTGGATGAAGGTTCTGCAACATCAATATACTCAAAGTCTCATGAGACAACCGTTGTAAAAATAGAGACTGAAAATGGAATAATTGGTTGGGGAGAAGCCCAATCTCCTGTTAGCCCAAATACAACAGCCACAATAATTAAAGATATTGTAGAACCTCTTACTATTGGAAAAGATATATATGATGTCGAATCAATTTGGCATAATAATTATTCGTCTAAGCGTGAAAGGGGTCATTACACAGGATTTTATATCGATGCCATATGTGGAGTGGATATAGCAATTTGGGACGCAATTGGAAAATCTCAAAATATGCCTACCTGTAAAGCTATGGGAGGCGCTCATAGAAAAAGTGTTGCTTTATACAATGGAATCGGAGGAACTGAACCAGAAGAAGTTGCGGATCAAGCTGAATGGTCAGTAAGCAAAGGCTATAAATTTGTAAAAATGCACCTAAAGGAAAATCTTGAAAAGGATATTGAGATTGCAAGGAAAGTTAGAGAAAGGGTCGGTGATTCAATCGGAATAATGATAGACGTTCATATGGGTTTTGATACTTTTAATGTTATAAAACTTGGCAAGGAACTAGAAAAATTAAATTTACTTTGGATAGAGTCTCCATCAGACCCAACAGACATTCCTGGTTTATGCGAAATATCGAGAGCACTAGATATACCTATTGCGAATGGAGAATGGACTAGAACTAAATATGAGATGAGAGAAATATTTGAAAAAAGAGCATACGACATCTCGATGCCTGATATTGCTAGAACTGGCCTAACTGGAGGTAAACAGATTGCATCTATAGCCCAACTTTATAACATACCAATATCTCCTCACGTTGGTGGTGGAGGAATTGTGTCAGTTGCTGCAACTTTACAATTTTCATTAAATACTCCGAATTTTCTTATTATGGAACATTCAGAACAAGGACATGCAGTCAAAGCAATGATATTATCTGAAAATTTTGAAGCAAAAGATGGTGAATTTAAATTAAGTGAGAAGCCAGGGCTCGGGATAGAGATAGATGAAAATAAACTAAGAAAGTTTCAAATTAGCCCTTCTTTATAATTACTCGTTATTCATAACGATCTTGCCTATTATTAATGCCATGCCTATCAATAATTGAGATATGACCATCACTTGAAGTGGAATCACTGCACTTGATGGAGAAAAGAATAAAAATATCATAATTAAATAGAATGGAATTCCTGCCTGAGTAGCCATATTCATTCTTATAATAAATATAATCTTCCCTAATAAAGAATTATTTCTTATATTTTCATTCGGCTTCTGTTGAGAATAAATAATTTTCTTTAGAGATGATAATTCAGAAGGATCATCACTTATTGATGATGTGCTTAATATAGCTCTCCAGTTAATATAAATTCCAGAAGATACCGCCACCAATAAAATTGTCCAAATCGAAATTAAGTCTGCATTAAATAATCCTACAGATACACTTAATGGATAATAGATTAATGTGAGATCTGCATGAATAGACTCCATCTTCAAACCCATAACACTGCTCTTATTTTTATATCTCGCTATTTGCCCATCTACACAATCTAAAGAAAGGGTGGCAAGCATAAAAATGCTTGAGATAAAAAAATCACCTAAAAATGCAAAAATACCAGAAAAAATCAAAGTAACAAATGATATGAATGTTACAAAATTTGGACTGAGCCTAAATAACATAGACGCTAGAAATATTGGCAAAGATACAATTCTTATTAATATTAATAGAGGGCTTAATATCTCTCGGCTTCTTATCTCAGGCGGATAAATTTTATTTATAATTAACATTGATGTATCTGGTTTTAATCAATGAATGATACCAACTCTTTTAGATAAATTAAAATTTGATTATCCTATGAAATAACTAATGCAATCAGAAATCAACAAAGAAATGAAAAAAATTATTATAGTTCCAGGGAATTTTTTTGTTTCTAGGAATTATTTTTCATCACCTTTAATCGAAAATTTGCAGCAAATTTCTATTAAAGAAAAAATCACAATCTATATAGCTGGAGTCGAAAGTAATCCAATAGGGCTAGAGTATTTCAAATCTCTCAAAAACTACTTTGAAAATAATTACAATATGATTTTAATTCCATTAATGGATAGACCAAAAACACATATAGGAAGATTTACATGGTATATAAAAAATAATTTTCTACACAAAACTGCAACATATAGATTTAATGAGATCAATAATTTTATAACCCATAAAAGATACAAAGAAATAACTAAATTAAAAATTAAAAATAAATTTTTATGGAAGACTGATATATGGCCAAAATATCTTGGCTTCCCTTTTTCAAAATCTAAATTAATTTTAAAAATAATAATAAAGTTGCTTTCATCTTCTATCACCTCTAAAAATCAACAAATAAATGAACATTTAAGAGAAATCAAACCAGATTTGCTTTTGCTGGGAGATATACAATCCCCTATAAGTTTTAATTATGTAGCGTTAGCAAAAAAACTTAAAATAAAAATTGCAGGAAATGTAAGAACTTGGGATCACCTAACAAAAAATGGGCCTGTTGTTCCAGATCTTGATGAATATTGGGTATGGAATCCAATAATGAGAAAAGAATTAGAAGAATTCCATGGAATTTCAAAAGATAAAATATTTGAAGTTGGCTCCCCTCAATTTGATTACTATTTCTTTAACAAGGTTAATGAAGAAAACCTAATTGACTATTTCAAAATAAAAAGGCCTGATAAAGAATTCTTTTTAGATAAAGACGCTGAATTAATTTTTTTTGCTACAAATCGATCTCATAGAGGAATTGGAGAGGAATCAATAATTAGCCATATATGCGAAAACATTGCATTAGGAAAATATCCTGATAAGAAAATAAACTTAATTCTCAGATCTCATCCTTATGACAATACTTTTAATGAGAGGTTTAAACAATTCGATGAATACCCTTTTGTCAGATTATTTAAGTCTCCTGATCTATCTACCTTTAACCCAAAAGAATTTAGAAATGACATGATAAAAGTTAGCCTGCTCCTAAAAAGAAGTAAATTAGTTATATGCGGACAAAGCACCTTCGCTATTGACTCTGCATGTACGGATACTCCTGTAATTAATATTTCTTTTGATGGTGACATAAAAATAGATAACAATTTATCAGTAAAAAATAGATATAATGTTGACCATTATCAAAAACTAATATCAATGGATGGAACAAGTGTTATCGAAGACTTTCCATCTTTAGATAAAGAGATTATTTCGTATTTAACTCAGCCTGACTTAAAGTCATCAGGAAGAAATCTTATCAAAAATAATTTCGCCGGTTTTTTTGAAAAACTTTCTTCAGAGAGAATAACGGAAAGAATAATTAAGTTGATAGATTAAATGGTGGCAACGGTAGGATTTGAACCTACGACCTAGGCCTTATGAAGACCCCGCTCTAACCCCTGAGCTACGTTGCCGACACGATTGATTATTCTAGACTTAGTTGAACTCATTGTAAATATTGTTATTCTCTAACAAATGACCCACTGCTTCCGCCAGATTTTTTAATTAACTTAATTTCAGAAATATAGGCTGATCTATCTATAGCTTTACACATATCATAAATAGTCACACAAGCAATGGACACACCATTAAACGCTTCAATTTCTACTCCCGTTTTCCATTCAGCCCTTGTGGTACATGTAACTTTTAATCCAGGTAAATTATTCTCAAATTCTATTTCAATTTTTATCTCAGAAAGTGGTATCGTATGACACAAAGGAATCAGCGTAGGAGTAGATTTTGCTGCTGTTATACCCGCTGTTCTAGCAAGAGTTATTATATCTCCTTTATCTAACTCTCCTTGCTTAATTATCTCTAGTGTTTCTTTTTTCATCACAACGAAACCTTGAACAATAGCCAACCTCTCAGATATTTCTTTTTCAGAAACATCAACCATCTTCAATTTTCCAGAATCGTCAATATGAGTTAGGTTATTTTGAGTTACTTTTTTTTTAGAATCGATAGCTTTTACTGCTAGTTCGTCTGCAAGATCATTATATTTATCACCAGAGTGACCTTTGACCCAATTCCATTTAATATTTCTACCTTTAACTAAATCATCTAACTTTGACCACAAGTCATGGTTAGCATTTCTTTTCCAATTTTTTGTTAGAGTATTTATTACATAGGTGCTGTCCGAAAAGATTCTTATCTCTTCATCAGAATTTGAATTCTCTAAACCCTCAATGACGGCTTGGATTTCCATACGATTATTTGTTGTATCTTCTTGGGATCCTGAGAAATAACTTTCCTCTCCATCTTCTTTTATTATCACAGCTCCCCATCCACCTAATCCTGGATTTCCAGAGCATGCCCCGTCTGTATAAATTGTTATCATCTTATAAATAAAAAATTAACTGTCTTTATAGATATTCATAATATCTTTCATCAAGGAAATTCCCTCATTAAAAGGTCTTTGAAAAGAATTTCTTCCCACTATAGAGCCAAAACCACCACCGTTAGATATCTCCTTAATTTCTTTCATTATTTCATCTGTTCCCTTCGCTGGGCCACCAGAAAAAATTACTATTCTTTTGCCATCAAAAGAGGATTTTATACAATGGGCTACTCGATCAGACAAAGTGGAGATTGGAATATTATTTTTCTCGTATACAGCCTTCATCTCATCGTTGCTTATATAGTCAGAAGGAGGCTTAATCTTTATAATATCTGCTCCCATTTGGGCTGCTATATGAGCAGCATATGAAACCACATCTATAGCAGTCTCATCTTCTTTTTTCAATGACCCTCCTCTTGGATAACTCCAAACTACTACGGCCAATCCTTTTGATTTAGCTTCTCTAGTTATTTCTCTTAGTTCGCTATACATTTGAGGAGAAGAATTTGATCCAGGATATATAGAAAAACCTACCGCTGCACAACCAATTCTTACAGCATCTTCAACTGTCGAAGTCATGGTCTGAGTAGGATCACCTGAATACAATGAATCTGAATTATTTAACTTAAGAATTAATGGAATCTTGTCAGCGTATTCTTTAGCTCCGTGCTCTAAGAAACCAAGAGGTGCAGCATAAGCATTGCACCCAGCCTCAATGCCAAATTTAAAATGATATTCAGGGTCGTATCCATCGGGGTTAGGCGCAAAGGATTTCGCCGGGCCATGTTCAAAACCTTGATCTACTGGCAATATCACTAACTTACCGGTTCCAGACAAATAGCCTGACATCAATAATCTTTCAATGTTTCCTAAAGTACCTTCATTCTCATGTTGGTACCAAGAAAGTATTTCATTAACTCTGTCTGTTGCATTCATCTGTCACCTCTTACTAGATGCATTATTCAGAAATATAGTTTAACTTTAATATATAAGACAAATTGTGCCCAAGACAAGAGATGAGAAATATAAACCTAGAGAGTTATCTTAAATCTGAATTAAAAGATAACAATGAAGAGAACGATGAGCTTGTAAGTTTGATCAAATCAATCGCTGATGCAACAAAACTTATTGCAATGGACACTAGAGTAACCGGATTGAAACAAATCAGAGGCTCTTTAGATAAAACTAATGTGCAAGGAGAGCAGGTACAAATATTAGACGAAATTTCAAATGATAAACTAGTCAATATTTTATCCAAAAATTCATCATGTGCTGGGTATGCAAGTGAAGAGTTAAAAGATCCTCTAATATTTAATTCTAGCGCCAGATTTATGGTGGTAGCAGATCCTTTAGATGGATCCAGCAATATTAGCGTCAACATGCCTATAGGTACAATTTTTGGGATTATCAGAAACACAGATTACGGAAAATCTAGTTTCATAAAATCTGGAAGATATTATATAAGTGCAGGCTATTCACTCTATGGTCCTTCAGATATATTCATAATATGCGCGAACAATAAAGTTGCAGAATTTACGCTTGACCCTGAAAAAGATGATTATTTTCTATCAAGGTCAGAAATTAAAGTTCCAAGTAAAGGGTCAATATACTCTATAAATGAAGGAAACTTTACTCTTTGGGATAATAAAATTAAAAAATGGGTACTTAATACAAAAAATCCAAGTGGTACCTCTGCAAAAAATAAGAAATTAAGGTACGTCGGCTCTCTAGTTGCCGATGCTCATAGGACTTTAATTAATGGAGGAATATTTGTTTACCCTCCAGATAAAAATAATCAAAATGGAAAACTCAGATTAATGTATGAGGCAAATCCATTTGCGCTTATTTTTACATCTGCTGGAGGAAGTGCAGTTGATCTTGAAAAAGAGATATTGGACATAGAGCCAGAGAATTTTCATCAAAGGACTCCTTTAATAATAGGTTCAAAATCTGATGTTAATAATTTTCTAGAACATATGACTACAGGAAAGAAAAGAGTGAAAGAAAACACTGAAATAACGCCAATTTTTAAGTGGACATCAAATTCAATAATAAATCTGAGAAAATCATTAAATATTTCTAGATCTAACTTTGGTAAAAAAGTTGGCGTTTCGAGAGCAACTGTCTTAAGGTGGGAGAAGGATATAGTGCTACCTAATTATGTAAATAAAAAAGCTCTAGATAATGCATTATTGTCACAAAAGAATGATTTAATTGATAACCCAATGGAAAGTTAGCCCCCTAATTGAAACATTTCAATTTTATCTTTAACTTTACCTTTTTCTAGAGACCTATCCAAAGAATACTGATCATCCCGAATTAACCAATTTTCTGAGATCAAATTTAAAATATCTTCGTCTGTAGCTCTACTTCTTAGATGCCTCTTTAAATCTAACCCTTTGTTTGAAAAAAGGCAGGTCACAAATTTTCCGTCAGCAGTAAGCCTAGATCTTGTGCAAGACATGCAAAAAGGATTGGATACTGATGATATAAATCCTAATTCACCATCTCCATCATCAAATTTGTACCTATCTGCAACTTCAGATGAGTAGTTCTTACTGATTGGGTGAATTGGATATTTTTTCGAGATCATGTCTATTATTTTTTTTGAATCTACAACAGATTTTCTATTCCAAGAATTTAATGTTCCAACATCCATATACTCTATGAATCTTAAAATATGTCCTTCTCTTTTACAGTAATCAACTAAATCAATTATTCCCTCATCATTAATACCTTTTTTAATTACGGAATTAATTTTTATCTTTTCAAATCCAACTTTTTTAGCAGTACTTATTCCCATTAAAACCTCATCCACATTAAACTTTTTGCCACTCATTTTTTGAAAAATATCGTTATCTAAAGAATCTAAACTGATGGTCAATCTTTTCAATCCTGAAACAAATAATATGTTTGCAAATTTATTAAGGAGATATCCGTTAGTTGTCATTGCCAAATCAATGTTCTTACTTAAACTTGAAATTGACGAAATCAATGATTCAATGTTTTTTCTTACTAGGGGTTCCCCTCCTGTCAGCCTTACCTTGTTAACACCTAATTTAATAAATATTTTGGTCAACCTAACTATTTCTTCAAAAGACAATACTTGATCTTTCTTTAGGAACTCATAAGCTTCTCCGTAAAGTTCTTCAGGCATACAATAGCGACATCTAAAATTACACCTATCGGTTACAGAGATCCTTAAATCAGTCAATCTTCTATTTAATTTATCTTTCATCTAAAATCTTTTTGATTAATTTTTTACTTGCTAATCCTCTATGGCTAATTTTATCCTTAATCTCAGGTTCCAAACTACCCATTGAGACATTGTAACCCAATGGCTTAAAAATTGGATCATACCCAAAACCTTTGGATCCATAAATATCATCCATGATTATCCCTTCAGAGTATTCTATAAATTCATATACAATATCCGTTTCAATATATGCAACCTTTATGCAGCATACAAATCTTGCTTTTCTATTCTCGGGAGCAACATCTTTCATTTTTTTTAATATAAGGTTATTTCGGTCTGCACTATCCAATCCTTCACCCCCATAGCGCGCAGATAATACACCCGGCTCACCATTTAAGGCTTTTATTTCTATTCCGGAATCCTCAGCGAGAAGAAGATTTTTTTGGGAACTATCGTAATACTTATTCTTTTGTAAAGTTTCTAGATAATATTCCAACTTGATCTGTGCATTCTCAGAAAATGTACTGCCAGTTTCTTCAGGTTCTAGAGTAATTCCATAATCAAAAATACTAGACAATTTAACGGGACAGTCTGTAAAAATTCTTTTAAATTCTTCTACTTTTCCTCTATTTTGAGTTGCTAAAATTATATTCATAGATTAATTATTCTAAATACTACTTGAATAAAGGTCACAATTTCGTTGATTTCAATCAAGGTTGATGCTATATTTTCTCTAGCAAACTTAAACTAAAGTCTGCTTTAAAGATCAGAGCCAAGGTTGAAGTGAGTAACTCACATAAATTAATGATAGCAAAGTTATTTAAATATTTTTCACTCTCTTCATTGTTATTACTATTTATAGCAAGTTGCAGTCCTCACCATGAACAAAGCACTTTTGCAAATGCAGGCCCAGTAGCTCAGGCACAATCAGAACTATTTTATTTAATGTTTTGGATAGCGGGAGTTATTTTTGTACTTGTCCAAGGTGCACTAATTTTTGCTGTCTTAAATTTTAGGAGAAAAGAAAACCCTATTCCTGGTAGTGATTTTAAATTGCCTGATATACCTCCTAAACAGGTTCATGGAAATACAAAGTTGGAAATACTTTGGACAATAATTCCTGCTTTAATTCTTATTGTAATTATGGTTCCTACAGTTCAAACAATCTATTCAACTTATGAGCCTCCTGAAAACTCAGACCCATTAGAAATTGTCGCAATGGGTCACCAGTGGTGGTGGGAGTTTAGATATCCCGATGAAGGAATAGTTACAGCAAATGAATTAAGAGTGCCTACTAATAGGCCAGTTAAGGTAATACTTCAAAGTCAAGATGTTATTCATAGTTTCTGGATTCCTCAAGTTGCTGGCAAAAAAGATACTGTGCCTGGAAATACTAATCAAATGTGGTTTCAGGTAGATGAGCCAGGAAATTATTCTGGTCAATGTGCTGAATTCTGTGGAGTAGCCCATGCAAGAATGAGATTTAGAGTAATAGCTGAAGATGAGGCAGATTTTAATGTGTGGCTAAATGCGATGAAAACACCTCCTAAATCAACAGCATCAGAAGGATATGGCTTATTTCTAGCCCATTGTAGTATGTGTCACTCTATAGATAGTTATATGGATGGATCTTACGAAAAAGAAATAACTGTACAAGATGAAAGATGGGCAGATTGGTATGATAACCAAGAAGAATCAGTAAGAGTATCTGCTCCCAATCTTACACATCTAGGAATAAGAACTATGCTTGCAGCAGGCCAAAAAGATATGACTAGAGAAAATTTAATTGCTTGGATAAAAAATCCATCGGATATAAAACAAGGAACAAGAATGCAATCTGTTGCAAGTGTTTATAAGGGTGGAGCTGCTAATTTGAAAGATCATGAAGTTGAAGCTATTACTGATTATCTTCTCTCTCAAATTCCAGACGGATGGGGATCTGTTGCAACTGCTAATGAAAGTTTAGAAGAAGTTGAGTTAATGGTTTGGAATACACCTGAAGAACAAGGAGAATATTTATTTAGCAATCAAGGTTGTGCTGGCTGTCATTCGCTTAATCAAGATGAGGTGATCGTAGGGCCAAGTATGTATGGCTTAATCGACAGGTCAGCATCAAGAGTAGAAGGCTTATCTGCAGAAGAGTATATATATCAATCTATAGTATACCCGAATGAATACATCGTTGATGGATACGCAGCTAACGTAATGCCCCAAATATTTATAAACCTAAGTGAAGAAGAGCTAGATGCACTTGTTTCATACCTAATAACGATCAAGTAAATGATAGAATAAACAAATAGGAGAATAATAAATGACAACAATTTCATATCCAACATTTATACCAAGGCCGAATGAATATGTATCAGGCATATGGGGATGGATAACTACTGTTGACCATAAAAGAATAGGGACTTTATATGGGGTCACAGCATTCCTGTGGTTTTTAGTAGGTGGAATTGAAGCTTTATTAATTAGGCTACAATTAGCTCAGCCAGAAGGGACTCTTCTTTCTCCTGAAGTTTATAATCAAATATTTACCATGCATGGCACAACAATGATTTTTCTTGTAATCATGCCTTTAAGTGCTGCATTCTTTAACTGGCTTGTGCCATTACAGATAGGTGCGAGAGATGTTGCATTCCCAAGGTTAAATGCGTTCAGTTTCTGGGCCTTTCTTTTTGGAGGAATACTTTTAAATTTATCTTGGTTGACTGGAGATGCACCTAACGCGGGATGGTTTGCTTATGCACCTAATACTGAGGTGCCCTACAACCCTAGAAATGGTGTTACATATTGGATACTAGGACTGCAACTCTTAGGTATAGCTTCTTTGGCTGCAGGTTTTAATTTTCTTACAACCATAATCAATATGAGAGCGCCGGGCATGTCTTTCATGAAAATGCCAGTCTTCATATGGATGACTGCAGTGGTAAACGTCTTAATAGTATTAGCCTTTCCAGTTATTACCGTAGCCTTAATTCAATTACAATTTGATAGGCTATATGGAACACATTTTTTTAACCCTGCAATGGGTGGTGATCCAGTAATGTGGCAACATATGTTTTGGTTATTTGGTCACCCTGAAGTATACATTTTGATACTCCCTGCAATGGGTATAGTGTCAGAAGTTCTCCCTACTTTCTCAAGAAAACCTATTTTTGGATATTCTTTCATAGTGTTTTCAGGGATTGCAATTGGCTTCCTAGGTTGGTTCGTGTGGAGTCATCATATGTTTACAGTTGGACTAGGTCCTGCTGCTAACTCTGCTTTTGCAGTATCCACAATGCTAATAGCAGTGCCCACGGGGGTCAAAATATTCAATTGGATAGGAACATTGTGGGGCGGATCGATCAAAATAACTACATCATTGTTATTTGCTGTCGCATTCATTGGAATGTTTGTAATCGGAGGATTAAGTGGTGTAACGCATGCTTCGCCTCCTTCTGATGCTCAACAGCAAGATACTTACTATGTAGTTGCACACTTTCATTATGTCTTATTTGGAGGGGCTCTTCTTGGATTATGGTCAGGAATATATTATTGGTGGCCAAAATTTACTGGAAGGTTTTTAAATGAAAAAGTAGGTTATTGGCATTTTGGAGTAACATTTTTTGCTTTTAACCTAACATTTTTTCCTATGCACTGGCTAGGCTTAGATGGTATGCCTAGAAGAGTAGCCACATATCCAGAGGGGATGGGATGGGATATATCCAACCTAGTTGCAACAATTGGAAGTTTATTGTTAGGTGTTGCGGTTATAATTTTTATTTATAACGTCATTTATTCAAACTTAAGAATGCCTAAGACAGCCAGCAACGATCCTTGGGATGGAAGAACACTAGAATGGTCAATACCTTCTCCACCTCCACATTACAATTTTGATTCAATTCCTGAAGTTAAATACAGAGATGATTTCTGGTATAAGAAGTATCCAGAATTAGCTTATGATACTCATGGGGGAGGCTCAGATTCAGAAATTCAAGAAAATCATGAAGTTGATCACTCAGATATCCATATGCCTGATCCATCTTATTATCCTTTTTTCGTAGGCCTAGGATTAGCAATAATGGTGGGCGGATTTATTCCATTCGCTGGCCATTGGGTCGTATGTGCTATAGGTTTAATAATTTTTACCTGGTCTTTCTTAGGCTGGAGTTATGAACCAGTAAATGGATAAGGGGTTGTATGTCTAATATTGCTGCTACAGAAGATCACTACACAAGTACAGGAGTTGATAATAGAAAATTAATGATGTGGATCTTTTTAGGTTCAGATTGTCTATTTTTTGGCTCTTTTATTTCAACTTATTTGGTTTATAGGAATAGGAGTTTAGCTGGACCTTATCCAAACGAAATACTTGATATTCCAATTACTACTGTAAGTACATTCGTATTGCTTATGAGTTCATTAGCTATGGTTATGGGTTTAAGTTATGTGCAGCAAGGCAGGCAAGTTCTTGGTAGGTATTGGACCCTAGCAACCGCACTATTGGGTATGGCGTTCTTAGGTTTTCAGGTTTATGAATTTTCTCATTTTGCTCACATTGGCTTAACGCCTCGAACTAATATATTTGGAACTACTTTCTTTACAATGACAGGATTCCATGGAGCCCACGTAACATTTGGAGTAATTTGGTTATTAATACTTGCCTATTCAAGGCTAGCTAGTTCTTTCAAGCAAAAAATGTTAATTTTTGGTTCTTTTTTAAGTATGATTGTTGCAATGTCAGGGTTAATGATGACAGAAACTTTAGATGTGATTCCTCATATGCCATTTTCTCTTGCAATTTCAGTTACTATGATTGGAATATTAGGACTCATAGCGTCATTATATATGTTAAGATCGCCCGATACTGAACCGGTAAAAATTTCTAAAGAAGAAGAAAATTTAGAATTGGCAGGGTTATATTGGCACTTTGTTGATATAGTCTGGATTGTTATATTTACTGTTGTTTATTTAGTATCTGCAAAAGATGGAGCGCCATTATTATGAAGATAGTAATAGATTTAGGAAAGATGAAAGATTCTTTAGTTAGTATGTATAACAGTTTTTTAGGTCATGGAACAAAGGGTTATTTTAGAGTTCCTGATACCTCACAAGATTTACCTAACCCAGAAAATGACACACCTTGGGCAGGAACAATAAAGTACTCGATAGAAAAATTTAATAAGATAACGAAAAAAGATGGTCATGGAACACCTGTTTTCTATGCTTGGGTTGGCCTTTGGTTGGCAATAATAACTTTAATTGAGTTTGGAATTTTTTATGTTGAAAGTTTGGGTGTCTTAATGATACCTATACTGCTAATTCTTTCATTAATGAAATTTGTAATGGTAGTAGGGTTTTTTATGCACCTAAGGTTTGACAACAAAGTATTTACCTATATGTTTGCCTCAGGATTTATTTTAGCCACAATAATATCTATTGTCCTATTGCTATTACTCGCGATTAAGCCTTAGAAGTAATAAAAAACCCACTTTTTTCTAATATACCTAAAACTCCAGAATCAGAGATATTTTTATATGGCAACTTATAATGATCAAGCCAAACTGCTGATAGATCACTCTGGATTTGGTGCATTCCTGTTTTTGAATTTTTTCTTATAAGCAAGGTCCTAATGATTGATTCAGAAAGACTAAGTTCAGGTGATATAAATTCATAAGGAACTTTTCTAAATTTTGAGCACTTAGTAAGAAGTTGATCTAAACTTTCTTTACCTTTGGTATCTATTCCAGCTGATCTCAGTTTTTCTGAAATAAGAAATTCAGAAGAAAAACCCTGCTTCTCTAATTTTTTAAAATCAATACTATAAACTTTTTCCTTCTTATTGCTACTTTTTGGCATATCAACCTCTCAATAATAATACTTCTAACTCGTCTCCTGATTTAACTACTTTACAATCCTCAGGGCAAATTGCAAGTCCATCTGCAAATACTAAAGAACTAAGTATATTTGAATTTTGATTATTGTAAATCTCAGCAATATATTCATTTTTTTTCTCAATTATCTTGACCCTCACATACATTCTTCTTCCATCGTAATTAGTAACATCTTCAGATATTCTAGCCTTAATTTTTTTTCTCATAATTTCATTAATACCCATCATTTTTAAGATAATTGGCCTAACAAATAATTCAAAACATACATATGCACTTACAGGATTTCCTGGCAACCCTATTTGAAAAACATTGCTACCTTCTAAATTTAAACTCCCAAAAGCTAGAGGCTTCCCTGGCTTCATATTTATGCCCCAGAAATTAATTTCTCCTTTTTCTTTCAATACATCCTTTATTAAATCAAAATCACCCTTAGATACTCCTCCAATGGAAATAATAAGGTCACTCTCTTTACAAGACAAAATCGCTGCTTCTATATCTTCTTTTCTGTCGCCTGCAATATCTAATAGTTTCACATCTCCACCTGCTTCTTTAACAGCAGAAGATATAATAAATGAATTCGAATCATATATTTGTCCGGGTTTTCTATTATCTCCAGGCATAACGACTTCATTTCCTGTAGATATAACCGATACTATAGGTTTTTTAAATACACATAATTTATTTATACCAAATGAAGCAATAACTCCTAAAGCAGGAGGATTGAGCAGAGTGCCTGCCTTTAAGACCAAAGAACCTTTTTTGTAATCCAAACCTGACTTTCTAATATTATCCCCTAAATTTACAACTTCATTTATAGTAACTTTTTTGGGATAGTCGAGTCCTCTCATCGGCCCACTATTAGTATTTTCAAAAGGTACTACACAGTCAGATCCTTTAGGTATTTCTCCGCCGGTCATTATTCTAATTGCTTGCCCTTTACCCAAAGAAAATTCTGACCGATTCTCTGCGCCTACTCTTCCTATTACTTCCAGTTCAGTTATTTTTTCTGCAGAAATATCTTTATATCTAACAGCAAAACCATCCATCGCAGAATTATCTTTTTCAGGTAAATCAAAAGGGGCTAATATATCTTTGCTTAATACAAAATTTTGGGCATCAATTAAAGATACTTCAATAGAATCTAGTTTAGAAAAATTTGAAAAAATTATATCTTGGGCTTTTTTCACTTCTAAAAGTTTAGTAGATATTTCTTTAGGATTCATACTAAGATCTTATTTGAAAATCGATTTTATTTTTTAGAGAATTTAATATGCTATTTTCACACTGATCAATCTCATTCCCTGACAATGTTTTTTCATATGATCCATAAGTTATCCTCACAGTTACAGATTTAGTATCCAAGCCTATAGATTCGTCCTTATAAATATCTATTACTTTGGATTCTAAAACCAAAGGATTCTCATTAAATGCTTCAATTATTAAATTAACTGTTACGTTATTACCTATATCAAAACTAATGTCTCTATTAGACACCGGGTACTTACTTATAGGCGTGAATTTTATTTCACCTTTTGGTATAAAATTTGAAAAAAGTTTCTCCGCATCTATTTCAATTAAAATTAATTTTTGATTTTTGATTTCGAAATTATTTAAAACTGATTTAGATATTTCTCCAAAAACACCTACTTCATTTTTATCTACCATAATTTTAAAACTTTTATCTTGATTAAAAATCGGATCTTTTAGAGGAGAAATTTCATAATCTATTCTTAATGTTTTAAATATGCTTCCAATAAGCCCAATAGCATCATATATATCTACCTCTCGACCAGATTCCCAAAGATTCTTCCCAAATCTTCCTATAATCCCACAGGTCAGTAATTTTTTTTGAACTGGCAATTCGCCATTCTTAGATCTAATAAAAGAAGTGCCTAATTCAAATAACATAATGTCTTCTGAAGAATTTCTAATGTTTAAATTCAATGATTTGATTATGCCTGACTTTAAAGTAGGCTTCATATACTCTACTTCTCGAGACATTGGGTTTAAAATTTTTATCATCTCTGAGTCTTTCATAGAAGGACATACAGATTTAATATTTTGGTAGGAATCTGCAGAATAATTAATTACTTCATTAAAACCTGCAGAAACTAATATATCTTTTAGGTCTTCATAAAAATCCAATAGCGGATTTTCTTTAAACTCCGGTATGACGCCAGACAAAGGTTTGGCAGGTATTGATTCATAGCCCTCTATCCTTGCTATCTCTTCAATTAAATCCTCAGGAATGTTTAAATCTGGCCTCCAATAGGGTGCAGTAACAGCCCAACTTACATCATCACTCCTGTCTTTTTTATAAGTAAACCCAAGGCGACTGAATATACCGTCAATATCTAAATCAGAATTTACACCTAAAACCGAGTTAATTCTGCTTTCAGATATTACCAAGTTAGTATTATCTTTCCATGGTCCTCCTGCGTCTTCTATTTCTGATGAAACTTTACCACCACATATTTCGAGAATCATATCAATCGCCCTATAAAAAGCTACTTCACATAGTTCGGGTTTTAAATTTTTTTCAAATCTTAGGGTAGCCTGACTCTTTAAATCTAATTTAGATGCAGTATTTCTATTGTTCCCACCTTCAAAACAAGCAGATTCTAATACAATCGAATTTGTTGATTCAGATATACCAGATTCCATTCCTCCCTTTATACCCGCAACAGCCATTGGAGAGTCAGAATCTGCAATAACCAACATTGTTGTGTCTAACTCTCTCTTGGTACCCTCAAGAGTTACTAGAGTTTCATTTTTTTTAGCCCTTCTAACCTGAATTTTGTCATTTTTTACTTTTTTATAATCAAATGCGTGTAATGGTTGGCCAACCTCAAACATTACATAATTTGTTATATCAACAATATTATTTATAGGATTCTCCCCAATAGAAACTAGAGCATTCTTTAACCATTCAGGAGACTCCTCAATCTTTAGGTCACTTATAACGATACCCATATATCTTGAACACAGATCAGAATCAATTATTTTAACACTCAAATTATCATTTAATTTGTTACTTTTTTTGATTTCATTTGTATCAATATTTTCTTTTAATGGATTTCCGGTAATTGCAGCAATCTCTCTTGCAATTCCATACATCCCAAGGCAATCAGGTCGGTTTGGGGTAAGTTCTAAATCTATTATTACATCATTGTAAATCTCTTTTAAATCTTGACCCACCATTAGATCGTTATTCAAATCCATTATCCCATCATGATCATCACCAAGACCTAACTCTAATGCAGAGCAAATCATCCCATTCGAAACTTCGCCTCTAATTTTGGTTTTTTTTAATTCTTCCATTTGATTGGTCTTAGGACTGTAAAGCCTAGAACCTACTGGCGCAAAAGCAATTTTTTGTTTTTCATATAAATTATTTGCCCCACATACCACCTTAACCTGATTTCCTCTGTCATTTACCAATACCAAATTTAACCTATCTGCATTAGGATGTTTGGATACCTCTAAGACTTCTCCTACCACCACACCTTCCCAATTTCCTTGTCTATTAACAGACACAACTTCAGTTCCAGCCAAAGTAAGTTTATGCGCAAGATCATCAATATTGTCTAAATCTATATCAATATATTTTTTTAACCAATTTATAGGTACCTTCATAATTCCTTCTTCAAAACTGATTTAAAAACCTGAGATCGTTTGAGTAAAATAAACGTATATCGTCTATATCATGTTTTATCATGGCTATTCTCTCAGGCCCCATTCCAAAGGCAAAACCAGAGATTTCAGTATCCACATAACCAGCTTTTTCAAAAACTTTTGGATGAACCATCCCTGCTCCGAGAATTTCTAACCACTTGCCCTCCCAAAATATCGACATATCTACTCCGGGCTCTACAAAAGGAAAATAATCACATCTAAATCTAATTTTTGTATCACTACCAAACATTTTTTTTGAAAATTCGAAAAGAGTTCCTTTCAAATCAGCAAAAGTAAGATTCTTGTCTACAGCCAAGCCTTCGACCTGATAAAAATGCCATTCATGGGTAGAGTCTGTAGCTTCATATCTATAACATTTACCTGGAACAATAACTCTTATTGGAGGTTCTTGGCTCTCCATTATTCTTGCTTGCACAGGTGAAGTATGAGTCCTTAAGAGCATTCTTTCTCCATTATTATTGATCTTTTCATCAATCCACATTGTGTCCCACATATCTCTTGCGGGGTGATCTTCAGGTATATTTAACATATCAAAATTGTATTTATCCCATTCTATCTCTGGACCTTCGGCTATTTGGAATCCAAGGGAAGAAAAAGCTTTTTTAATCTCTCTCAAGGTTTGGGTTACAGGATGAAGTTTTCCAATTTTTTCTTCTCTCCCTGGCAAAAAATAGTCTAAACTAGAATTTTGGTCATTTTTTTCTACTTCTAAGCCCTCTAAATGGGTATCATATATCGCTTCAAGGTCCAATCTTAATTTATTCCCCAGCATTCCTACCTCTTTTTTCATATCTGGATCTAAATTTTTAATATCTTTTAAAATTAAGGATAATTCTGACTTTCTTCCTAAATATTTTACCTTCCAATTATCCAATTCAGATTTAGAATTGCACGATTTTAAACTTAAATTAGCTTGTTTTTGTAATTTTTTTAACTTTTCTAGCAATTAATTGTTTTACCTTCCTATAATTCCTTATTTGGGTTAATTTATCTAAAAATTAGGAACTGTATATAAATTTAAGTTGAATTTTATCTATTATAGTTGAACAATCAAGTTTATTTAAGTACAATCTTTATATTAAATTAGATGTAATTTTTGTTACTCTAGT
>PBLC01000021.1 GCA_002721675.1 Chloroflexota bacterium | reverse complement strand
TTCCTCTTTAGGGGCTTCTTCAGCTACTGGAGCTTCTTCCTCTTTAGGGGCTTCTTCCTCTTTAGGGGCTTCTTCCTCTTTTTTATTATCTTGATCTAGCATATTTATATTTGATTGTGTTAGAAATAACCTGACTATTCTATATCTCTAGGCCCTCTTTTATCAATATTTTTTTTTTAAACATATTTCCGTAAACAAAATGAGCATTATTTTCTCATTTTTTTTCTCCAATCATCTATTTTTTTATGATTACCTTCTAATAAAACTTCAGGGACAACTAGACCCTTAAAATTTCTAGGTTTTGTATATACTGGCTCCTTCTTTTTGCCAAGAATATTTTCTGAAAAAGTTTCATTTAATGTCGATTCAGAAGACCCTAACACATTAGGAATTTTTCTGATTAATGAGTCTGCAATTACCATTGCAGGAATTTCACCACCACTTAAAATATAGTTTCCTATACTAATTTCTTCATCTACGATCAAATCTTGAACTCTTTGGTCAACACCTTCATACCTTCCACATAAAATGTATATGCACTTTTTCTTACTCAATTGGTTAATTTTTTTTGAATCCAAAGTATTTCCTTTGGGACTAGTTAAAATTACATAGGGCTTTTCATTTTGGGATTTTTTTAAAAACTCAACGGACTTATAAAATGGTTCGGGTCTCATAACCATCCCAGGCCCTCCCCCATACTGAGTATCATCAACACTCATGTGCTTTCCAACACCAAAATTTCTTAAATCATGGACACTCAAAGAAACTTTATTTGATTGAATAGCTTTTCCAACAACTCCAATATTTGAAAATGAATCAAATAGATTAGGGAAAATAGTAATTATTCTTAAAATATTCAGCAAAATTAGGTCCTTCAATATCTTATTTATGTTGAATTTTAACAATATAATTTAACAATTTCAGATTTAACCAAAATTTGCTATAAAAATTATAGAAATTTTAGGATGGAATTTGATAGAAATTAATCAAAGCGTTTTAAATTTAAAACTAAGTTGGGCAAAAAAATGATGAATATTAAAAGATATCACTATCCGGTAATGGTTACTGAGGTCGTGGAGAATCTTGATGTTGTTCAAGGAGGAAGATATATAGATGGAACTTTAGGAGAAGGTGGTCACACTGAAGCAATACTAGAAATATCTCAACCAGGCGGACAAGTTCTCGGTATAGACGCTGACCACGAGGCTATAATAATTTCAAAAAAGAGACTTGAAAGGTTTTCTGATTGTTCATTTTTTTCCAATTCAAAATTTTCTGAGATGAAAGATATTGCCTCTGAAATTAATTTTATTCCAGTTCATGGAATTCTATTAGATCTAGGCATATCATCACTTCAACTTGATTTTGAAGATAGAGGTTTTAGTTTTTCAAGGGATAGCAAATTAGACATGAGGTTCAGCCTAGATTCTGAATTGAATGCCAGTAAAATTGTAAACGACTATTCTGAAAAATCCTTATCTGAATTAATTTATAAATATAGTGAAGACCCAAATTCAAGAAGAATAGCTGCTGCTATTTGCGATAATAGGCCCATTTTTTCATCTACTGAACTAGCCAAGATAATTGAGTCTGCCAATTTAAAAGTTAGAAGAAAGCACCATCCTGCAACTTTAACTTTTCAGGCGCTAAGAATTGCAGTAAATAGCGAAATTAAAGAATTGGAAAGCGTCCTTTTAGATTCCTTGACATTACTTGGTATAGGCGGAAGATTAGCGGTTATCTCTTACCATTCATTAGAAGACAGAATAGTCAAAAATTTTATAAAAAAAGGTGTTGCTAAATGTTCTTGCCCTCCACTCAATTTAGAATGTACTTGCTCTACAGAACCCTATATAAAAATTATAAATAAAAAACCTATAACTCCTTCAGAAACTGAAATTGCTTCAAACCCGCGTAGTAGAAGCGCAAAAATGAGAACAATAGAAAGGATCAGATAAATGAAAAATAATAGATTGATTATCAATTTATCGTCTGAAGAGGCGGAGATAGCAGTATTATCAAAAAATAACCCTATGGAAAGCCTAAACTTAAATGCTTCTGGCATTTTAAAAGGAGATATTGTTGATAATGACTCATTTATAGAGTCTTTTCAAGATCCTAAATTCCTAAGGATAATAAATACCTACGATTTTGAGGAAATTATAGTTGGTGTATCACCTTCAAAAATATCAACAATGAAGCAAAAAAAGATTATTTTTGAGTCTCAAGAAATTAAAGCCATAAATGAAGAAGATATGTCAGTCCTCCAAGAGGAATTAAGTCAAGTTAATGACGAAATAACATTAATACATAACTATTCACTTGGGTTTATTCTTGATGAAAAAGATATAGTTTCTAATCCTTTAGGGATGCATGCTAGAAAATTTGAAACCTACAAACTGAAAGTTTTTATAGAACCTAGTATATCTAAATCATTGAAGAATCTTGCAGATAACATCGGACTCAATTGCCCATTAAGCATAGTCTCAAATACTTTAGCAAAATCTCTAGTTTTAGTTGACGAAGAAAACAAAGATTTTGGTTGTTATTTTATAAATGTTGGAAAAGATGTTACTGAATTATCAATTATTCATAAGGATAAAGTTTTATATATGAATGCAATTCCAGTAGGTCAGAAAAATTTCATAAATGATATTGCTTTAACTTTAAACATAAACAAGAAGGATTCTAAAATGCTGGTTGATAAATTCGGCACAATTACTCCAGAATTAATTAAAGACAAAGAAACAGTTAATATTACTACTAAAACGGGTCAGGAAGAAAGAGTCTCCAACAAAAAAATTGGGGCTATTATGAGAGAAAGGGCACATGAATTACTCAGCATAGCTAAAAAGCACTTTGAAGGAAATACAGACAACAAATTATCAATAAATAGATTAGTTATTTCAGGGCCTGGAACTAATTATGATGGCTTTGAATCGTTATCAAAATATATTTTTCAATTCTTTGTTTATAAAAAAGAGCAAGAAGGTTTATTTTCAGACGATATTTTATGTTTAAGTAATTTTGATAAAAATTATCAAGATCACAGATTAAATATTGAACAGTTGTCCAAAAAAGAATTTATCGGGAAAGAAATTGAAAAAAATACAATTGCAATGAAAGACAAAATAAAGAAAATTTTTAATTTAAGCTTAGGAGGTTAAATGGCTATGCTAAAAGACAATAAAAACATAGAAAGGTCTGCAGCGACTATAAAAGTATTAGGAGTAGGAGGTGGCGGGTCAAATGCTGTAAAGAGAATGTATCGAAATAAAATTGAACAAGTTGAATATATGATATTTAATACTGATGCACAGGCTTTAGAAACTAGCGACATGGGTGTAGCTATAAAGATTGGTGAAAAAACTGCCAGAGGATTAGGTGTAGGAGGAGATCCTTCTAAAGGACGAGAATGCGCTGAAGAAAGTAGAGGCATGATTAGAGAATTAATTGATGAAACTGATCTTGTATTTGTTGCTGCAGGAATGGGTGGTGGAACTGGCACTGGTGCTGCACCTGTAATTGCTGAAATTGCTAGAGAGTCCGGCTCATTGACTGTTGGGGTAGTAACTAAACCATTTGGATTTGAAGGTATTAATAGGCAAAAACAAGCATTGGAAGGGATAAATACTCTAAGAAATTATTGCGACACTTTAGTTGTTATTCCAAACGACAGGCTAATGCTAATTGCTGATGATGACTTAACCATGGATGCGGGCTTTAAACTTGCTGATGATGTATTAAGACAGGGTGTTCAATCAATTGCAGAGGTGGTGGTTAATCCGGGTGAAATTAATTTAGATTTTGCTGATGTAAAAACAATTATGAAAAACGCTGGAGCTGCTTGGATGGGAATTGGTGAATCTAGTGGTGAAAATAGAGCACTTGAGGCAGCAAAAGAGGCAATTCAAAGTCCACTTCTTGAAACATCAATTGAAGGATCTAGGGGAGTAATTTTTAATATAACTGGACCTGAAGACGAAGATATGCAATTGACAATGAAAGAAATTCAAGAGGCTTCAGATTTAATATCAAAAGAAGCTCATCCAGAAGCAAAAATAATTTTTGGTACAGCATTTGATGCATCTCTTAAGGAAGAGGTAAGGCTTACTGTTATAGCAACTGGCTTCCCAGAATCAGAATTTATGTACAATGAATCTCCAAGATTTGAAGAAAATATTACTTCATCTGCTCCGGAGCAACTAGATCTAGACTTACCTCCATTTCTTAGAAATTCTGCCCAATAATTAGTCAAAAGGGGATTGAATATACACTGCAAATAGTGTATATTCTATTTTTGCACACTATATTTAGTGTTTTGTAAAAATTGACATAATTTGAAATGAATTGTCCTTATTGTAACCTAAAAGATATAAAAGTTATTGAGTCAAGAGAGTCTTCTGATTCAATCAGAAGAAGAAGAGAGTGCTTAAAATGCTCTAAAAGATTTACAACTTATGAAAAAATTCAAATTTCTTCAAAAATTGTAATAAAAAATGACTTTACCAAAGAGCCCTTTTCACTCGATAAACTTGAAAAAAGTGTAAGAATTGCATGCACTAAGAGGCCAGTAGAAAAAGAAGGCATTAATAAATTAATTTTGGAAGTTGAAAAAGAGGTTAATTCTTTAAACCAGCCAACGATAGAGAGTAAAAAAATCGGGGAAATGGTTATAAATAAACTACGTACTCTTGACGATGTCGCATATATTAGATTTGCATCAGTATATAAAGATTTCAAAGATTTAAGTAATTTTGAGAACGAACTAAACCAATTATTAAAAAAATAACCGTAAAAATAAAGAGGGAAAATGAATCAAGAAGAAAATATAAGCAAAGCGCAATCATCACTAGATATAGACCAAGAACAAGAATCGACTTTTTTTGCTCAATCAGAACAATCTGCAATTCAAGAAAATTTTCAACCAGCTAAAATTAGCGAAAATGCTAAAGTTGTATTAGAACATAGATATTTACTTAAAAATGACAAAGGTGATGTAGTTGAAGATCCAGATGGACTATTTAGAAGAGTTGCTAACGCATTAGCAAAACCTGACAAACTTTACGGATCTTCTGCTGAAGAAATAAAAGAAACTGCTGAAGAATTTTATCAAATGCTTTCTAGTTTAGAATTTTTAGCAAATTCACCTACATTAATGAATGCAGGCACAAAAGCAGGTACATTATCTGCTTGTTTCGTCTTGCCGCTTGAAGACAGCATGGAAGGTATAATGAAAACCGCCCATGATGCAGCAATGGTTCAAAAATACGGAGGTGGAACTGGATTTGCATTGTCAGAGTTAAGACCTAAAGGAGCTACCATAAAAACTACCCATGGCAAAGCTTGTGGGCCGATAGCTGCACTCAAATTGCTTTCATCCGTTTCTACGCTTGTAACTCAAGGCGGCAAAAGAGATGGGGCAAACATGGCGGTAATGAATGTTCATCATCCAGATATCGAAGAATTTGTTGATTGCAAGACTCAAGAAGGAGAAATCCATAACTTTAATATATCTGTTGGTGCAACTGACGAATTTATGAAGGCTGTAAAAGAAAAGAAGGATTACAACTTAATTGACCCTAAAACTAAAGAGGTGGTTGGCACAAAGAATGCATATGAACTTTTTAGAAAGATTGTAAAGGGTGCATGGAAAAATGGTGAGCCAGGAATGATATTTTTAGATGAAGTTAATAGAAAAAGCCCTGTTAACCATCTAGGAGATATGACAGCTACTAATCCATGTGGAGAACAACCTTTGCTTCCTAATGAATCATGCAATCTAGGCTCTATAGATCTAGCTAAATTTGTTAACGAAGACGAGACTGATATTAATTGGGGCAGGCTAAAAAAATCAACAAGAACCGCTGTACATTTTTTGGATAATACTATAGATGCAAATAAATATGCTATTCCTGAGATAAAGAAAGCTAATAAGTTAAGTAGGAAAATTGGTTTAGGAGTCATGGGATTTGCAGACATGCTTATAAAAATGAAAATGAGTTATGACTCAGAAGAAGCTGTTGATATGGGAAGAAAAGTTATGAAATTTATCCAAATAGAAGCCGATATTAAATCTGAAGAACTTGCAGAGAAAAGAGGGCCATTCGAAGGATGGGAAGGGAGCAGGCCTCAAATAAATGGTGATAAGCCAATTAGAAATGCTTGCAGGCTAACTGTGGCTCCTACCGGAACCATATCCATGATAGCCGGGTGTTCTTCTGGGATAGAGCCTGTTTTCTCACTTGCTTATAGAAAACAAAATATTTTAGAAGGAAAAACCCTATATTATGTAGACAAAAACTTGGAAAAAGTGGCTAAAGAAAAAGATTTCTACAGCGAAGATTTGCTTGAGCATCTCTCAAACGGAGGTTCTCTTCAAGACAGAGAAGATGTACCTGAAGATGTCAAAAAGGTGTTTAGAACCGCTCCAGATATAGATCCAGAATATCATGTCAGAATGCAAGCGGCTTTCCAAGAAAGCGTTGATGCTGGCATATCAAAAACAATAAATTTTCCTAATGAAGCATCTGAGGACGATGTTACTACAACATATATGCTTGCATGGGAATTGAAATGTAAAGGAATAACAGTATACAGAGCCGGAAGTAGAGATAAGGAAGTTTTGACTAGCGGCACATCAGAGAATGATGCAGAGGAAACATCTAATGATAATGTTGGATTTGTTCCTTCTATTGGAGAAAGACCTTCTGAACTATTTGGAGTCACAAGAAGAGTTTACACAGGTAGAGGAAACTTATATGTAACGGTAAATATGTCAGAAGATGGAAAACCGTTTGAGATATTTGCTGCATTAGGAAAAGCAGGAGGAAATGATTCTGCTATGGCTGAGGCCGTCTCTAGAATGGTTTCTTTAACATTGAGGTCAGGGATAGATCCTAAAGAATCTATTGAACAACTTAAAGGAATTACAGACGTTCCAGCTTGGAATGAAGGCGAGTTAATTAGATCAGTTCCTGATGCAATAGCAAACGTATTAGAAAAGATATATGAGCCTAAAAAAGAATCTACACTATCGATTACTGACTTAACTGAAACAACATTAGTATCAGAAAATCAAGATAGTAACATTTCAAATATACTTCAAGGTGAAACTTGCCCAGAATGTCCAGAAATTTTAGCATTCGAAGAAGGTTGTCAAAAATGCTACTCATGCGGTTATAGTAAATGCTAATTATTAATCGCAAAATTTAGTTGTGAAAATTCTTATAATAGGCGGAGGGAGAATGGGAGAGGCCTTCGCTTTTAGTTTGATTAAATCTGGCAATAATGATGTGTTCGTAGCAGAACCAGATAGTGAACGAAGACAATATTTAAATCTAAAACTCAACGTTAATATTTCAAAAAAACTAGATGTCTACGATCAGATAAATGAACTGTTGCCAATTACAGATACAATAATACTATGCATAAAACCTCAACTCTTTCCTGAGATATCTAAAAGACTTAAAGGTATTATTGACCAAAAAAAATTAGTGATTTCAATTTTAGCTGGAACAAAACTTAATAAAATATGTGAATCTTTACAAATAGATAATGCAGTAAGGGCTATGCCAAATACTCCAGGTCAAATTGGCAAAGGTATATCAATCTGGAAATCACAAAAACCATTATCAGCAAATGAAGAAAATCAAGTAGCAAAGATTCTAGAATGCCTAGGAATTGCAATAAAAACAGATAAAGAAGCAGACATAGACAAAGCAACAGCAATAAGTGGAAGTGGTCCAGGATATTTATTTTTAATCATGGAAATCATGGAGGATATAGGAATTGAATTAGGTCTTAGCAAAGAAGTAGTTAAAAAATTAGTAATTGAAACTTTTGTTGGAAGTAGTATTCTTGCTAAAGAAAAAGATAAAAGTTTTAAAGAACTAAGAGAAGAAGTTACTTCACCAAATGGAACTACAGATTCTGGAATAAAGGAAATGATGAAAAACAAATTAGATCTCTCAATAAAATCAGGGATTATAAAAGCTCATGAAAAATCAATAGAAATAAGTAATGATTAGTCAGTTTCTAGTTTATCTTTTAGAAATAATGTCTTGGGGTGTAGTTGCTCGTGCTCTTTCTTCTTGGATTCCGGATGCAAGAAAATATGTAGCGGTTCAAATATTATTCAAACTTACTGACCCGCTTATCAAGCCGATACAAAGAATATTGCCAACTCCAGGCATGATAGATTTTAGTCCGCTTGTAAGTATAATTCTTATTCAAATAATGAAAAGAATTATTCAATCATGAAAGGTAACTTCTTCCGAGGTTAACTCTAAAAAATTACCTTTTTCTGTTTCAACCACCAAAAGGCCTTTATTATTTACCTCAAGAGGCTTGCAATAAATTCTATTTAATGAGCCCGGCTCCTCAATACTTATATTTTTTTTAGGTATTAATATATTTTTTTTCCAGAGATTAAAAAGATCGTTATAGTTTGTTTGGAAATTATCTGATAAAGACATAATTAATTTATAAAATATATGCTTTAAATCTAAAGATGATCCATTCTCGATTTTTAAACTAGTTGCATTAAAATTAGAATTTTCATAATCATACGAACTTGTATTAACATTTAAGCCTATCCCTAAATTAATGATAGATTCATTATTGTCAGTGTGAGTTTTAATTAATATTCCACTTATTTTATTCTCATTTACCAAAATATCATTGGGCCATTTGATTGATATAGTTTTATTTTTATTTAAAAAAAACTTAACTGTATCTAATACAGACATAGTGGAGATTACCGGTATTCTATGTAAATACTGAGAGTTAATTTTTATGGGAACCGAAAATAATAAATTTTTGGCAATTGGAGACTCCCAAGATCTTTCAAATCTGCCTTTTCCAGAATTTTGATAATCGGCAACAATAATTCTGTTAAAGATATTATCTAGAATATTTTTTTCCACTATGGCCATTGTAGAAGAAACTTCATTTAGCCATTCAATATGGTGCTGGTCAAAATAATTAGATTCGAATTTCCCTGAAATAAATTTGTATTTTTCTGCTAATTCACTTAACTCAATTTTCATGTTGACATTTAGAATACATGTTTTATATTAATTAATGTAAATAATTGAGCAATTTTGGAATATACAGAATATACAAAATCTAGAAGACAGAAAGAGAAATTTGCTGTATTAATTCTACGATCTATCAGTCTTCTTTCTGTTTTAACCACCATCGCAATTCTTTTTTTCTTATCATTCGAAACATTTAATTTTTTTACTACTGAAATGGAGGATGGAAGATTTGTAAAACCTTGGGATTTTCTTTTTGGAACAAAGTGGACTCCCCTATTCAAGCCCCAAAGTTTTGGCATACTCCCATTAGTTGCAGGAACCTTGTTAGTTACAGTTATTGCCGTTACTGTGGCTATAGTACTTGGATTGTCAACTGCTGTTTTTTTGTCAGAATATGCCCCAGAAAATGTTAGAAGAGTAATAAAACCAATCCTTGAAGTCTTGGCTGGAATACCCACAGTTGTTTATGGTTATTTTGCACTGACTTTTGTTACCCCTATACTAATGAATCTATCTGATGTATTTGGCTTTAGCATGATAATATTTAATGCATTAAGTGCAGGCTTGGTTATGGGGATAATGATTACTCCAATGGTATCAACAATTAGTGAGGATGCTCTCATATCTGTTCCACAACATTTAAGGGATGCCTCATACGCAATGGGAGCAAAAAAATTTCAAACCGCATTTAGAGTAGTTGTTCCAGCAGCGTTATCTGGAATTGCTGCTTCACTCGTTTTAGGAATATCTAGGGCTATAGGTGAAACTATGATAGTTACTGTCGCGGCGGGATCCACTCCAAATTTTACATTTAATCCTCTTGAATCAATCCAAGCAATGACGGCATTTATAGTTCAAATAAGTTTAGGAGAGGCTCCTCATGGCTCTTTGGAATATTCCACTATATTCGCAGTTGGATTAGTACTATTTATTATGACTCTATCCTTAAACATAATTGGCAAATGGCTAGTAAGTAAATATTCGGAAAACTATTAGAATGACGACGGCAAATTCAGATACTAAATTTAAATTAAGAGAAAAGGTAGATAAAATCGTTAATCTTTTTTTAGGATTTTCTATTCTAATAGCATTTGCAACTCTTTTGGCGTTAGTATTCGACATTTTAAATGACGGATGGAAATGGTTTGATTGGCAATTTATTAATAGTTACCCTTCAAGAAAACCCGAAATAGCAGGAATAAAAGCAGCATTATTCGGAACCATGTGGGTAATGTCCATAACTGCACTATTATCTATTCCTATTGGAGTGTGTACAGCCTTATATTTAGAAATGTTTGCTGATGACACAAGATTCAACAGATTTATTAAATTAAATATAAGTAATCTTGCTGGAGTACCGTCAATAATATACGGAATCATTGGAATGGCTGTATTCGTAGAATTTTTCCAAATGGGAAGAGTGATACTTGCAGGATCTTTGACAATGACATTACTTATACTTCCAATAATAATTATTGCTAGTCAAGAAGCGATAAAACAGGTACCTAGTTATTATTTAGATGCAGCATTAGCTCTAGGTTCTACTAAATGGCAGGCAGTAGTAAAAGTCATAATACCTCAAGCTATACCTGGCATTGTTAGTGGTTTTATTCTAGCAATGTCTAGGGCCATAGGTGAGTCAGCACCAATGATAGCAATAAGTGCGCTTGTATACATAACATTTTTACCTGAAGGTCCGCTGGATAGATTTACTGTGATGCCAATACAAATATACAACTGGATATCACAACCACAAGATGACTTTCGAGGTATAGCAGCCGCAGGGATAATATTATTATTAATAATGCTTTTATCTCTAAATTCGTTTGCCATTTTCCTTAGAGACTATTTTCAAAAGAGGAATTAATTGCCTAATACTTATTGGTTAATAAACTTAAAATCAGAAGAGTATTTAAAAAATTCTTCTAACAAAAGAAATCAAATTTTTACTAACCGAGATAATAAAAAAGTTTCTAGGATGTTATCTGGAGATATGTTAATTTTCTATATTAGTGACAAAAATCGTTTTGTAGGAATTTCTGAAATTAGAAGTGATGAAGCAGAGGAATTAAGTAATAAAAATTTATCTATAAAAGTAAAAAAAATTAATCATCTAAATATAAATAATTCAGTAGATGGAGACCAGATTGGGCCTAGGTTGGAATATGTAAAAAGATGGGCCCCTGAAAAATGGAGATTAGCAATGGTTGGATCTTTGCATATTATTTCTCAAAATGACTATAATTTAATTGATTCATCAATCAAGTCTCATTTGAATTAGATTTTTACAAATGACTTAAAATTATCCGCGGTCTTTTTTGCCACTAATTTAATTGGTAAATTTTTAATTCTAGATAATTCTTGAGCAACTACAACTACATCTTTAGGTTCGGTCCATCTTTGTCTATTTTTTTTAAAATATTGAGGATATGAATCAGTCTCTATAACAATATCATCTATGGAAATTTTTTTAGCAACTTCTTTTAGATAGTCAATTCTTATTAGTGTTTTAGCAAAAGATATTTTAAGCCCTAAGCTTAGCATATTCTTTGCTTCCTCATAACTGCCGTCAAAATAGTGAACAGCACCTCCATGCATATTGCCTTTAAAATTCGATAAAATATTATATGAATCTTCCATAGAAAATCTAGTGTGAAATACTATTGGTAAATTGTTATCAATGGCTATCTGTATTTGCTCCTCAAATACTTTAATTTGAACCTTCTTGCTTGGTGAAGAATCTTGATAATCTAATCCGATCTCACTAATCATTGAAACGTTTTCATTTAATATTTTCTTTAATTCTAAAAGATCTTCCTTCCAGTTATTTGTAATATCAGAAGGGTGCAAACCTATTCCTGCGGCAATATCAGGATATTTTTTTGCTAAATCTATAGATTTTATTGAATCATTGATTGTAGTGCCACTGGAAACTACCAATTCAACATCGTTTTCTCTCCATCTTTTAACTATAGAAGGAATTTCTTGAGCATTGTATTGAGATAAATGTGTGTGAATATCTATAAACATAATATAATTTATGATAAGGCATATTAGATGGATGAAAAAGAAAAAATAAATATAATTAAACAAATCCAAGATTCAAACATTCAGCTTTGCATTAGTTTTTCTGGGGCCGGATTTCAATTTTTAAACAATATATTGAAATTAGAAGGTGCTTCGAAATGTTTACTGAATGCAGAAATTCCATACTCGGAAGAATCATTAAATCAAAATTTTCAAATAAATAAACCATTTGTAACAAGAGAGAATACAAAAAAATTAGCAAAAGTTTCACTAGATAAATTTTCAAAAAATATGAATAAAAATATATTGATTTCAATAGGATGTATGGGATCTATAAAAACATATTATGAAAAAAAGGGCGATGAAAAAGCTTGGATATATTATATGACTTCTGATAAGCAAGAATATTGTTATTATTTAAAATTCTTTAAAAATTTAAAAAGGCCATTAACCAGAGAACTCCAAGATGAAATGATAAATATGGCCATAATGGCAAATATAAAAGATTTTATTAATAATAATTATAAATTTTCAAATGAAATTTCTGATGAATTTCAAACATTAAAAATTGATTCTGAAGATGTTGTAGAAATGCATTCCAATCCCCCAAATATAATAATATGAAAGATCAAGAATATTCTGAGTTATTAAGCGGCTCTAAAAATTATATAGTTATAGAGAATGGACAAATTAATACAGACGATTTTTTGAAAGAATCAACAATTCTCTCTGGGTCATTTAATCCTCTGCATAATGGTCATATAGGGTTATTAAAGACTGCTAAAAATATGACCAAATTAGATGCATTTTTTGAAATATCTATATCTAATGTGGATAAGAGAAATATAAATTTAGAAGACCTAAACTCTAGAATAAAACAATTTAGAAGTGTAGGTAAATTATTAATCACCAACAGCCCAACTTTCGAAGATAAAAGTAATATATTCAAAAAAAGTATATTTGTAATCGGATATGATACTGCGGTAAGAATTTTCGATAAAAAATATTATAAAAAGGATATGCATCAATCTTTATCAAATATATATAAAAACGGGTGCAGCTTTTTAGTTACAGGAAGAGAAAAGGATGGAAAATATAAGAGTATGAGGGATATCAATATAGAAGACTATAAGGAATTATTCTCAATTATTCCAGAAGAAAATTTTAGACTTGATATATCATCTACAGAATTAAGGAAAAGGTTATAATTCAGCAAATGATAACTCTGCAGCTCTTATTGTATTTTCTATATCATTAACATCGTGTGAAGATGACATATGCCATCTGCCATTTTGAGATAACCTAACTCCATTCAAAAGCATTAATTTAGAAAATTCTCTATATTTTTCTTGATCTACATTATTAGCATGATCTCTGTAATTCTTTATACTATCTAGATTCGTAAAACTTAAATAAAAAACACTCCCTAATCCCTGAATTAATACATCGATATTTTGCTTTTTTGCTGCTTCTTCTAAGCCATTTATTAGAATCTCTCCATTTTTATTTAATGATTTAAAGAAATTTTTATTATTTAATAGATAATCTAAAGTTGCATGGGCTGCTGAAACTGACATAACATTTGTATTAAAACTTCCTCCATGTACTACTTCTCCACTTGACATGTAGTCCATTATTTCTGGCTTTCCAGCCAGCATAGCAATTGGAAATCCTCCTGCCATTGATTTTGCATAAGTTGATAAATCAGGTTCTACGCAATATATTTCTTGTGCTCCTCCTAATGCAACCCTGAACCCTGTGCCGACCTCATCGAAAATTAATAAAACATCATACTCATCGCATAACTCCCTTAATTTCTCTAGATAACCTGAATTAGGCAATATAACATTTGAATTCCACAAGATTGGTTCAGTGATTATTGCTGAAATATCTTTATGCTGATCTTTTAAAATTTTTTCAATCGCCTCCGCATCATTCCATGGGGCTATTACCACTTCATCTGCTGTACCCTTAGCAATTCCTCCAGATTCGGCAATAGGATCAAACAAAGTTTCCTCTGAAGATACATCAGGGTGTGAATTATATAAAACTGAATCCATCCATCCGTGATAATGCCCTTCAAATTTCAGAAACTTATTCTTATTGGTATAGGATCTGGCAAGACGTAATGCTATTTGGACAATTTCTGTTCCAGAACTGGCATATCTAAATTTTCTTTTAAAGGGTAGGGTTCTTTCAACAAATTCTGAGAGTTCATTTTCCTTTTCTGATTGCCCAGTTAAACAAAACCCATCCTGCATATCCTTATATACTGAATTAGTAATAAAATCTGGAGAATGCCCAAAAATATTTGGCCCCATTCCCATAACATAATCTATAAACTGATTACCATCTACATCTGTCATTTTGCTACCTTTTGCAGATTTAAAAAATAGAGGAACCGGCCATTCTGATTGTCTTATACTGCTGCTGACACCGCCAGGAACCATTTTCTTTGCTTCTTCATAAAGTTTTTTACTTTTGTCGAACTTCATAATCAATCCTAAAATTAATAATTATTCCTGTCATAATAACTCAAAGGGTCAAAATTAAAATCTAAGTAATTTCTTAGCCAATCAATTCCTAGATTTTTAGCTCTTTCATAAATTTCACTTTGTTCAGGACGAATATTTGTTATATCTTGAAATTCTTGGTTAAAAATTTCTTCCACCAAGCTTTGACTATGTTTTTCATCAGTGTCAGAGCATAATGATTCATGAATTATTCTTTGTGCGGTCTGAGCAATTGAAATTCTTGCGGTGGCCAAATCTTCCATTAATGCAGGCCTCTTACCTTCTATCCCCTCTAGGCTATCGATTCCTTTGGCACCTCTTTCATTAAACCATCCTTCCAAATATTCAATGATGGTTCTAACATTTCTTCTGGTACCTTCTCTGGTAAGGTGCCCGTCAGGTTTTAAATTTAAATTAGTCAACGGATATAAGTCAGGATCTTTCATGTCCTCTGAAGGAGACCATCCAGATGAATATAAATCCTTAAATGGTTTTGCAGCAGTCTCCATATGATAAATATGGGCAACCCATCCTCTAAGAAATCCATTTTCAGCCTCCCAAGTTTTGTCTGAAGTTATAGATGATGCCGCCATCTTGTTTATCTCTTCATCTCTACTTGGTAGAGCTGTAGCCATTCCACCAATTGGCACACCTCCGTGTTTCAAGCAAACGGCTACTAGATGCCTAAAAATACTAACCATGAAAGGAGTAGATGCAACATTAACATCAAATCTATCAGGCCACACAAGTTCAGATCTTCCCATTATAAATTCTAATACACTAGCTTTTAAATCCCATCTAGCTGCATTAAGACCTGCAGCATACTTACCAAGAGAAAATAATATATTTTCCATATTTAAAGCTATAGGAAGAGACTCAACTAACATAATAGCTTTTATCCTATTACTATCTAAATTATCAATAATATTGCAAGCTTCATCGAAGAAATTTTTCCAAAAAGACGCTTCTTTAACTGTTTCTAATTTAGGAAGATAAAAATAAATATAATCTCCCTTTTTCTGTTGCTCTCTTCCGCAGTGCATAAGAGTCAGAGTTGTGCCTAAAATAGAAGCTGAAATAGGCATTTCGTCAATTAAGAAATCTTTTTCATCTAACAGTAACCCTCTTTCTCTATGCATAAAAAAAGGCAGTTTGCCAGGAGATATTTCGTATTTTTTTTCTTTTTTAGTGTCATAAAACTCAAGATCTCCTGTAATAGCCCCTTTACGATTAATTGCAGAATTAACAGTATCCTGAAGAGTGTGCCCACCTGCATCTTCATCATCATCCAGATCTCCATCTGCTCTAAATCCGTTAGGAGTTGGATTTAACCCATTTATAAACATAGATTTTTGTGAAGAAGGGCCAGATATTTCTATTCCAGGTGTAAATAATTCATTTGGTACATCTAATTTCCATTCATTGGCATTAGATGACGGGGTAAAAAGTGCCTCTACAGGATTGATTGCGGAATCCCCCACAATCGAAGATAAACGATTTTTTCTAATAGATCTAAACTCATGAATTTTACCTGAAAATTTATCATGAAGTTTCTCAATAACATCTAATACTTCTGAAGTAAAAACAATATCAGAGCCTGAGCACTCTTCATATTTTATTCTTCCAAATTTTTTCATCTATCTTTCAGATCTTTGAATAGTTATTTCTGACAAATACAGTTCACCAGTTATAAGTTCATTTTCACCAAATGTACTATATAATCCTGGTGCCTCCACGCTATTCGGCATGATAGTTAATTCAAATGAATCATAAGTATTAGAATCTCCTAGCCCTGAATCAATTGCCTCTAATTTATACTTAATTATTTCAAATTCTGCACTACGAGAAGTATCTCCAGTTTTACTAATAGGAACAACAAGCCCAACGCCATTGATATCGAATTTGAATCTAACTTCAGCTAATCCAGTCATAATCAATGAATTAGCATTTAAATCATAGGGCTTAGAAACATAGCTATCAACTGTTGTTGATTTAAAAGCCAAAGAAAAATCATTAAATTCAACTGTCCCATTATTTCTTGTTTCCCATTTAAATGCGGTATTAAGACTGTCTGATACATAGACTAAATGATACCTATCAAATGAAAATGAATCATTAAGTTCTACAACTCCACTAGAATCAATTAGTTCAAAGACTCTTTTAACTAATCCACCCCCAGACGCATAATTATTAGTTACCTTCTCCACTCTCTCTTTAAGTTCAAGGGAAGTCATTTTATAAGATTCTATTTCTGAGTTAGCATTGGCAAGATCATTGCTTGATTCTAAATTAATAGAATATTGATAAATATTAATAGCAATTAATCCCAACAAAATCACAAAAAGTATTAGTACAAACGGATTTTTATAGATATTACTATTTCGGCTCATTTTCGCATCAAGTATTTTAATTAATCTTATTTTATATTAATTTAAATTATGTAATTTAAAAACAAATATTATTAGGTATAGCAATGACACATAAAATAAACTCAAATTATTCACCAGTTCCCAATTGGTGCAAACTACCATACGGAATGACTTTTAAAAATGATGCAACTTCTGTTGCTGTAGATTCTAAAGATAATGTATATGTCTTCTGCAGAGGGCCTGTGTCTTTATTCATATTTGATTCGGAAGGAAATTATATTAATAGTTGGGGAGAAGGAGAGTTTTTAAGACCTCATGGTATTTGTGTAGATAAAAATGACGATCTCTATTTAATTGATGATCAAGGCCATATGGTAGAAAAAAGAACAAAGGAAGGAAAATTAATATTCAGGTTGGGGGAAAAAGGGAAATCTTCAGTAAGACAAAGTGGTGATATTTTTAATCTACCAACTGATGCAATAATCGATCCTGATACTGGAGACATATTTATAAGTGATGGTTACGGAAATTCCAGAGTTCACAAATTTGATACTGATGGAAAATACATTAAATCTTGGGGAGAACCAGGGTCAGATCCAGGAAAATTTAGTTTACCTCATAATATTGCTATCACCTCTGACAAGAGATTATTAGTAGCTGATAGAGAAAATTTTAGGTTACAGATATTTGATACTGAGGGAAATTTTATTGACCAGTGGCACATACATCACCCTATGTCTGTTACTACAGACAAAGAAGATAATATTTATGTTGGAGAAATGGGCCCTCCTCCGGTTCAAGAAGGGGTGAAAAATCTAGGAAATTGTGTTTCTATTTTAAACCCTGAAGGTAAATTAATTGAAAGATTAGGTGACGAACTTCCAGGCTCAGATGATAATCAATTTGTTGCTCCTCACGGCATAGCTGTGGATTCTAAAGGGTCAATATATGTTGCTGAAGTCGCTTGGACATTCTGGTTTTCTAGGCAAGAAAATCCTCCGATTGGAGAAATCCCGAGTTTAAGAAAATGGCAACGCAATGCTTGATACCAATTCAATACTAATAATAATCGGGTTTTTATTATTAGGCGTACTTTTATGGGTAACCAAAAATAAAGAAATAAGTAATTCTTTTGAGGAGAAATTAGAGTCTGAAGTTAAAGAACTTGATGACACTTTAATAAAAAGACACCAAGATTTATTAAGAGAAATTGATGATGTTAATTCAACTTTTTCTAATAGTATTCAAAACTTTGAAAGAACATTCAAAGAATATTCTGAGGATAGCATAGAAGAAACTAGGAAATTAAATCAATTATTAAAAAATAATCAACAGAGAGGTGCATGGGCTGAAAGAATATTAGACGACCTATTAAAACATATAGGCATGATTGAAGGAATAGAATATGAAAAACAAGCAATTGGATTAAAAGATGAAGACGGGGAAGATGTAAGGCCTGATTTTATTTTTTACCTAGATGGGCAAAGTAAAGTTTTTCCATTAGATTCAAAATTTCCTCTTTCAAATTTTGCTAAACTTTATGATGATAATGATAATTTTCTTGAAGCAAATAAAACAAAATATATTTCTGACTTTAAAAAAAGAATTGTTGAAACTAGTAAATATGTAAATCCCAATGAAAATACAATAGAGTTGGCAGCAATGTTTGTTCCAGTCTCTACAATATTAGATAAAACTATAGAGATAGATAATGAGATAGTAGATTATGCTTTAGAGCGAAAAGTTGTACTAGTATCTCC
>PBLC01000020.1 GCA_002721675.1 Chloroflexota bacterium | reverse complement strand
TTACCCCTTTAACTTTAATATCCATCTGTAGAGCTGTTACTCCAGAACGAGAACCAGCAACTTTAAAATCCATATCTCCTAAGTGATCTTCTAATCCTTGTATGTCAGTCAAGATTGCATATTTGCCATCAGGGTTCAAAATCAATCCCATTGCTATTCCAGCTACAGTTTCTTTAATAGGCACTCCGCCATCCATTAATGAAAGTATGCCCGCGCACACTGTTGCCATAGATGTAGATCCATTTGAACTTAGAACATCAGATACTACTCTCATCGCATAAGGCCAATCTTCTTCGCTAGGTAATACAGGCTGAATTGCTCTCTCTGCCAAAGCTCCATGTCCCTGCTCTCTTCTACTTGTCATAAATCTCCCTGATTCACCTACTGAATATGGAGGAAAATTATAGTGCAGCATGAATCTTTTCTCAGTAATAGGAGATAAAAAATCCAACTTCTGTTTCTCGCTTAGAGAAGCTAATGTCACAGTACCTAGGGCTTGAGTTTCACCTCTTCTAAAGATTGAAGAGCCATGAACTCTAGGCAAAACTCCAACTTCAGATTCAAGGTCCCTTATCTGGTCAGATTTTCTATTGTCCGGCCTAATGCCTTTTTCAATAATACGCTCCCTAACAATACCCTTTTCTAAAGATGAGATCTCATCTTTGATCTGAGCCAAGGAATCAGAATCCTCTTCGCTATCTATTTTTTCAGATAATTCAACAATTAATTTCTTTTTTTCTTCTGAAAGATCAGATTTACTAAGACCTTTATCGTACAAATCATTAATTTTTTTAGATGATGATTCTATTAGTTCAGGACTAACAACAGATTCTAATTCACTCTCCTCAACAACAATTTTATCTTTGGCTATTTCTTTAGCTATTTTTTTCTGTAATTCGGCCATTTTTTTATTATTTTCTTGGGCTAACTCTAGAGCCTCTAATAGTAATTCTTCAGATACAAAATTTGCTCCTGCTTCAACCATCATAATTGCCTCTGAAGTTCCAGCAACAGTTAACTGCAAGTCACTTGATTCAAGTTGTTCGTATGTAGGGTTAACTATAAGTTCCCCATCTACATATCCAATTTCACACGCCCCAACTGGTTCATTAAATGGGATGTTAGAAACCATCAATGCCATTGATGCTCCTAAAATACCTAATGAAGAATAAGGGAATTCTAAATCTGTAGATAAAACAGTTATGGCTATTTGAGTATCATTATGATAATTCTTTGGGAAAAGGGGCCTAAGGGGCCTATCCACTAACCTGCAATTAAGTATGGCTTGCTCAGATGGCCTGCCTTCTCTTTTAAAAAACCCACCAGGCATTTTCCCTGCTGCATAAGATTTTTCTTGCACTTCTACCGTTAAAGGAAGGAAGTCTACATCCATCGCCTCATCTCTTGCACACGCAGTGACCAACAAAACTGTGTCATCTACCTTGATTGTTACTGCGCCGTCTGCTAGATTAGCTATTTTTCCGAACTCAAACTCGAAAACTCTTCCACCCATCTCCAACTCATATTTATTTGTCATTTATTTTCTTTCTTCTTTATTACTTACTTAATTACCGTCTTAATCCAAGGGAATTTATAACTTCTTGGTATTTTGCATTGTCTTTCTTACTTAGATATGACAATAACTTTCTTCTTTTTTCTACCAATGAAATCAAGCCTCTTTTCCCTGAATAATCATGTTTATGTTCATTAGAATGTTCTATAAGGCTCTGAATTCTTGAAGTTAGCAATGCTATCTGCACCGGAGCAGATCCATTATCTTTACTATCATTTTGGAAATTCTTTGCTATTTTACTTTTCAATTCCTGCATAATTTAATTATTGAGTAATATACTTTTAATGCTTTTTTCAAGATTAATATCTAAAAAATTGTTCTAATACTTATTAGCAACTTGCACATCATACCACATTCATGGCGATTAGAAATACTACCAATCTTTTTAAAAATTTGAAACTTTACCCTAAAAATACTTGACATCTTAGTTTGGGCAAGTCTAATATTGCATAGAATAATAAAGCAAAAAAGCTTTCTATTACTATTTTCTTTTTTAGCTTAAAGAGAGATAATGGTATAAATTAATATTGAAAGTTAAAACAAAACGATAGGGAGGACGGGCCAAATGAAAAAAGGTCTTCTCATTACAATATCAATAATAGCAATGATTAGCCTGGTTGCCTGTGGAAGTGGGCTAACAGGTACTCAAGGTATCCAAGGACCGCAAGGACCGCAAGGTATCCAAGGGCCGCAAGGACCTGAGGGTGCTGCTGGACCTCAAGGTGCAGCTGGAATAGATGGTTCTGATGGTTCTGATGGTAGAGATGGTAAAGACGGTTCACCTGGTGTTCCGGGTATACCAGGACCTGCAGGTAAGAACGGTGCCGGAGCTTCTGGAGTCGTTGTAGCTGATGTTGCAGGAACTAGTGCTACTATTTCAGGTGCTGGTTTCAAAGCAGGCGCAAGTATCACAATATCTGCTGGTGGAATCGAAATCGGTTCTGCTGATGCAAGTGCAGGTGGTGCTTTCTCAGTTACTCTAAGCACAATAGGATTACCTACTGGCGCTCATCTTCTTGAAGCTGGTGGAGCTATGGGTGTAATTGTTATTGGTGGCGGAACTGCATTACAAGCAGCTCCTTAATAGCCAACTAAGAATTTATAAAGAAGCAACCCTTTTTTGGGGTTGTTTCTTTTTTGTTAGTTATTAATTAACAATAGTACGAATTCTTAATTTCCCAATTCTTCTTCCAATAGTTGACTGAACTACTATCTCTAACCCTTCAAAGTTCACCTTATCGCCCACAGAAGGCATTTTCCCTAATTCCTTATAAACTAATCCGCCGATCGTATCGTAACCGTTTATTTGTATAGATGAACCAATCTCTTTATTTAAATCTGAAATAGATACTCTTGCATCAACAATCAAATTATTATCATTAATGTTATAAAAAGAAGGATCGGGCTGATCAAACTCATCGACAAGTTCACCCACTATCTCCTCTATAAGGTCTGTTACAGTCACTAATCCAGATATACCTCCGTGCTCGTCCATAACAATTGCTATCCTTGTTCTATTATCTTGAAATTCTGATAATAATTGCTCTAGATTCTGTGATTCAGGCACATAAATAGCAGGTCTCATTATCTCATCAATTTTTAATGCTTTATTGTCTTCTAAGTTAATTTTGAGGGCATCCTTTGCGTAAACTATACCTTTGACATCATCAACTGAATCTCCTATGACAGGAATCTTTGAGTAACCACTATCTGAAATTAGTTCAGATAATTCATCAAATTTGGAGTCAACCTCAATAGTGACCAAATCAACCCTTGGTTTCATAATTTCTCTAACTTTAACTATATCCATTCTTAAAATACCCTTTATCATCTTCATCTCGTCTTGATCAACAGATAATCCTGCCGCCTCAAATACTTCAATCTCATCAGAGTTTTCATTATTCATTTCAGCATTTCCATTGCCATTTCCGTTCAAAGAAATAGTGTCGATAATCTTTATCGATAATGGTTTTACTAATTTTGCAAAAATTACAAATCTTTTTAGAAGTTTTTCTGGAATAAATTCAGAGATGAGAAAAACTAATCCAATAAATGTAAATAAAATTAATAAAGTCGAAATAAACAACAAAAAGTTACTATTGAATAATTTATAATTTATAAAAAAGGCACTTAATAAAGAAGAGTTAATTAAGGCTAAAATAAGTATCTTAAACCTAATTACAACCAATATTTTGGATATATCTTTGGCATTCTTGGCTGATTCTTCAACATCATCAGAATCTGGCACAACTAAAGATCTTGTAGATGTATTATTAAAGAAACTATTTAAAAATATAAAAATAGACAGAAATATTGAGATGATTACCAGAAAAGTTAAAGTTAACAATTACTTACCTCAGCAAAGTTAATATAACTTTTATTTCTATTAAGTTTTTCTGGCTTCGTCGGGCCAGGTTCTTCTAATTCAGTCATAAATGTCTATGCATTATCCAATATTTTTGCAGGATTGCCAACTACCGTTACAAAATCGTTAATATTCTTAGTTACTACAGAACCTGCTCCTGTCTTAACATTTTTGCCAATTATTATTGGAGCAATCAACATTGTGCCTGCTCCAATAAAAGAGTTTTCTCCTATAGATGTCTTGTTCTTTTTCTCTCCATCATAATTACAAGTAATTGTACCTGCTCCAATATTCACATTGCTACTTAGAAAAGCATCCCCTAGATACGAATAATGGTTAATTCTAGAATTTTCTCCTATAGTGCTCCCCTTTATTTCAGCAAAATTTCCTACAGTAACGTTTTTACCTATTCTAGAATTATTTCTAATTCTAGAATATGGTCCGATTGTGCAGTTATCTTCAACGTGACTATCTTCAATGTAAGAAAACATTACTTTTACATTTTTATCAATTTTAGCGTTATTAAGAAAAGAATTTGGCCCGATTGTGCAGTTATCCTTGATTTCGGTCTCTCCTTTTATAAATGTATTAGGGTGTATCTCAATTCCTTTTCCAGTTATTTTCACTGACTTATCAATATATGTAGTCTGAGGATCAATAACCTTGATCCCTTTTGATATTAATTCATTTTCTTGAGGTATATTCATAGACAGGTAGAATAACATCTTTCAGAGTACTAATAAAATCCTTAAGAGGAGAGATGCTAGAGTGGTTTAATAGGCGGGCCTGGAAAGCTCGTGTTCTGGTAATATCGGAACCGGGGGTTCGAATCCCCCTCTCTCCGCCATAATTTAATATAATTCTTGAATTGATTAGATTTTAAATTCAATATAGTGTAAATTCTTTTTTTGGATGTTTTGATTTTCTTAACAGTAGTCAACCCCTAAAGGGGTATGACAACTAGTTATTTATTAGTTTAAATTTTATTGGGACAACCAAAAAAAGGAGAAAAATTGGCAGATTTAGTAATAGTAGAGTCACCTACAAAAGCTAGAACATTGCAAAGGTTTTTGGGCGATAAATATATTGTAGAATCATCGATTGGTCATATAAATAATCTAGAATCAGGCAGGGAGGCAGATAGGAGTGGTCCTGTCGTGGGAATAAATCAAGATTTTGAACCAATTTGGGGATTAGAAAGAGGTGCAACTACTCGAATAAATAATCTTAATAAGATTGCCAAAAAATCTGACTTAATTTACCTCGCTGCTGACCCAGATAGAGAGGGTGAAGGGATAGCGTATCATGTTGCAAATGCACTAATAGAAAAAAGGCAACCAAAAGAGAAATTTAGAAGAGTTGTTTTCCATGAAATAACTGAAAAAGCAGTAAAAGAGGCTTTTGAAGATGCGGGTAATATTAATATGGATTTAGTTAACGCTCATATAGGGAGAAGGTTGGTAGATAGGTTAGTTGGATTTTCTTTAAGTGGATTGACTTCCTCTTTATTAAGGTTAAAGAGGCTTTCTGTAGGACGAGTTCAATCAGTTGCTGTAAGTATAATAAAAGACAAAGAAGATGAAATAAAGGCTTTTAATCCAAATGAATATTGGAATATATATGCCGATTTTTCAATTGATGATAAAAGTTACAAAGGTAAGCTCCATGAGTTAGATGGGAAATCTGGAAAAGATTTAATTATAAGCAACAAAGAAGAATCAGGTAATATAGAAGATCAAATAAAAAATATTGATTTCAATATTGAATCTGTTAAAACTTCCGAGAGAACTTCTAAACCTAGGTCACCTTTCACAACTAGTTCATTACAGCAAGATGCATCATCAAGATTAAGACTAAGTCCTTCAAGAACTATGGCTATAGCCCAACAACTCTTTCAAGGGATCGATTTAGGTAGCGGCGAGGAAGGTCTAATTACTTATATGAGAACAGATTCAACAGTACTTTCAGCAGAATCTATGAAAAATATAAGTGATTATATAATCAAATCTTATGGAGACAATTATTTTTCAGAAAGAAAGTATAAAACTCGGTCTGCAAATGCCCAAGAAGCCCATGAAGCTATAAGGCCAACATCCATATCAAGAACACCTACATCTATAAAAGATGTTTTAGACAATGATCAATTTAGGCTTTATGATCTGATCTGGAAAAGAACAGTGGCAAGCCAAATGGCAGAAAGTAAAAATAGGAAAACTACAGTAACTACCTCTTCTTCAAATGGTGAATATTTCAAATTCAGGTCTGAGTCTGATGAATTAGTTTTCGATGGATTCAAAAAATTATTTCCTGAAAAAGAAGGTGAAAAATTACCGAGCCTTGAAGAAGGAAGTTTTGTAAAACTAGATGCAGTGGAAAAGGAGCAAAAATTTACTCTACCTCCTCCAAGGTATTCAGAGGCTTCTCTAATAAAGGCAATGGAGGACCTAGGAATTGGAAGACCAAGTACATACGCTAGCATACTTAAAACTATAAGAGATAAAAGGTACATATGGGTTATCAATAGATCAATATATCTAAGCCCTATAGGAAATGTTTTAGTTGAAGAACTGAAAGATGAATTTTCTGATAGTTTTATGGACTATAAATTTACAGAAAAAATGGAAAAGGAGCTGGATCTAATATCTAATGGGTCTTTAAAGAGAGAAGATTTTGTAAAAGATTTTTGGGGAGATTTTTCACCTCTGATTGGAAATTTAGCTATAAGAGCAGAAGAAAACCCTAGAGATCCTAGTGAATATAACTTTATAAAAACTAATATAATCTGTTCCTCCAAGTCTCCATGTATCAATTCTGAAACTGGAAAATATTTTGAAGAAAGTGATCGGCCATTAGGAAACAAATCTATGAATGAAAAACTAGAGATTATGCCTAGATTGCAATGGATAAGGTTTAGAAATAAAAAAGGTGATGGAGCATTTCTAGCTTGCGAAGATAGAGAATGCAAAGTTACAGCAGATGAATCAGCCTGGATTGCGGGTGGGAGAAGAAGAGAAAGAGAATTAGCAAAACTAAAACAGGTTATGACTGAAAAATCTATCCACTAATTTCTTATAAATTCGTTTTTGCATTAATAGAAATTCTTTCAAAATTTAATTAGAGTATTTATTAATGGCAAATACAAAAAAAGAAATACCTTTAAAACTTGAAAGCATATTTAAAGACAGAAAAATTAATTCTATTGTGAAAGAATATGTTGACTATCTTCATTCAAAATCATTATCTAAAAATACAATAAGGAATTACCTATATGATTTAGTTGAATATTTTTCATACTGCAAAAATAATAAATTAATACCTACTAAATCTATAAGACAAAAAGATCTTAGGCCATTACTTTCATACATAATTGGAACAAGAATAAAACAAACCAGTGTTATTAGAAAAATCTCATCTATTAAATCCTACTGCGCATTTTTAGAAAGATTTAACTATACAAAAGAGAATCATTCAAGCCTACTTTCTATGCCTAAAAAAGGAAAAAAATTACCAAAAATTTTATCGGAAAGTGAAGTTAACTCTCTGATAAAAACAATTGAAAGGTTTCCTGCAAAAAATTTAAGAGACGAGGCGCTAATAGAGATGATTTATTCTACAGGAATGAGAGTTGGAGAGGTTTCAAAAATAAAGATAGGAGATATCAATTTTGATAAATCTGAAGTTAGGGTTTTAGGAAAAGGAAATAAAGAGAGAATAGTAATATTAAGCGAAAAATCTAAACAAAAAATAAGAAATTACATACTTAATAGTAGAAGAAATATCATATTAAATTCTAGTCCATTATTTCAAAACAAGCATGGAGGAAGTTTATCTCCTAGATCAATCCAAAGGGCACTGAAAAAATATTTGTTGGTTAGTGGTCTAGACTCTAAATTATCTACTCATAGCCTAAGACATAGTTTTGCTACACATTTGTTAGATGGCGGAGCTGATATAAAGGTTATACAACAGTTGCTAGGTCATTCTTCACCTGAAACAACAAAGATATACACTCAAGTTTCTACCAAATCAATGAAAGAAATTTATAATAAAGCGCATCCTAGGTCATTCTCAAAATTAAAAAATTAGATTATTCTAATTGTTATGAAAAAAATTCTAGTTATTAATGGGCCAAATTTAAATCTTCTTGGTTCAAGAGATTCTGAAATATATGGAACAAAAAATCTTGATGATGTTGAGAAGATGCTTAATGAATACTTAATAGAAACCAACTTTGATAATGCATTTGAAGTTGAGATGTTCCAATCAAATCACGAAGGGGATTTGATTGACTATATTCAAAGCAATAAAAGTGCTCATGCGATCATCATAAACCCTGGAGGGCTTACAACCGTTGGATTCCCACTTTTGGATGCACTAATTGATTCAGAAAAATTATCGATAGAAGTTCATATCTCTGATATTCATAAAAGAGAAGAATTTAGAAGAAATTCGATTTTTCCAAATTACTGTGCGTCTCAAATTTCTGGAATGGGTATTAAAGGTTACGTTAGAGCTCTATCTGATATTTGCAGTCAGTCAAATGAAAAATAATGGAATATAAATCTAGAATCTCTTATTTAAGAGATAAAATTTCAGAGTCAGATATAGATACCTTATTTATCTCAAATAAAGATAACATAAGATATTATTCTGGTTTCACTGGAACATTTGCATTCTTACTAATTAGCAAAGAAAAATCAATTATAATCACGGATTCTCGCTATACCTTAAGGGCTGAAGAAGAATCTCCAGATTATGAAATTTATCAACTGAAATCAGGTGATAATTGGATTGAAAATTCAACAAATATTACTAAGACCAAGATAATTGGATATGAAGGAGATTATGTTTCAGTAAATTTACTTAATCAATTAAAAAAAAGAGCAGAAAAAATAAATGAATGGAAAGATTTTTCTGAAAAAATAACCTTAGGTAGAATAATCAAGTCTGAAGAAGAATTAAGAATATTACAAGAAACTATTAACATAAGTGATAGTGCATTTAATACAGTTAGTAAAAAAATAAATATTGGAATGACTGAAAAAGATGTTGCTTGGGAAATGGAGAAGGAGATGCGTGAATTAGGAGCAGAATCACCATCTTTTGATACTATAGTTGCATCTGGAATTAATGGATCAAAACCTCATCATTCTCCAACTGATAAGTTAATAAATAATAATGAAGCAATAACTATAGACATGGGGGCAAAATATAGAGGATATTGCAGTGATCTTACTAGAACAATATTTATTGGAGAGCCTGATGAAAAATTCAAAAAAATTTATACAACTGTCCTAAGAGCTCAATTAATTTCAATGGAAACTGCACAACCTGAAATGACAGGAGAAGGTATAGATAAAATCGCTAGAGATATAATTACTGCTGAAGGCTATGGCGAATACTTTGGTCATAGTTTAGGCCATGGGGTTGGTATAGAGATACATGAAAATCCTGGCGTAGGGCCAACCAGTAAAAATATTATAAAACCTGGAATGGTATATACAATTGAGCCAGGTATTTATATAGAAAATTGGGGAGGCATCAGAATCGAGGATATGGTAATAATGACGGAAAGTGGCAATAATCTTATAAGCCATGCTTTAAAGGAGACTTACTAATGACAATCAGTTCAAGTGAAATAAAGAAAAATATGACATTGATTATAGATGGAGAATTATATCAAGTTGTTGAATGGCAACATAGAAAACCTCCCAAAGCACCTCCTACACTTACTTTAAGAGTTAAAAGTATAAAAAATGGGAATATAGTAGAAAAAAAAGTTCAAGGAAACAGACCACTAACAGTTGCAAGGACAGTCAAGCAAGAATTTCAATTTCTTTTTGAAGAATCTGGAAATGCTACTTTTATGGACACAGATACTTTTGAGCAAATATCAGTGAATAATGAATTTTTAGGTGATACATTAGATTTTATTGAAGAAGGCCAGAATGTAGAATTATTAATATATGAGGGATCGCCAATAAGTATTGAACTCCCTGCTTCAGTTAAATTAGAAGTCAAATCATCAGAAGATGCGATCAAAGGCGATACAGCTACAAATGTAACTAAATCAGCGACTTTATCAACAGGATTAAGTGTTCAAGTCCCATTATTTATTAAAGAGGGAGATAAAATTAAAGTTGATACAAGAACAAAAGAATATATTGAGAGAGATAATAGTTAAATAAATTGGATATCACTCTTACCGTAACAGAACTAATAAAATATATTCAGAAAAAATTTAACCAAGATTCTTATTTAGGTTCTATACAATTGGTCGGGGAAGTTTCAAATCATCATGCATCACCTGCGGGTCATCATTATTTCTCATTAAGAGATGAAGAATCTGTAATCAAATGTGTATTTTTTGCAAGAGGAAGTGGCCAGCATCATTTAATTGATGGAGCCAGCATTATAGCTAATGGAAAAATATCCATTTATCAGGCAAGAGGGGATCTTCAATTCTATGCAGATACAATATCTCCTAGAGGCGAAGGAACACTTCATCAAAAATTTGAAAAATTAAAACTTGAACTTGAAACTCAAGGATTATTTGATGAATCTAGAAAACGAAATATACCGGATATACCTAGTACTATAGGAATAGTTACATCCAAAACTGGGTCAGTTCTTCAAGATATAATAAATGTAATGAAAAGAAGATACTCAAAAATTAAAATAATTGTTGCTGATACAAGGGTTCAAGGTGAAAATGCAGCAGAATCAATAAGCGAATCAATAAAAAACTTGAACAAATTAAATGATTTAGACCTAATAATATTAGCTAGAGGTGGCGGATCACTTGAAGATCTGTGGCCATTCAATGAAGAAATTGTGGCTAGATCAATTTTTGCAAGCTCAGTTCCAATAATTTCTGCAGTTGGGCATGAAACAGACTTCACTATTTCTGATTTAGTAGCCGATTTGCGAGCCCCTACTCCATCAGTTGCGGCCGAATTATCAACTCCTGATTCAAATCAATTAAAAGAACTAATTGATAATAGATTAAGTGAAATTTTAAGCAAAATTAATTCAAAAATATACAACTTAAATAATCAATATTCTATGTCCCTAGATCGATTATTAAGTTATCAATCAAATACTTCATTTTATAAATTAAAGATAGATACTATAAGAAACTCTTTGATAAATAAATTGGAGTCTAAAATAATAAAGTCAAAATTAATCATTCAAGATATAGAAAATAGCCTAAAGCATTTAAATTTTGACGAGACTCTTGCTAGAGGATTTTTTATGACCTCAAAAAAAGAAGATAATTCATTAGTGAAGGATATTACGAATATTAATAAAGGTGATCATTTAATCATTTCTAATAACCAGGGTTCCATACATACTGAAACCATAGAAGTAATAAAAAATAAGGAGGCCTAATGCCTAAAGACAATTCATTTGAATCAAAAATATTAGAGTTAGAAGAGTTAGTAAGAAAATTAGAAGAAGGGGAGGTATCTCTAGATGAATCAAAAAATATATATAAAAAAGGTATCTCGATAGCAAAACAATGCAATGATTTGTTGAAGGAAACTGAATTAGAAATATCAGAACTAAAGGCTGAATTAGATAATCAGTTTGATAATGCTGAAGAGTAATAATATTTTAAAAATTGGCTTAATGACTTCTGGAAGAGGAGAAGGATCTTTCAATTTAATAAAATCAATAAATGAAGCCACATCAAGAATCCCTGTAAAAATAGAATTTATTTTTTGTAATAGAGAAAAAGGTGAACATCCTGGTTCTGATCTATTATTTGAAGAGATAACAAATTATGATGCGCCGATAATTACTATATCTTCAAGAAAATATAAAGAAACTTATGAAGATAAAGTATTAAATCAATTATCCAAATATAATTTTGATTTATTATTTTTAGTAGGATACATGCTAATAACCAATAAAATTCATAAAGAACATGCCACTTATAATCTTCATCCTGCCCTTCCAAATGGCCCTAAAGGTAAATGGGACCAAGTGATAAATGAATTGATTGATAATAAATGCAATGAGTCAGGACTTATGATTCATAAGGTAATAGATGAAGTAGATTCAGGAGAGTGTCTATCTTTTTGTTCTTTCAATATAGATTATTCATCTCCTAATAGAGAAAAACAATTTTTAAATATAAGACAGCAAATTATAGAATTAGAATCTAAGTTCATCTGCAAAACTTTAGAGATGATATCTTTTGAAGAAATAAAATTAAACTCAGAAAAAGCTGTAGATTTAACTAAATATTTGATTTAGATCTACTTTTTTCCTTCAGGATACTCAAGAATCTCATCAATGAGTCCATATTCTTTTGCCTGCTCAGCATCCATCCATATGTCTCTGTCAGAATCCTTTGTTACTTGAGATTCTTTTTGTCCAGTATGCTTTGAGATTATCTTTGTTAATTTATCCTTTAGCCTTAGTACTTCTTTAGCTGCTATTTCAATATCTGATGCCTGACCTTGAGCCCCACTCAAAGGCTGGTGCATATGAACTGTCGAGTTAGGCAAGGCAAATCTTTTGCCTTTAGCGCCAGCAGTTAATAAAACTGTCCCAAAACTTGCACAAAGACCAACAGATATAGTTGAAACATCACAAGGTATATGCTGAATTGTGTCATATATTGCCATACCTGCGTAAACCATGCCTCCGGGTGAATTTATATATAGACTTATATCCTTATCTTGATCTTCTCTTGCTAGGTACAACAATTGTGCGACTATAAGATTGGCAATCTGATCATTAATAGGAGTACCTAAAAAAATGATTCTTTCTTTAAGTAATAATGAATAAATATCTAATGCTCTCTCTCCTCTTGCGCCAGATTCAAAAACAGTTGGGATTATATTCTTAGTTAAATCAGTATTTGGTAAATCCATAATTATCTTTCTGTGGTTATATGTAATTAATTCGAGTCATATATTATAACTTGATATGATCTATGTCAACATTAAATATTTTCTATTTTAGTGTAATATCTTTAATTTTTTCTAGTAATTTTTCCCTTTTTAAAGAATATTTAATTTCATCAGATACTTGTTCTTCAGTAAATTGAGAGTTATTCTGCTGCTTTTTCCATTTTTCTATCTCTTCTTGAACTTTTTCTTCTTGAACTTCTATGTCATAGTGAGTCATTACTTCTTCAATAGCCAAAGCTCTTTTTATTCTATTCTCTGCAGCAATCTTTAATTCTCCCTCAAAGGTTTCTTCTGTTTGATTAATCTGTTTTAAATAATCATCAAATTCAATTTTTTGGTTCTTAATCATTTCCTTTTGCTGGTCTATTAAAGCAACTGTTTCTTGCTCAACCATTAATTCCGCAATTGTAAATTTAGAAGAATCAACAACTTGCTTAACATATTCATCCCATAATTCTTGATCCCATTTATTATCAGCTGTAGTTTGCAGATTTGTTTTAATTAATTTTTTTAATCCCTTCAAATCTTCTACATTCGGATCAACAATCTTTGCAAAAGAATCATCAATCTCAGGTAATTCTTTTTCTTTAATTTCATGTAATTGCACATTATATTCTGCAGTTTTATTCCTAAATTTTTCACTTAGATAATCATCGGGTAATTCAATATTAAATTTCTTGGTTTTATTTTTCTCCATTCCAGAAATCTTTTTCATTAACCCAGGCATTTTAAGATTTTCTTCGAACTTTAAGTCAAGCAATAGATCTATAGAAGAATGATTCATTATTTCTTCGCCATCTGCCTCACACTTAAAATCAATGGTGACCAAATCTCCCATAGAGGCTTTCCTAGAAACAGGAGCCCATGTTCCATTTTGATCTCTAATTTCATCAATTACCTTATTTACTTCTTTAGCAGACACTTTCTCTTTTTCTACATCAACTTTTATTTTTTCTAAATTCAATAATTGAGTGATTGGTTTTAACGCAACCATAGCTTCAAGTTTTAATTTTGGCTGCAGGTCTATTATGGATACTTTTGGAGTAGAAAAGAATTCAATATTTTCTTGTTGTATTGCTTTATTAACTAAATCTGGCACTGTATGTTCCAGTGACTCCTCAACTATTCCTTCTATTCCTACTATTTGCTCAATAATTGACATAGGAGCCTTTCCTTTCCTAAATCCTGGAATCTTTAATCTGTTACTTAACTTAGTGGAAGCTCTTTTCAAATGATTATTTATTTCATCATTATTAACTTCAAGAGTTAATTTTAATTGCTGATTTTCAATTTTTCCTTTGTCAATTTTCAATTTTGATCCTTTTCTTCATTTATACTCTTAATGTTTAATTCCATCTTTTGTTTCTCTTCTATCAAAGAAGGGGCTCCCCATAATAAATCAGAGGCACTTTGAGTTTTAGGAAAAGAAATTACATCTCTTATTGATTCCTCATTAGAAAATAATGCAACTAACCTATCAATACCTAGCCCCATACCTCCATGAGGTGGAGCGCCATATTCAAATGCTTCAAGAAGAGAGCCAAATCTTTCTTCTACTTCAGATTTTGAGTAACCAATTATTGAAAAAACTTTTTCTTGAGTTTTTCTGTTATGAATTCTTATGCTGCCCGATCCCAACTCTACCCCATTGCAAACTAAATCAAAAAGATTTCCTATAACCTTGCCTGGGTCTGAGTCCATAAAATCTTCTGTTTCTTTAGTTGGGGAAGAAAATACATGATGCATAGCTAGCCATTGCCCCGATTCTTTATCAAACTCAAATAATGGAAAATTCGTGACAAATAAAAAATTAATTTTATTCTCATCGATTAGTCCTAAATCTTTTGCTAACTTATTTCTAATTGAGCCTAAACATTCGTTAACTTTGTCATTTTCACCAGCAGAAATAAATATAATATCGTTTTCAGATGCATCAAATATATTGAATATTTCTATAACATTTTCAACACTCAAAAATTTAGCAATAGGAGATTTAACATTTTTAATATCTAATTTAGAAATATCTTCAACACTATCTAAAGATATAGGGATTACTCCTCCACCTCCCATTTCAATTACAAAATCATTTAATTCGTCAATATAACTTCTTTTAATTGAATCTGAATTTTTTAAAGAAATTCCCTTTATAGAACCACCACTCTCTAGAGTATTATTGAAGACCCTGAACTCTGTACCGCCTAAAATATGATTTAAATTCTTAAGGTGCAATGAAAATCTAGTATCAGGTTTATCGGTGCCATATTTTTCGATTGCTTCTTCATAAGTTATTCTAGGGAAAGGGTATACAATGTCTTTGGATTGATATTTCTTGGAAAGAAAATAATACAATTCTTCGCAATTTGATAAAACATCCTCTTGATGTACAAAACTCATCTCAAAGTCTAGTTGGGTGTGTTCTGGTTGCCTGTCTGCCCTTAAATCTTCATCCCTAAAGCATTTGGCAATTTGATAATATTTTTCAAATCCCGAAGTCATAAGCATTTGCTTAATTTGTTGCGGAGATTGAGGTAATGCATAAAATTCGCCCGGATGCACCCTGCTAGGCACAACATAATCTCTTGCTCCTTCTGGGGTGCTCTTAATTAATATTGGTGTCTCAATGTGTACAAAATTTTTATCATTTAAGAAATTGCATATTGATAAAATAACATCATTCCTCAGCTTAATATTATTCTGCATTCTTGATGATCTTAAATCTAAAAATCTATATCTTAGCCTTGTAGTCTCATCTATATTCTCAGAATTCACTTCAAAAGGAGGTGTTTTTGATTCATTTAATACGTTGATTTCAGTGGCATGAATTTCTATATAACCAGTTGAAATATTAGGATTTTCTGCTCCTTCTATTCTTTTCTCTACCATTCCTTTTATCTGAACTACCCATTCTGTTCGAAAAGATGAGGCAATCTGATGATTAGAATTACTCTTACTTTTATCAAATACAACTTGAACGGTTCCTGTAGAATCTCTTAAATCAATAAATAAAAGTGACCCATGATCTCTCCAAGAATCTACCCAACCGGCTATAATTATCTCATTCTTTTCTTGGTCGATTCCAATTTCTCCGCAACCCCATTCCTTATACAATAAAAACTCCTACTAAATTATTTTGTTTTCTTTGAAATTTTCCACAAGAAACTGATTATTAGAGATGCAAATATAAGCTTAACAAAATCACCAATTAAAAATGGATACACAGCTTGAGATAATAGTTTACCATTTTCCGGCCAAGAAAAATCAAAAATTGATAACCATATCAATGCTGGAATATATATAACTATATTGGCATATAGCATTGCCCAAATAGACAAACCTGATCTAAGCCCTCGAGTACTTAAAAAAGATCCTAGCAAGGAGGCCAAGAAAAATCCAATCAGATATCCCCCAGTGACACCCATAAAATAATCTAAACCACCATTGTGTCCTTGAAAAATTGGTAATCCTATAAGCCCCAAACCAAGATAGGCAGTTATTGATACCAAAGTAAGCCTTAATCCATAAAGTGATCCGAGCATCAATACCCCAAAGGTTTGCAATGTTATAGGCACAGGATTATCAGGTAAAAAGAATTTAACTTGTGAAAGTAAATATTGAATTAAAACGAACCCTAAAACTAAAGATAAAAAAACAATTCGTGATTTAGTATTTATAAAATTATCTATTAAAGGATCTGCTTTTTTTAGATCATTAAATCCAATAATTCTTTCGAAAAATTTATTTCCTTTAATCTGAGTTACCATAATTAAATTCCTCTCTTAAGCACTTTTAAATTTACGAATGTTTCAGTCTTTTTTACACCATCTATATTTCCTAAATCATTACTCAGGAATTTACCCAACTCTTCACTAGTAGGTAATGTTACCCATGAAAAAATATCATAACTTCCAGTTGTCCTTGCTACCCAAGTTGTGTATTCGTGATCAGAAATCTCCTCTGCTGCAGCGTCTATCTTGTCAGGATCAACCTGAATCCCAATTAATGCTTCAGAAAAGTAACCATTTTTCTCAGGATCAGGAACAGCATATACATTAACAATTCCTTCCGTCTGCATCCTTTTAATTCTTCTTCTTATTGTTCCTTCGCTGACACCTAAATTCCTTGCAACTTTAGCATTAGATATTCTTCCATCAGTTTTCAATATATCTATAATTTTCTTATCTAATTGATCCATGTAATATTCTTTCTTATTAAATTTTATTATATTCTACGAATTTCGTTTGTAAATTTTTTATATAATATTTATCAAAATTTATGCTATTTATTTTATTTATTGTGTAAAATGATATACATAATCAATGGTTTGTTTGGAGAAAATATGACAACAGAGAATATAATTACCTTCACTGAGGCTGCTGCTTCAAAAATAAATGAAGTGCTTAAGGAGCAAGGCAATGAAGAATCATATTTAAGGATTACGCTTACTATGGGTGAAAATGGTGGGGCAGGTTATGAATTTGGACTTGAAGATAAAGCTTCTGGGTCAGATACAATAATTGAATCTAATGGAGTAAAGGCAATTATAGATTCAGGAAGTACTCCATTAATTACGGGAGCAAGTATTGATTATGTTGAAGGAATGCAAAGATCAGGTTTTGTAATTTCAAATCCTAATATGCCATCTGGCGAAGGATGTGCTTGCGGTGGTGGTGGATGTGGATGTGGAAGATAAATTAGTTAATTATTTAGGTATATAAAATGACTTTTGTTATTACATCGACATGTTCAGGGTCTCTTGACGGAGCTTGTGTAGATGTATGCCCTGTTGACTGCATATATTCAAAAAAGGGGGATAACCATCTTTACATTAATCCAGAAGAATGCATTGACTGTGCTGCGTGTGAACCTGTATGCCCTGTTGATGCTATATTTCCAGATGATGAAGTACCTGAAAACGAAAAAGAGTACATAGATAAAGCAAAAGATTACAACTATGACGAATCTGAACCCGGGTTAAATTTGTAACTTCAAATTATTCTTGACATTAAAAAAGCATCATCAATTGGATCTTTATAGTAATCTTTTCTTATTCCATCAATATCAAATAGGAAATTTTTATAAAGCCTTATAGCAGCTATATTCTTATTTGCAACCTCTAAAATTATCTTCGAATTTACTTCTTTATTGCCGAGGAAATCTGACATTAGTAAGGAACCTATTCCTCTTTTTCTGTAATAAGAATCCACAGCAATAGATATTATTTCAAATAGATTTTCAGTCACATTTAAAGAAAGTAAATAACCAACTACATTTTTTTCTTTAGTAGCAACAATAATTTCGTAATTCTTTTTATTAAAAAAATTAAAAAAATCTAATTTTTTTGTTAATTCTTCAAACGACTTAGAATTAAGGTTGTTAAGGCTATCCAGGTCAAATTCACTGGCTTTTCTAATTTTTAAACTATTTTTCATCTTAAAAATATTGTTTTTGCGATACCAAATAAAATATTATGTTTTACTGAAGCAACTTTCAAAAAAATTAAGTGGACATTAAATTAAAAGAATCCCCGCTTCATCTAAGTGGACATTTGGGTGAAGTAACAATATTAGTTCGAATCATAAAAATGTGCTTATTCTATAGAAGGTTGATTATATTAGGTTTTATTGGGGTATTTGGGCTAGTGTCTTCCCAATTATGGTTGCCTTATCTTTTAGGTACATCTGTAGATACTGCATATGAAAAAATAAATTCAGGATCGAAAGATTTTTCTTCCTTATGGATACTCGCTATTTCAATTATTTCTGTAAGCATTTTAAGAGGTATATTTGCATTTATTTTACAATTCAATGGTGAGAAAATTGCAAATAGAATTTCATCAGATTTGAGGAGCAAATTTCATAAAAAACTTCAATCTCAAACTTATAAATATCACGACAGAATACATACTGGAAACTTAATGTCTAGAGGAATTATGGATATAGAAGGAGTAAAAGTATTCGTAACCACAGGATTATTTAGGACTTTTGAAATAACAAGTTTAATGTTGGCTGGATCATATTTATTATTCAGAACAGATTGGCAAATTGGAGCCATTGCATTTGGTTTTATTTTACCTGTTGCAAGTATAGCAACAATAAGTAGATTAAGACTAAGAAAAATATGGTACAGGATTCAAAGAGAGTTTTCTGTTCTTAATACAAATCTTCAAGAAAATCTAATAGGAGTTAAAGTTGTTAGAGCATTTGGAGGTGAAAATTATGAAATAAAAAAATTTAATTCCTCTCACCATGAAGTAACTAATGACACAATTAAGGGCGTTAAAGTTGATGCAACTGGAACTAGTTTAATGGGGTTCTTTTTTTTATTCATATGGGCATTAGTGATTTGGGTTGGAGGTCATAAAGTAATTGACGGAAATATGACTATCGGAGATCTAACTCAATGCCTAATATATCTTGGAATGCTTCAAAGGCCGGTAAGAATTGTTGGATTAATGGTAAATTCATATGCAAGAGCAATTACATGCGGATTAAGACTTTTTGAAATTTTAGATTCAAGGCCTAGAATTTCAACAAAAAGTAAAAAAAAGGAAATTAGTATCATCAAAAAAGTTACATTTAATAATGTAAGTTTTAAATATTACAAAAAATCAAGAACTAATGATGTTGATGGCATCAACTTTGAATTAAGCCCTGGAAGAATTGTTGGATTAATTGGCCCTCCTGGTTCTGGCAAATCAACAATATCAAATTTGATACCAAGATTTTATGATGTTCTTGAAGGAGATATTTTAATAAATAAAACATCTTTAAAAAAAATAAGTTTAAAACCTTTGAGAAGTAGGATTGGATTAGTTTCTCAGCATACATTTTTATTTAATAGCACATTGAGAGAAAATATTGCATATTCAAATCCAGGATTAAATATTGAGAAAGTTATAGAAGCAGCAAAAATTGCTGATATTCATGAATTTATAGATAGTTTGCCTCAAAAATATGAAACTATGGTTGGAGAATTTGGGGTTTCGCTTTCAGGTGGCCAAAAACAAAGGATAGCGATAGCAAGAAATATTTTAAAAGACCCGGACTTATTTATCTTTGATGATTCGTTTAGTGCTCTTGATACAGGAACAGACAAAGCCATCAGAGAAAAATTAATACCATTGCAGAGAGAAAAGGCCACTTTAATAATTTCTCAAAGAATTAGCACTATTTCACACTGTGATGAAATATTAGTTATGGATAAAGGGAGAATTGTAGATAGAGGAAAACATCTAGACCTAATTTCCAAAGATGGAATATATAAAACTATCTTTGAATTACAAAATCCTAAGCTTCAGCAGGTTTATTGATAATGGCTACAGAAATAAAAAAACAAGACAGAAAAATTATAAATGCAATTGAAGAAGATTTAGAACAACTTTCTTCATATGATGGGGCCGTAGCATCAAGATTTATAAAATACATAAGGCCTTACAAAAGAAAAGCTATTATTGGGATAATCTCAGTAATACTATTTACTATAGCAGTTCTTTCTGTGCCTCTTATGGTGAAATTTACTATTGATAACGCAATCACAGACAATAATGGAACTCTTTTAGACATGTTATTTATTGGATTAGTTGGGTTTTCAATTATGCATCTTCTATCCAATTATGTTCAACAAAGAGTAATTAGAGAAATAGGAGAAAATATATTATTTGATATTAGATCACAAATGTTTTCTCACCTCCAAAGATTATCTATGTCTGTTGCAGATAGAAGTAAGTATGGGTCAATAATGTCTCGAGTTCTCGGTGATGTGGGGGCTCTACAAGAATTATTTCAAGCTGGAGTATTTGCAATAGGAGACATGCTTACCCTATTAGTTATCACAATTATTATATTCTCTCTAGATTGGACTATGGCATTAGGAATACTAATGATAATGCCTGTATTTTTAGGGATAAGAATATTCTGGTTGCCAAAAGCAAGAAAAGCCTTTTTGAAGGCTAGGGCATCTTCGTCAGTTGTTAGTGGCGTACTAAATGAGCATGTTAATGGAGTAAAAGTTACTCAAAATATGATTAGAGAAGATATAAATCAGGGACGCTTTGATGAAAGAGTAAAAGAGAATTTTGAAGACATGAATGATGCTGCTAAGTATGGATCAGGCATTCATCCACCAGTAGAATTTTTAGTAGGACTTACAATGTCATTAATTGTTGTTTTAGGAGGATATTTAGTTTCTGGAGGTTCAGTAGAAATAGGAGTAATGATAGCTTTCTTACTATATGTTCAAAGGTTTTTTGATCCTATTAGAGCGCTCACAATGCACTATAGTGTACTTCAAAGGGCTATGGCATCAGGTCACAGAATCTTTGAACTATTAGATATTAAAATAGACATAGAGGATTCCAAGGGAGCTAAAGATATAATTGTTGAAAAAGGTTCAATTGAATTTAAAGATGTTAATTTTGAGTACAATTATAATGAGCCTGTTTTAAAGAATTTAAATTTTAAAATTAATGAAAATGAAACTGTAGGGCTAGTTGGCCCTACAGGATCCGGAAAAACAACTATAGCCAGCCTAATTCATAGATTCTACGAAATAAAAAATGGCAGTATTTTAATTGATGATCAAGACTTACATGAAGTAACACAAAGTTCATTAAGTGAAAATATAAGCATGGTACTTCAAGACCCTATAATTTTTTCTGGAACCGTAGAAGATAATATTAAATATAAAGCTATAGCCACAAGAGAAGAAGTTATTGAGGCCTCTAAAGTAGTTGGGTCTCACGATTTTATAATGACATTACCCAAAGGGTATGACACTATTCTAGAAGAATCTGGAGCTAATATTTCTATAGGGCAACGACAGTTATTAAGTTTTGCTAGAGCTCTGCTTTTAAACTCAAAAATATTTATCCTAGACGAAGCAACGTCATATATTGATAGTTATACGGAAAGGCAAATTCAAAAAGCATTGGATGAAGTTTTAAAAAATAGAACAGGAATAATAATTGCTCACCGACTTTCGACTATAAAAAATGCTGACAAGATAGTTGTGCTTGATAAGGGCGAAATACAAGAAATAGGCTCCCATAATGAACTATTAAAGAATAAAGGATTATACTGGAAATTATGGAATAATAACGAATCATCATTTGATGATTTAAATTAAAACATACTACCTTGAGAGTTTCCTTCATTTTTAGCATTCTCACCTAAATATCTTAACCCCTCTAGCGTTACTTTTCTGCCTGAAGGAGTTCTAATAATAAACCCTATTTTTAATAAATAAGGTTCAACCACATCAATTAAAGTTTGGGCTTCTTCATTTAAAGTTGCTGCTAATGCTTCTATTCCAGCAGGACCACCATTATAGTTATTAGATAGAGTAATAAGATACTGTCTATCAAGCCTATCTAGTCCTTTTGAATCTACACCCTCCAATTCCATAGCCTCAGAAGATATGATTTTGTCCAATTTTTTTCCTTTATGATTAACCTGATGATGGTCTCTAACTCTCCTAAGAAGTCTGTTAGCAATTCTAGGAGTACCTCTAGATCTTATGGCTATCTCTTGAGAGGCATCCTGTTCAATAAAGACATCTAAAATTCCAGAAGATCGATTTACTATTTCAGTAAGTTCATCTTCAGAATAAAAATCTAAGTGATAAGTTAAACCAAATCTATCTCTTAAAGGTGAAGAAAGCATCCCAACTCTGGTGGTAGCACCAACTAATGTAAACCTCTTTAAAGGGAATGTTAGAGTTTTAGCAAAAGTTCCTGACCCAGTAATAAAATCAACCTTAAAATCTTCCATGGCTGAATAAAAATATTCTTCCACACCTTTGGATATCCTATGAATTTCATCTATGAATAGTACATCTCCTTCTCCCAAATTTGATAATAGACCCACTATGTCAGCAGGCTTTTCTAAACTTGGACCTGAAGTAACTACTAAATTCGATTTCTTCTCTTTTGCAATAACATGGGCAAGGGTTGTTTTGCCAAGCCCAGGGGGGCCATGAAATAAAACATGATCCATAGCCTCACTTCTAGCTTCAGAAGCTTGAATAGCTGTTTTTAAACTTGTGACGATATTAATCTGCCCAACATATTCTTTTAATATTTTAGGCCTTAAGTCAGAAGAAATTTCTTCAACATCATTTTTTGTTGATTCTTTATTCTTATTATTATCCTCTGGATTATTATCAATTATCTTCTCTATTGCCATAATCTTTAATTTTCTTGATTAGATTTAAATATTTCTCTAATTATATCTTCAACATTTTCACTAATCTCAGGATTCACCTTAAAAACTTCATTAATTTTATTTAATGCTTCAGATTCCTTGAAACCTAACCCTACTAATATTTCTAGAGCACTATCTCGGACATTATATTCTTGGCTCGAAGAAGGGCCTGAATTTCCAACCTCGGCAATAATTTCCATTAATTTGCCCTTAAGCGTGGCTATCATTTTTTGAGCTGCCCTTGATCCTATTCCTGGCATCTGATTAAGAATAGTGGAGTCTTCATTTTCAATAGCTTGGGCAATAACGGAAACAGGGAAAATTAATGCCGAAACAGCTTTTAGGGGTCCTATACCTTCAACCTGAATTATTTTTAAGAAAAATCTTTTTTCTAGTTGATTAAAAAACCCAACAAGTAATGGCTTTGGCGACCTTTCAGTTGAATGAAAATATATTTCCAGCGTTATCTCCTGCCCTACATCTAATGAAGAATTCAATAGCGAATCTAACACAAATACCGGCAGAACAATTTCGTATCCTACCCCAGACACATCTAATTCAATAGAAGAATTTTCTCTATAAATATTTCTTAATTCACCTGTTAAAAAACTAATCATTAACTAATATTATATTTATTGGGGAGATTCGGACATCATCTTATGGCACATTGCTGCAGCAAAAGCATCTGCTACATGTTCATTTTTTATTACACCTTGACCCAATCTTAACCCTACACTCTTCATCATCTGCATCTTATCAGCCCTTCCAGATCCAGTTATCATTTTTTTTATCTGAGTAGCTTGATAATGATAGACAGGGGTATGATTCAAAGATGATACAGCACAAGCAACACCTCTGGCATGACCCATTATGATTGCAGTTTTCAAATTCCTATACCTAGAATGCAAGTCTTCAATTGAAGTAACTTGAGGACTAAATTTTTTATAAATTTGATTTAAGTCTTCAAATATTGCCCCCAACCTAACATGCAGATCATCTGAAGAATCTGTTTTTATTACCCCGCCTTCCACAATGATTTCTTTTCTTTCATTGAAATCTATGATTCCATAACCCGTAAATCTAAGACCTATATCTATCCCAATAATTCTTTGCACAATAAAACCTGAAATTGAGTTAATATCCTATTTTTACCCCTGATAAGTATCAATTTGGATGAAAAAGTAGACCAAATTTGTTGAAAATATATATATAATCTGTACAATTCATTTATCAAAAATTATATTAATAGAAAAAATGGCTCCACTACCAAAGAAAAAACATTCAAAATCTAGAACGAGAAGAGCTAGGGCTCATATGGGTCTTAAATCGCCTCAATTAGTGAAATGTCCTTCTTGTCCGGCACTAATAAGGCCTCATCACGCTTGCCCAAAATGTGGTATTTATAAAAGTGAATACTATGTTGATGCGCCAACACTAGAAAAAAAACAAGTTAATTTTGCTACAAAATAATTATGATTGAATTTAGTAAAAATACAGCAGTTGTCTTTCCAGGCCAAGGATCACAAGTAGTGGGAATGGGGTCTGATTTATATGAAAGCTCAGAAGAGGCTAAAAATATATTTGAAGAAGTTAATCAAACTCTAGATAGAAATTTATCTGAAATAATTTTTTCTGGTTCACAAGAAGATCTCAACAAGACTGAAAATGCACAACCTGCTATTACTGCTACTTCTTTAGCTTGCTTAGCAGTATTTAATGAGAAATATCCTAAATTTAAACCTAACGCTACGGCTGGACATAGTCTAGGTGAGTATACCTCTCTTTGTGCTTCTAACTCATTATCAGTATCAGACACAATTAAACTTGTTTCTGAGAGAGGGAGATTAATGCAAATAGCTTGTGATAAAAATCCAGGAGGCATGGTTGCCTTAATCGGAATGGACATACAAACAGTTGAAGAAGTGTGTAGAGAAGCTGGAGCATATCCTTCAAATATAAATAGCGAGCAACAAATAATTATTAGTGGAGATAATGATGCTCTTGCTATTGCTGTAGACCTTGCAAAAGCAAGAGGGGCAAAGAAAGCAATAAAGTTGAGTGTGGGTGGTGCTTTTCACTCTATATTAATGGAACCTGCGCGAGATAGTTTAATTGAATTTATAGAAACTCTAGATTTCAAAGATCCTACAATTCCTCTTATAGGTAATGTAAATGCAGAGCCTCTTACATCATCTGAAGATATTAAGAATGAACTAATCGATCAATTAATGTCCTGCGTACAATGGAATGACACTATAAAATATATGTCTGCTAACGGATATGATCAATTTATTGAATTTGGCCCAGGAAAGGTTCTTTCTGGACTAATTAAGAGAATTGATTCTAACTGTTCTACAAGTAATATAGATTCAATAGAAGCATTAGAATTTTAGTTTAATTTTAATCAAGGAACATAAGATAATAGTAGAAGAACATAAAGAATTAATAGGGTCGAAAAATATTGAACTAGTCGAAGAATATTCAATAGATATACCTCTAGATAAAACTCAAATAAAAAGAAAACTCATATTGCAGGTTCTATATTATCTTGATCTAACTAATGATAAGAATCAAACTCTAATCGGGACTGCTATTGAGAAGAATAGCAATGATCTGACAAATGATGAAATAGCCAAATCGACAAAAATAGGCATAGAAATATTTGAAGACAAGGAAATTCTTGATCATGTAATACAATCTTTTGCAGAAGAATACCCCATAAATCAATTATCAATAGTAGATAAAAGTCTCCTAAGATTAGCTTTTTGGGAAGTAAAAAATGACAATTATGTAAGTAGCGAGAAGCAGTTAGTTGAAGATTTTGAAAAATTAGGTTATCTTTTCGGTTCAGATAACTCAAATAAATTTGTTAAAGGTGTTATCAAGTCTTTATTAAAAAAAATAAAGAAAATTGAATTAGAAAACAAGCGAAAGAAGGGTAAAAATGGCGACAATTGAAGAAAGATTATATGAAATTATCGCAGAAT
>PBLC01000019.1 GCA_002721675.1 Chloroflexota bacterium | reverse complement strand
TCATCGTTAACCAATGTTTTATTAAAAATGATTTCTCTGGTCATCTTCTCTACAATTTAATTAAAATACGATTTTACCTAATTAGATAGATATTTTGAAAATAGTTTACATCACAAACGCCAGATTACCGACCGAAAAGGCTCATGGAGTCCAAATTTTGAAAATGATTAAAGCGTTTTCAGGTTTAGGAAACCAAACTGTATTAGTTCATCCAAAACGATATCAGAGAGAAATTTCCCATAAAACTGATGTATTTAATTTCTATCAAATGGAAAAAGTTTTTCAAGTTAAATCTTTAAAATTTATTGACCCTTATATTTTTCGCCCATTTATTCCCAAATTCATGTATAGATTTTTCTCATTTCTAATAGATTTTATCTGGGGCATTTTTTCAGTTAATTATGCTAAGAAATATAGCCCTGATTTCTTGATTTTTAGGGATAATACTCCATTTAGTTTATTTTTTTCATATTTATCGGGAATTCCTAGTGCAATAGAGTTTCATGATGTGCCTCCACTAATATCAAAAAGAATATTCAAATTTACTTTAAAACGAGCAAAAAAAATTAAGTGTTTTAGTGTTACAAAAAAATTATCTTTGGATTTAGAGAATTATTTTGGTCTTGATGAAGGTTCCATTAAAGTTTTACATGATGCTGTAGATTTGGAAGATTTTAAAGATAAGCCTAAAATTAAGAGTTCTTCAGGCATACCAATTTTAACCTATTGTGGCTCTTTAAGTCATGAAAAGGGAGCAGATTTATTATTAGAAACTGCTACTAATTTAGAGAATTTTCAAATAATAATAGTTGGAGGTTTAGATAGAGAGGTAAAAATTTATTCTGAAAAAGCCAAAAAAATGAATATAGATAATATTAGATTTATTGGTCAAGTATTACCTTCAGAAGTCCCTAGTTACCTCAATTCTTCAGATATTTTGTTATTACCCTCAAGTGGAAAATCAAAGAAATCTAGAGAATATACTTCTGCAATGAAGCTTTTTGAATATCTGGCATCAGGGGTACCCATTATTGCATCTAATATTCCCTCAAATACTGAAATTTTAACCGAAAATAGAAATTGTATTTTGTTTAATCCTGATGATTCATGCAGTTTAACTCGAGAAATAGAAAAACTTTGGCAAAATTATGACTTAAGAGAAAAGATATCTCATAATTCTATCGAATTGTCTAAAGAATTTACTTGGGAAAACAGATGTAAAGTAATAATTGACGAGATAAAACAGATTAAATGAATTCATCAAATAAAAAACTTATAACTATATTCGCACCTTTTTTGAATCCAGTTGGTGTAAAGAGAGCTACTTTTGGCCTTGCAAAAGAATTTTCTAAAAGTGGCTATGAAATAGATATGTTAAGCATACATAAAGAATGGGATGACTTAGATTTATTAGAAAATATGAGATTAATTAGGCTATCTAATTTTTTTAATAATTTTCCAACTACCGGCTATATTAAATTTAGATTAGTTTCTTTTCTTATCGCAGTCAGAACAATTTTTACTATTTCAAATTATCTTAAAAAGAATAAGCCAGGGATACTTTTTGCATCGATGATGCCAGTGGTTGCATGGCTTGGCTTAAAGGTATCAGGCCAAAGATCTTCTACAAAGTTGGTAATTAGTGTTCAAGGTTTTCCAAAAAATAATTTCTTTAGGAGATTTTTCTGGAGGAGAGTGTTTCAAGATTCTCAAGATGTAATAGCTGAGTCAGAAAGTCTGAAAAGTAAATTAGTAAATATGACAGGGAATAGCAATATAAATTATATTTACAATCCACATTTTGAAGATCAGCATGATTTTGATGCTAATTTTAATAATGTAAATGAGGAATATGATTTCATATTGGGTCTAGGTCGACTGACCAGGCAAAAAAATTTTAAATTATTAATTAATGCATTTAGTAATTTGACTAATATCGATAATCTTAACTTATTAATTATTGGCGATGGAGAGGAAAAGGCTAATTTGGAAAAATTGGTTGAGAAGTTAGATTTATCTTCAAAGGTTAAATTGTTAGGTGAAATAAAAAATCCATTAGAATATATAAAGAAAGCAAGAATATTGATTATTCCATCTTTATGGGAAGGTCTTCCAAGAGTTGCTGTTGAGGCTCAGGCACTTAAAACGCCTATTATTTCTTCATGTGAAGAAGGAGGCCTTGGTGAGATATTAATGAATGGTGATGCAGGTCAAATTACTACAAAAAATGATCCAATAGAAATGAAGAATGCTATTGAAAAATATATACAAGATGAGAATCTTGCTAGAGGTCATGCTGATTTTGGCTTTAATAATTTGAATAGATTTTCACTTTCTTCTTCAGCAATAAAATATTTAGATATTTTTGCGAGTTACTAATATGTACAAAGTTGATGATATTACAGTATTAATAGCAACAAAAGACAGAGTAGATGAAATTCAGAGAGCAATTCAAAGTTCAATTGATCAATCTTTAAAAGTTAATATAGTTGTTCTTGATGATGCCTCAGAAATAAACATAAAGGATAGACTTCAAGATAAATTCAGGGACTATCCAGTCAAATGGATAAGATCCGATTCACCATCTGGAGTAGCAGGAGCAAGAAATAAACTTGTTAAAAGTTCTCAAGGATCCATAATGGTCTTTTTGGATGATGACGCTTATTTTACTGATGAATATTCTTTAGAAAAGATTCTAAAAAAATTTTCCACTTCTGATGAAATTGCTGGAATGGCTTTTAAAATAATATTAAGACAAGATGTTGATGGTCTTCAAATTCCTTTTAATAGATTGAAAAGATTTTTAAATAAAGACATTCATAATGAGGAATCTGAGGTGTCTTATTATGTTGGCGCAGGACACGTATTATTAAGAGAAACTTTTGAAAAAGTAGAAGGCTATGACACTGAACTTTTTTACGGACTTGAAGAACTAGATATTAGTTCGGAAATAATAAAGGAAGATAAAAAAATAATTTATTTTCCTCAAGTTCAAGTAATACACGAACCTAAGAAATCGGTAGTAGATAAGAAGAATAAATTAAAGGATGAGGCTTATTACAGCATAAGAAATAGAATTTGGGTTTCTTATAAACATCTTCCAGTAATGTATCTAATAGTGCACCTAACCGCATGGGGTTCATTTTATTTTTTGAAGTCATTGCTTAAATTCCAATTAGGGAAATTTTTTATCGCTACTTTTGAAGGTTTTAAAAAGTTGAATTCCAAAGATAGGAAGCCATTTAATTCTAGTGCCCTAAAGTATCTTAAGAGAAACAATGGGAGGCTTTGGTATTAGATATGGATGATGATTTAAAGGTTGGAATTTCAGTAATAATACCTACACGAAATGAAGAAGATTACATTGAAGAATGTATAAATTCTCTTTTAAATTGCCGGAGTATTCAGGCATCTGGATTTAATGTTGAATTTATAATTGTAGATGGAATGAGCACAGATAAAACAGTAGATATTATTAAAGAAAAATTTGGTCATTTGAATTTAAAAATTTTAAATAACCCTAATCTTTATCAGTCATATGCCATGAATATTGGAATTGAAAATAGCAATAATATAAACGAAACTTCATTGATTATTAGAGCCGATGCTCATTCGAAATATCCTGAAGATTATATTTTTCAATGTTGGCAAGCCTCCTTTAATACTTGGGGAGGGAATGCGGGATCTGTTCAAAAGGCAGTAGGAACTAATTTCTTTACAAGGATTGTTGCTGATGTAATGAATTCAGGGTATGCGATGGGGGGTGTTAGTTATAGAAATATAAAATATGATCCATTTAATCCAACAACTCAATATATTGATTCGGATACAGCATATCTTGGCAGTTGGAAAAGATCAGATTTAATTGAGTTCGGAGGTTTTAATGAAGAGTTTCAAATTAATGAAGATTATGAATTAAATATTAGATTAAGGAATAATGGAAGGAAGGTAATTGTAGTTGCAAATTTAATTGTTGAATACTTTGTTAGAAGTTCTTTATTCGGTTTGATAAAACAATTTTTTAGATATGGTTTATGGAAAACTAAGACATTGTCTTTACATCCTGACTCTTTAAAATTAAGACAGTTAGCTCCTGTTTCATTTATTTTATTTTTATTTGTATTAGGAATTGGAAATTTAATTTTTGCAGGTGACTTATTGTTATATATTAATGCATCATCAATATTAATAGGGACTCTTTGGTTGATTATGATTTTATTAATTTGGAAAAATTCTTCAAATTTATTCAGCATCTTTTTGATTCCTTTTATTGTGCTATCAATGCATATTTCTTGGGGTCTAGGATTCTTGTATGGTCTTATAAGATGGGCTAGAGGAGGATGGAATAAATCTTGAGATCTAGAACTTATAAATTAAAAAGACCACTTGATATATTAATGATAATAGGTGGATTACTATTTCCTTTATTATGGCCTCTGTGGTTAATAGTAATATTCATTATCCCATTGTTAATTTGGATAGAAGATAGGGGCCCAATTTTTTATTCTCAAGATAGAATTGGTAAAAATAAAAAAGTTTTTAAAGTTATTAAGTTCAGGACTATGATACCTGATGCAGAGAAGGTTTCTGGTGCAGTATGGTCTACAAAAGATGATCCTAGAATTACTAAAATTGGACATATTCTCAGAAGAACAGCACTAGATGAGATTCCTCAATTACTCAATATATTAAAAGGAGAGATGAGTTTTGTTGGGCCTAGAGCTGAACGACCAGAACTTCATGAAAAGTTTGCAAAAGAGATTCCGGGTTTTGATAAAAGATTAGATGTTACTCCTGGGTTATCAGGATTAGCACAGATAAATGGCTCATATGATTTAGACCCTAAGGATAAGTTAGTATTTGATATTGATTATTCACAAAAGGTGAGTTTATTTTTTGATATAAAAATAATAATAATTTCTGTATTTAATAGTATTGCTGCTAAATGGGATCAGCCGGATAAATGATATTATTCTACCCTTACTTCTAATATCTTAACTTCAAAATAAATAGTTGAATTAGGAGGTATTAAGTTTTTGACTCCTGCAGATCCATATGCCATTTCAGAAGGTATAACTATTCTGGCTATACTACCTTCTCCTAGACCTAAAATCCCACTTTCAAAACCTTCTACTGCTTGACCGACTCCAGCCTTAAAAGTTAAAGTATTTACATCTTCAAAATATGAACTATCGAATATGCATCCATTTGGAAGCCATCCGGTATAATCAAGTTTTACAATATTTCCAGGTGATATTGTTAAACTGCCTTCATTTAACTCTTGCTTAACGCCAACAATGACTCCATTATCTAGTTCATTATTGTATAAAACGTTACTATCTTCGAATTTAGGTTTATCGCTCGGATATTCTTCATTCCTGCAAATGATGTCCCATTCAGGTACTATTTCTCCTTTTATTATTCCGAGGCTTTCATCCCAAAAATTTCTCCAGGTTTCTGGTATAACTTTTTTCCATGTTTGAATTAAAGGTTCTGCATTAATAGGATCATTCATTAGTAGTGCAACCCTTATTTTAAGTTCAAGAGTTTGGATTGAATTAGGGGATAATTCCTCTAATTTATTAAGAATATTTATAGCAACATCTAAATTATTGGCATCATAAACTGCTAAACTTGTATAAACGCTTGCTGCTCCGAAATGAATGTTGAAATGATCAGGCTCAGCTTCTATTCCTTTTCTGTATTCCTCAGAAACTAGCCCAACTAAAGAAGTATATGCTTCAGCAAATTTATCCGCTTCACTCGCCGTCGCAAGCATTTTCTCCATATCCCTCCTTACTATGTACATAAGCTCTTGCCTTCCATAGTTAGATAATGGTTCAAATTTGTTTATATTTTCTTGTGCCTCAATCAATGAAGTTGGAGATCCAAGAGGAGGGGTGACCTTCGCAGCCTGAAATGGGATAGCAACATAAGACCTAATGACTAATATGGTTACTATGGGGATAATTATTGCTGCAACAATAACTATAGAGTCTTTTACAAATGTCTGTTCTTTTGTTTCTTTAGTTACATTAATTTCTAATTCATCCTTTTTACCAAAACCTTGCTCTGTTCTTGTCAGAAATGCAATTAATAGCATTATTTGTAGAAATATCGAAGATACTGCGAAATTAAACATAGAAAAAGTTAAATAAGAAATAAAGAAGCACCCTAAAAGTATCCAGAAAATATTTTCTGAATCGCGCCTTATGGCCCTTTTTGTGATTAATATTCCAATATAAATCCAGAATGATATAAGTGCTATAAAACCAATAATTCCCGAAGTTGCCATTATATGAAGAACTCTGTTGTGAGCTCTATCAAAATGAGGTTTGTCATCTGCCATATTTTCATCATTTAAATTTATGTATTTATAATGAAGAACAGGAAAATTTTCAGGCCCAATCCCAAATATTGGATTATCGACAAACCCTTTCCATGCTGCACTCCAAGCAAAACCTCTTTCGCCAATATCAAATCCAGACCTGAATGGATAAGATATTCCTGATCCAAATAATGAAATAAATTTCATGGTAGAAGTACACTCTCGGAATGAATCTCTTTCGGTCAGCCATAAATAAGTTAATAATTGATCTGAACAAATCCTTGATTTCATTTCAGGTTCAGATATTTTTCCAGTCTCTACCATATGTTCTAGCAATCGCTCCATAGAAAGTCCTAACTTTCCAGATGATTTCTCTATTTCATTATATTCCTGAACAACTGAAAGCCCGGGGATTCTAGAGGTTATTTCAGGTCTTTTTTGATCAGCATTAAGCCCTTTCCAATTGGGACTTTCTTCAAAAACTTCTATAGGGAAAAACTTAGAAAGAACCTCGACTCTTAAATCTTCTCTTTGAGATTCAATTGTGGTAGTTATGAAAAAGAAGGTGGGAATTAAAATGATTATCAGAGTTACTGGAGCCAATGTAAATTTTCTAATTTTTTTATAAACGATTGACAGCATAATAGATATTAATAGAATTGAAGCCGCTATACCGATTAATGATGCCCTAGATCCTGAACTTAAAATCGTCCATATAGAAATAAGAGAAGCAATTCCAGCAATTACCACATAAGTTTTAGATGATTTTTTTAGAGAAGTATATGTATTAAAAATCGATAATCGATAATTTATTTTGAATTCTCTATAAACTAAAGCTAATGAACTAAAAGTCACCATTGATAAATATGATGCCACATAGGATGGATTTCCAATTGTAGACTCTACTCTTTCTCCTCCTGTATAAGATCCTTCAGGATTTACAACCAGAGGAAAGATGTCCAAACCTCCTACTAAAGGTATTACTAAATCTAGAGACTCAAAAAAACCTAAAGTAGCAACGATTAAGCCTACAAAAGTATTTACCTTCCACAAATTTATCCAAGATAATTTAGTCTTTAGAACTGAAAAAGCTATCAATATGAAAATTAGCCAATGAAAATATTCAACAACTCCTTCCATTCTCTCCCAATTGCCCCAAAAACTATTTTGGGGGCTAGAACCAAATAATCCAGCTAATGCTTGCGATAGCACAAAGAGTGAAAAAAGTAATATTAGGGTACTTTTTTCAGGTAAATATTTATTGTTAACAGTTATAAGGATTAGCCATAAGCATGATATTGAATAAATTACCCCTCTAAACCATAATGACTTCCCCACTACGAAAGGGAAAACAGTTTCAGGAGAAACTACTAGAGGCAGGAATAGTATTAATGAGAGTCCTAAGAAGATTAATTTAGGAAAGTATGTATTTATAAATATTCTCATTGATTTTAAGAGTTCTTTAGATGGCTAATTGTTTTATTGAGTCCTTCTTTTAGGCTAGTTTTAGGTTTCCAATTCGATATTCCTAAAGCTTTAGAATTATCTAATTCAATCCCCAATATATCCCCTTCCCTAGAATTACTCATAACAGGCTCATCTTTGTAATCAACTATTTCTTTTAGGCTATTGAATATATCAATAGTTTTTGTTTTTTGCCCAGAACATAGATTATAAGTTCCAGTTATATTCTCTTCTATAATTTTTTCGATGAAATCTACAACATCATCAATATATATATAATCTCTGTATTCATCTCCTGTACCAAAGATAGTCACTGGTTCATTTTCTAGCATTTTTTTCCCAAATATTGATACTACCCCTGCTTCTCCGTAAGGATTTTGACCAGGACCAAATACATTACTTGGCCTTATTATTGTAGAAGGTAGATTAGATTTATTTGAATAATAGGTTAAATATTTTTCAAAACTAGATTTTGACATACCGTAGGGACTTTGAGGGTCAACCGCATCATCTTCATTGAATTTTCTACCAACTTTTTCTCCATATATTGCTCCGCCAGTTGAAAAGAATACAAATTGAGTTAATTTTAGTTCCAAGGCAGATTTTAATATATTTAAGGAGCCCCCAACGTTAACATCATTGTCTAAAACTGGGTCTTTAGAAGATATCGCTACGCTCGCTTGTGCTGCGAGATGAATAACTTTATCAGGCTCGATTTCTTGAAAATAATCTTTAATTTTGTCCGACCTAATATCTATTTTTTTGTACTTAATATCTAAATTTGTTTTAGGTTCTGCTATATCTAGTACATATATTTCATTATTTTTGTATCCAGATAACTTAGATGCTAAAGCGGATCCAATAAAGCCAGATCCACCTGTAATTAGTATTTTATTTCTTCTATTTGTCACTTTTTCGATATTGTTGTCTATTGATGCATATTGATGGTTAATATGAAAATGATTTAAAGTATCAATAAATTAAAGAATAAACTAACTATACTAAATGACAAATTTCAAGCAAATAAAAAATGGAACAATATCAACCCCTAAAGGCTTTAGTGCTGACGGGATTTTTTGTGGTCTAAAACCAGCTGGAGAAGGAAAATTAGATTTGGGCATTATATTGTCTGATGATGATTGTAATTGGTCTGCCACTTATACCAAGAATAATATTAAGAGTGCATCTATTGATTATTGCAAAGAAATTAAAGGAAAAATTAAAGGAATTATAGTAAATAGCGGGTCTGCGAATTGTTGTGTTGGTGATCAGGGATTGGTAGATGCAAGAAAGATAGCTTTATTAGCTAAAGAAAAATATCAATCAAAAGCACCTTTTTTAGTTTCTAGTACTGGTGTAATAGGTGTTGAGATTCCAGTTGGATTGATTGAAAAAGAGATTAATAATTTTGAACCTTCTGAAGGTGGAGGGGAGAAATTTTCTAGAGCAATTATAACCACCGATTCAAAAACGAAAAATATTTGCGTTGAAGTTGAAACTTCAAAAGGTAAATATAAAGTTGGTGGAGTTGCTAAGGGGAGCGGAATGATTCACCCAAGAATGGGAACAATGCTAGGTTATATTACTACTGATGCTTCAGTAGACCCTATAATATTAACTGACACTTTAAGACAATCAGTTGATGTTTCTTTCAATCAGATTGATATAGATGGAGATACAAGCACAAATGACACTGTTGTTATTATGGCTAACGGAATGTCAGGCCAAGAAATAGATAATGAATCTGACAAACAAATATTTTCAGAAGCGATAGAATATGTATCAAAGTTTTTAGCGAAACTAATTGCTGAAGACGGAGAAGGTATATCACACTTGATTACATCTGAAGTAGTTGGAGCAACAAATGATGAAGATGCTTTGAAGATATCCAATGCTATAGTTTCTTCATCATTAGTGAAAACTGCTGTATTTGGAAAAGATCCTAATTGGGGAAGAATAATGATGGCAATTGGGAATGCAGATGCAGAAATGAATAGGGATAAGATAAAAATCTATATAAACGGAATACAAATTTCTGAAGAAGGAAAATCAGTTTCATTTCATTATCAATCTGTATTATCAGCGTTAAACAACTTTAATGTGGATATAAAAATTGATTTAGGTTTAGGTAAAGGAAGAGGCATGGCATGGGGTTCTGACTTAACTGAAGAATATGTGATTTTTAATTCTGCATATACTACATAATTTAATCAGAAATTGGGATCTATGAGAAAAATTAATGTTATAAAAATAGGCGGAAGCACTATAGAAGAGTGGGGCAAGTCTTTAGGTCAGGTAAAAAGCATCGTTAATCTTGGTGACCCAATATTATTGGTACATGGTGGTGGAAAAACTGTAAGTGAATGGAGTTCTAAATTAGGAATAAGACCAGAATTTGTAAAAGGATTAAGAAAAACCGACCCGCAAACTTTAGAAGTCGCATGTGCAATACTTTCAGGTTTAGTAAATTCTAAATTAGTAGTTAAATTGGAAAATATTGGTGTCAAATCTATTGGATTGTCTGGAGTTTCAGGCAAGTTGTTGGTTTCTAAGCCAAAAAGTAAAGACTTAGGACTTGTTGGAGATATAAAAAAAATAAATCATGATATCTTAGACACTTTATTTAAAGATAATTTCGTTCCTGTTATTTCACCTTTGGGATATAACGATGATAGTAATAATGTTGATTCTGACGGTATATTGAATATAAATGCTGATTCAGTTGCTTCTAAAATTGCTATTGAAACTAAAGCAGAAAAACTAATATATCAAACCGATGTTGATGGGGTAATTGATCAAAATGGAAGAGTGATACCTAGGATGACCCTTAGGCAATCTAAGGAATTATTAAATTCAGGTATAATAACTGGGGGGATGATACCTAAACTGCAGTCATGTATTGATGCTCTAGATGGAGGTGTTGACCATGGTCATATAATAAATGCAAACGGGGATTCGCTTATCAGTTTATTTGAAGGTAAAAAGATAGGCACTCATATAATTAGAGAAAGTTAAGGAAGATAATGACAACAACAGATTGGAAAAAACTAGAATCTACTTACTATATGCAAGTTGTTAATAGGTTGCCGCTTGTGCTAGTAAAAGGTAAAGGCACTATCGTATGGGACGAAGAAGGAAAAAAATATCTTGATTTTACTTCTGGTTGGGCAGTGTTAAATCTAGGTCATTCTCATCCAGCTGTTTCCAATGCTATTAAGTATCAAGTTGATAATATTATGCAAATGACAAATCTTTATTACACTATCCCTCAACTTAAGTTAGCAAAATTACTTATTGATAATTCTTGTTTTGATAGAGTTTTCTTTTCGAATAGTGGGGCTGAAGCAAATGAAGGGGCATGTAAATTAGCAAGAAAATGGGGTAAAGAAAAACTCGACGGAGCATATGAAATAATTACTATGGAAAACTCCTTCCATGGCAGAACATTAGCTATGATGGCTGCTACTGGACAAAAAGATTATCAGGAGAAATGGCAACCATTGCCAGACGGTTTTGTTAACGTCGAATATAACAATTTTGAAGCCTTGAAGAAAGCAACTAAGAAGAATACTTGTGCAGTTTTATTAGAAGTTGTTCAAGGAGAAGGTGGAGTCAATGTGCCTGATCATAGTTATTTGATTGATGTTCAAGAATGGTGCCACCAAAATAATATTTTATTTATGGTAGATGAGGTGCAAACTGGTATGGGAAGACTCGGAACCTTGTTTGGTTATCAAAAATTTGGATTAGACCCTGACGTAATGGTTTTGGGCAAGGCTCTTGGAGCAGGAACTCCTCTTGGTGCGTTTTTATGCAAGGAAAGATTTTCTGTTTTAGAACCTGGAGATCATGGAAGTACATTTGGAGGTAATGCATTAACTACCGCAGCAGGATGGGCTGCACTCAAATATATTATTGATACAGATATTCCTTCAGATTGTTCTGATGCAGGAAAATATCTTAAATCAATGCTAGATGGCTTAGCATCTAGACATAGCAATGTAGTTGATATAAGAGGATATGGATTATTAATAGGTCTAGAAATATCAAAAAATAAAGCACCTGAAGTAATGAATTTGTGCTTAGAAAAAGGACTTTTAATTAATGCTGTTAGACCTAATACATTAAGATTATTCCCGCCTTTAAATGTAACTGAAGGTGACATAAATAAAGCCATAGCAATACTCGAAGAAGTTTTTGTTGAATTAAAGATTTAAGGGGTTATTGGAATGAAAAAAGATATAGCTATTCTTGCATTCAGTGGAGGACTTGACTCTACTATATCTGTAGATTGGATAAAAAAAAATTATGGCTATGAAGTTATAACTTTAACTGTTGATCTAGGAGGTGGACAGTTTTCTTCGGATCTAGAAAAGAGGGCAAAAAAGGCCGGGGCATCTGATTGCCTTATTTGGGACGTTAAAGAAGAATTTGCGAAAGATTTTATACTTCCTAGTTTATTAGCAGGTGCTATTTATGAGAATGAATATCTTTTGGCTACTTCAATTGGTAGGCCCTTAATGGCAAAAAAACTTGTAGAAGCCGCAATAGAATATGATGCTAAAGCTGTAGCACATGGTTGTACTGGGAAAGGAAATGATCAGGTTAGATTCGATACAGCTATTAAAACTCTTTCGTCTGATTCTCCATTAGAAATAATAGCTCCAGCAAGAGAAGCCTCCCTTACAAGAGATGAAGAGAAAGAATATGCAAAAAAACTTGATATTAAGTTGCCCGGAGTAGATGAAAGAGTATATTCAATTGATAGAAATTTGTGGGGATTGGCAATTGAAGGTGAAGATTTAGAAGACCCTTGGATAGAGCCACCAGAAGATGCCTATATGATAACTTCTTCTCTAGAAGACGCCCCTAATAAACCAAAATATATAGAAATCTCATTCAACAAAGGAACTCCCGTTAAATTAAATGGTAATAAATTAGGTTTAGTAAATTTAATTGAAGAACTTAATGATATGGCTGGATTGTGTGGGGTAGGTAGAACAATACACGTGGAAAATAGATTGGTAGGCATAAAATCTAGAGAAACATATGAAGCGCCAGCAGCAACCGTTTTATTTAAATCTTTACAGTCATTAGAAAAATTAAATTTAAGTAGAGATCAGCAAAGAATGAAAAGTATGATTTCTACTACATACTCAGATTTAGTTTATGACGGAAGATGGTACTCAGGATTAAGAGAAAATTTAGATGCTTATTGTAAGAGTTCTGCTAGATATTTAACTGGAGATGTGCGCATAAAACTCTTTAAATCAAATTGTGAAGTGGTAGGCGTAAGATCCCCTTACTCCCTTTATTCTTTTGATCTTGCTACTTATTCTTCTGAAGATAAGTTTGATCATAATTCAGCGGTTGGCTTTATAGATATATATAGTTTGCCATCCAGAATACAGAGAAAACAACAAATTCATGATGAAATGGAATAGATATGGATAATAATACAGATAAAGTATTTTCAAAAAATCTTTTTTCAAATTTTTCATCATCAATTTCATTCGATAAGAGAATATATAAGGAAGATATAAAATTATCTATTGCTTATAGTAAGGCTTTAAAAAAAATAGATATTCTCACATCTGAAGAACAGAAAAAAATAGAAGAAGGTTTAACTCTAATTCATAAAGAAATAGAGTCAGGCAAATTTAAATGGAGAGATGATCTAGAAGATATTCATATGAATATTGAAAGTAGGTTGCATGATTTAGTAGGAGGTATTGCTGGCAAAATTCATACTGGCAAGTCTAGAAATGATCAGGTTGCTACTTCATTAAGAATGTATCTAAAAACGAGAATAGATTATATTCACAAATTAATAAGAAACTTAGAAATAGAGGTTGTAAATAAAGCTGAATTAAATTTTGGTATTATTATGCCTTCTTATACTCACTTACAAAAAGCTCAGCCAGTACTACTTTCTCACCATTTAATGGCATATTTTGAGATGCTTGAGAGAGACATCTCAAGATTTTATGAATGCAAGAATAGAATGGATCAAATTATTCTAGGGAGTGGTGCTGTTGCAGGATCGTTTTATGATATAGACAGAGAGTTTTTGGCAAAGGAATTGGACTTTTCTAGAGTAAATAAGAATAGTATAGACGGCGTGAGCGATAGAGATTTTATTTTAGATTTGGCTAACTGTATTACTACATCAATGATGCATTTAACTAGACTTTCTGAAGAATTAATTTTGTGGTCATCTGAAGAATTTAATTATATTAATCTGCCTGATAATGTTGTTACAACTTCTAGCATGATGCCTCAAAAAAGAAATCCTGATTATCCTGAATTAATAAGAGGTAAGTTTGGAAGAACTTTAGGAAACTTAGTTTCAATAATTACAATGCTAAAAGCTTTGCCATTATCTTATAACAGAGATATGCAGGAAGATAAGGAACCTATATTTGATTCTATAGATACATATATTTCTTCAATGGAAGTTATGATTGAAATAATAAAAGGTTCTAATTTTAACAAGAAAGTGATGATGGATTCGGCATCAGGAAACATATTGGCTACTGATCTTGCAGATATATTAACTATGAAGGGTGTTCCATTTAGAGAATCCCATATAACCATAAGCAAATTGACTAATGAACTGCATAAAGAAGGAAAATCAATATCTGATTTATCAAAATCTGAATTGAGTAAGGCTCTTGGAGAAGATATAGATATAGATAATAAAAAGAGTATAAATTCCAGAAATATTGTTGCAGGTACTTCAGAAAATAGAGTTAAAGAAGAAATTAAAACTGCTAAAAAAATCTTAAATATTTAATGAGTAATATATCTTCCGATCTAAAAATTTCTGCTTCTATTTTAGCCGCAGATTTTAGGAACCTTGAAGCTCATATTAATGAAGCAGAAATTTTTGGGTGTGATGAATTCCATTTTGATGTAATGGATGGAAACTTTGTCCCAGAAATTTCAATGGGGCCAATAGTATTAAAGTCATTAAAAAATTTAATAAATCTACCTTTAGAAATTCATCTCATGGTTGACGACCCTTTTTATCATGTCGATAGTTTTGCTGATATAGGAGTAGATATAATTACTTTTCATATTGAGGCATGTAAAGAACCTAATAAATTGATTAATAAGATAAAATCAAAGGGTATAAAAGTAGGTATTGCAAAGAATCCTAGTACTTCTATAGATAGAATTGACGAATTTCTTGAAGAAGTTGATAGAGTACTAATAATGTGCGTAGAGCCAGGATTTTCAGGGCAAAAATTTAATGAAAAAGTGGTAGATTCTATAATCGAATTGGATAATTTATTATTAAGTAGAAATATCAGAAATTTGGTAGATATTGCTGTAGATGGAGGAATAAATTCTTACTCAATAAAAAAATGTAAAGAGGCCGGAGCACAAATTTTCGTATCTGGGTCCTCTATTTTTTGGGAAGGTGATGTCAGATCTAATATAATATCATTAAAGAATTCTTTGAGAGATAAATTATGACAGAAAATACTGTTATTAAAAAGGGATTAAATGCTGAAGATTATGTTCAGTTGATTAAGGTTTTTACTTTGTCGTTGGAAGGGCACAGAGAAGTTATGAATTCCCTTAATGTATTTCCAGTACCGGACGCAGATACTGGAACAAATATGTATATTTCTGTAAAAGGAATTATGGATAGCCTTGATAATGCGGATCCGCATCATGATTTAAATGTGCTTTCTAAAGATATAGCAAATTATGCATTACTTTCTGCCCAAGGAAATAGCGGGCTTCTAATTGCTCAACTTTTTAGAGGAATCCATAAGGGTGTTTCAAGTTCTAATATCTTGGGCTTATCCGAATTAGCAGAATCATTAGAACAAAGTTATGAGTACGCATTTAGTTCGATTCACGAACCCCAAGAAGGAACAATGATAACTGTGATGAGAGAATGTGCAAAAATAGCAAGAAAGTATTTAGATACTAAAAATTCCGATTTTAAAAAAGCTTTAGAAGCAATTAGTAGTAGAGCAAAATCTGCTGTTGAAGAAACAAAGGGCCAGATGGAGCTTCTTAAGCAAGCTGATGTAATTGATTCTGGCGCTTATGGATTTTCAGTAATGTTGGAGGCTGCGCATAATTGTGTTGAATCTGATCAAAACGGTAATATTAATTTAAGAGTAGATGGCACAAATTCATTTATTCCACAAATTCCAAATTATTATTCTCCTAAAGAAGATTTCTTTCTATCGTCATCTCATGATGAGGACTGGGGATATTGTGTAGTTTTTGCTTTGAGTGGTAATAATTTAGATTCTGAAGAAATTAAGAAACAATTAACTGACAAAGGCAGATCATTAGTTGTATCAGGCACTGAAGATGTTGTGAAAATTCATATTCATTCTGAAAACCCTGACCAAGTTGTAGATTTTTCTAGAAAATTTGGGGATGTATCAAATGAAAATATCACTAATATGGACGAACAATTTGATGAAATGAAAAATAAAGTCACACAAAAATTTGAAAATGAAGTTTCAATTGTTGCCGTAACTTCAGGTGAAGGAATTGTGAGTTTTCTTAAAAAAAATACTTTTGGAACTATTGAATTTATTTCTAATGATGAATTAAAAAATATGGATAATAATAAATTTAATAAATTTATATCTACAATATCATCAAAGAAAATTATATTATTTGGAAACTCTTTGCAGGCCTTTAAGGATCTTTATGAACTTTCTTCTGATGATAATAAAAAATTAAATGTGATTAAAAGCACAAATGATTCAGAACTTGTTTCTTGTGTCTTTGCATTTAGCCCTGAGATAGATATTAAAGAAAATTTAATAAATATCAATTCCTCACTAGAAGAAAATATTACTTTTGAGATAAAAGAAGATAATTTAGAATCTTCAATGATTACAAGTTTAGTTAAAGATTTGGATAATAGATTTATTATTATTTATCATCATGAAGATAAACTAGAAAGTGCAAAAAAAATAGAGAAAGTTTTACAAGATAATTATAAAATTGATGGCGTAGAATTCATATCTCATACATCTAGCGAGTATGACTTTTTGATTTCAGTTGAGTGATGTCTATTTACAGTATAGATCCAATCTTGTAAATTGTATTAATAAATTAAAAGTTGAGGAGTTAGATTATGTCCATAGGTATTATATCCGACAGTGCTTGCGACATTCCGAGTGAATTTCTTAAGAAGTTAGATATAACTGAAGTTCCAGTCAATGTTACGTTTGGCAGTAAAGTTTACAAAGAGAATGTAGACTTAAAAGGCGATGAATTTTATAAAATGTTAGCCAAAGGCGATTTATTTCCAACAACATCTCAGCCTTCTCCCGGAGATTTTGAAAAGGTTTATGCATCACAGTTAAAAAAGCACGACGAATTATTATCTATTCACATATCATCTAAAGTAAGCGGAACATATAATTCTGCAATACAGGCTGCTGAAAAAATCGGAAAAGGAAAAATAACTGTTATTGATAGTAAGAGTGTAACTATGGGCACAGGATTAGTAATTATCAAAGTTGCTTCTGAACTTAAGAGTAAAAAGTCATCTAAAATGTCTGATTTAGTTAAAATGACCAATGATTTAGTTAGCAAATCAAGAATACTTGTAGCTTGTGAAACAATTGAGTACCTAAAAAGAGGCGGAAGAATAAGTTCTGGAGCAGCATTCTTTGGTGGTCTATTGAATGTTAAGCCTGTAATTGGTGATAGAGATGGAGAGGTTGTTTCCATTGCTAGACCTAGATCAATGGTAAAAGCCTTATCTTTTTTAAGAAGAGAGGCAGAAAGTTACAAGAATCATCAAGGTATGGCCGTTTTACATACTACAGAAACTTTTGATTCTCGTGCATTATATAATTCCTTATCTGGAAATCAACAGACTGACAGTAAGAAGAAAAAAAGTGCTTCTGAAGAAAATATGTATGTAGGTGAAGTTGTAAAAGCGCAATTTGGACCTGCTGTTGGCGCTCATGCTGGCCCAGGTGCAGTTGGAGTAGCATTTATTGGTGATTCTCCTAAATAGACCTATAAAAAATAAAATCAAATAATTTGCAGAAAAGTTTAGCAAAAGAGTTAAACATAAGACCTACCACTGAATCTAAGTTGAATGAACTTGGTATATATTCTCCATTGAATTTGTTAAATTATTTTCCTTCTAGGCATATCGACTATTCTGAAGTAAAAAAAATATTCCAATGTAGTAAATCTGAAAATGTGACAATTGTTGGGCAAGTAATTAAATCAGTTAAAAGAAGAATTGGACCTAAAATGAGTTCATGTGTAGCAACGCTCACAGACGATACTGGTTTTATAGATATAATTTGGCATGGTCAACCTTATTTGACTTCAAAATATTCTAAAGGCACTTGGATATCTGTTAGTGGTAAGATTTCAAAGTATGGTAATAAATTGCAAATGTCTAGCCCTGAAACAGAAATTATTGATCCTGCAATTTCCTCTTCATCAAATGGAATAATAATGCCTATTTATTCACTTAAGGATAAAATCCCTCAAGCAACATTTAGATCAATAATTAAGAAATGTCTTGAGAAATACCTTGGCAATATTCCTGAGTATATCCCTTCAGAGATACTAGATGATTTAGATATGTTTGAGATAAATTATGCTACCCAAAATCTTCATTTTCCTAGCAATATAGAATCTTTGGACATTTCGAGAAGAAGATTCTTATTTGAGAAAATGTTATTTAATCAAATTTTTATGCTAATGAGGAAATATGAAAGAGAAAAAAATTATGATCTTGAAAAAATAATTATAGAAGACTTGCTTATTAATGATTTAAAAAATTATTTTAGCTTTCCACTTACCGAAGATCAGATTAATTCAATTGATGAAATCATTGCTGATTTGTCTAAAAATATTCCAATGAGAAGGATCTTGCAAGGGGAAGTTGGAAGTGGAAAAACATTGGTTGCTTTAGTGAGTTTATTTTCAATAGTAAGGTCAGGATATCAAGGTGCTTTTATGGCTCCCACTGAAATACTAGCTGAACAACATTTTATTAATATAAAAGAACAATTTGAAGGTGAGAATTATTTAGATTTTAGTAATAAAGTAATTTCAATAAAAATGCCAGGAATAATGAATAGGGGAATGGTTGTTGCATTGCTAACTGGCAATCAAGCCTCTTCTGAAAAAAAACTTATTCATAAACTCACAAGTAATAGAGAAATAGATTTAGTTGTTGGAACCCACACTTTGTTTCAAGAAGATTTTAATCCTACAAAACTTGGTTTGGTGGTAGTTGATGAGCAGCACAGATTTGGAGTATCCCAAAGAGATGCTTTAGTAGAAAAATCTAAAGTTCCTCATTTGTTGTCAATGTCAGCTACTCCGATACCAAGAAGTCTAGCTTTAACTTTATATGGTGACTTAGAGGTTAGTACCTTACGTAGTTGTCCCGAGGGAAGAAAAGAAATTGACACATTGTGGTGCAGAGAAGATAAAGATAAAAGGGCAGCCTACCTAAAAATTTATAATGAAATTCAATCTGGAAGACAGGCTTTTATTGTATGCCCATTAATCCATAAATCAGAAAAAATAGACTCTATGTCAGTTGAAGAAATGCTTTCAGATCTAAATGGTTCTATGCTCAAAGAAGTAAAGATAGATGTGCTGCATGGAGAAATGAATATGGAAGAAAAGAGCAGAATAATGAATAGATTTAAAAATAATGACTTTAGTTTATTAGTTGCTACCCCCGTAATTGAAGTAGGAGTTGATATTCCCAATGCTACTTGTGTGATAATTGAGTCTGCAGATAGGTTTGGATTAGCCCAACTCCATCAGATAAGAGGAAGAGTAGGTAGAGGTTTTGAAAAAAGTTATTGTTATTTATTTACTAGAAATATTTCTGAAAATGCTGATGAAAGACTTAATTCTTTTGAAAAAACAAAAAACGGATTTGATTTAGCAGAAGCAGATCTAAAAATTAGAGGACCCGGAGATTATATTGGTAGTAAGCAAAGCGGAATGAATGATATTTCTTATGAGATGATTAATGATAATAAGACCTTAATGAATTCAAGAAAGTGGGCAACAAAAATTGTTAGTAGTGAAAAGAAATTAGGCCCAGAGTATGAAAATCTTAGAGAAGAATTCAAGAAAAGATTTGATTTTATTAATACAGGAATATCCTAAATAGTAATCTCGAGAATAGAGATAGCATCTCTATTTATAATTCCTTGAATAGCTTTTTCTGGAATTAAAGGTAGGTTATATTTTTTTGAATAACTTGATAGCCTCATTAATTTATCTTTAGTTTCTTCAGGTGTTGTAATAGGCCAGTCAGAACCAAATAATATTTTATCAATTACTCCCCATTCACTAAATAAGTTTAATCCATTCCAAAATGACCAAGGCCTATAAAATTGAGCAGAAACATCCGCAAATACATTCTTGTGTTTTCTTACCACTGACATACAATCAGGTTGCCATGGATGGGCAAGATGAGCCAGAATAATTTTCAAATTTGGAAATACCATTGCGATTTGATCTATATGTTTAGGATGAGCATAGTCTAGTGGCGCATTGGTAACAGGCGAAGTTCCTTGATGAAAAATTATTGGTATATTATCTCTCTCTAGTTTTGAATAAAGTTTCATAGCTTCTATGCTCGATGGATGAAAATCTTGATAATTTGGGCCAAGTTTTATCCCTTTCAACTTTAATTCATTTACACACCTATCATATTCATTATCAATATCTGGATCCATAGGGTGAAGAGACATGAATGGTATTATTTTTTTAGGTGCATAAGAAGCTACTTTAGCTGCTATATCATTTTGATTAAAATTCTTGTCCCATCCTGGAGATGAAAGTATTTCTTCGTTTTTACTCCAGGGTTTAGGGGCTATTCCAAAAATAAAAGTTTTATCTACATTTTTAAAAGCCTCTAAGTATTCTTCTACAGAGTTTGTTAACTTTGTGGGTTGTCCAGAACCTGATTTCATTGCGTTTTCATACTTAATTTCTGATTCAGGAACTTCGAATTCATGGCTTGGTAAATGTGTATGTACGTCAACTATCATATTTGGTACCCCGTACGAGATTCGAACTCGTGATCTCCACCTTGAAAGGGTGGCGTGTTG
>PBLC01000018.1 GCA_002721675.1 Chloroflexota bacterium | reverse complement strand
GGCACGCCCGGGAGGACTCGAACCCCCGACCCTCTGGTTCGAAGCCAGATGCTCTATCCAGCTGAGCTACGGGCGCATATATGGGGTGAGCGGAGGGATTCGAACCCTCGATCTTCAGGGCCACAACCTGACGTGTTAACCAGCTACACCACGCCCACCATATGAACATGATAAAATTTATCAGAGAATTCTAAATTTTAATAACTTAATTTAAAAACAGTCTCTATTAATGTCCGACATGGATAGCCTGTAGCCCCTTGGGATATCCAACCTTTGTTAACTGAACTCATTGCAGTCCCTGCAATATCTAGGTGAACCCATGGGGTATCACCAACAAATTCACCTATAAAATGGGCTGCTGTAACAGAACCTGCTGCTCTTCCACCAGTATTTTTTATGTCTGCCACTTTAGATCTATTTTGTTTTTTTGAAGTTTCATCCAAAGGCATATGCCAAATTTTTTCACCTGTTTTTTCACCTGCGCTTATTAGAGTCTGAATCAAATCATTATTATTTCCAAACGCACCAATTAGTCCGTGCCCAAGCGATATAACCATAGCACCTGTAAGTGTTGCCACATCTATTATTTTTGATGCGCCTCTTTGATTGGCAAATTCAACTGCATCTGCAAGAGTTAATCTTCCTTCAGCATCAGTGTTCTCTATCTCTATAGTCTTACCATTCATAGATGTGACTATATCTCCAACTCTCTGAGCTCCTCCACCTGGCATATTTTCGGTTGCCAAACATAATCCTGTCACATTAATTTTTGGTTTTAATTTTGCAATAGCATCCATAGCAGCGATAACAGCCGCACCACCTGACATATCAGATTTCATATCAATCATAGACATTGAAGGTTTTAAAGATAATCCACCAGAATCAAATGTAATGCCCTTCCCTATCAGCCATATATTATTACTAGGATTTCCAGAATCCCCTATGTAGTTAAATATTATTCCATAAGGATCTGCCTTACTCCCTTGTGCAACACCCAGAAAAGTTCTCATTTCAAGTTTTTCTAGTTCTTTTTTGTCTAAAATCTCTATGCTCAGATTTTCATTAGCATTGGCCATTTCTACACTATAATCCTTTAAATATTCAGGGTTAACTATATTTGGTGGTCTGTTTACCAAGTCTCTTGCCTTCAAAGAAGCATCACAAGTTATACTTGCCACTTCTAAGGATTTTGTTATTTCTTCATCAAATTTATCAATTAATAAATCGATAGTTTTTATTTCATTTTTTTTCTTTTTGCCGCTTGATTTGAACTCTTCAAATTTATATGAACCTAAAGCAAATCCTTCTACAACAGAACTTACTGCCACAGAAATATCAATATTTCTTATTGTTTCGACAATTACAGATACTTCTTGAATTTTCAAAGATTTAACTCTTCTAGAAATAAGTGCTGAAGCCTCTCTTACATCGTCTGCAGAGAGTTTCTCATGGTCTCCCAATCCATAAAATAATATTCTTTTTGGCTTTAATTCATCCTTTATATGAGATGATTTGTACTTAAAATCATCAATCATCATAGTGTGCAATAAAACTTGCTCGCCTTTATTCCCAGAAATTTCCCCACTTTCTATGATATTGGAAAGGAATGGGTCAGATTTACCATTATTAAATTGTTCTGAGAAAGGAATTTTTTCTCCACTTTTATATTTTTTTATATCTGAATAGGTAAAAATAATCAGCATTTCCTGACCACCTTCAGAGTTTTCTAATAATTTAAATTCCATATTTTTCCATTACTAATTTTCAATTTATCCTATAAAAAAATGATACATCTTTTAGTTAAAATAATAAATTTTGAACCTTAAATTGACAAAATATTATATTAATATAAAATTTTTACTAATTTAATTTATTATTTTTCTTGGAGGAAAGATGAAAAACGAGAAAGTAAGTGTAGGTATTGTGAGTGACGGTACCTTTTTGATGGATGGTGGTGCTGTATTTGGTTTAGTTCCTAAAACACTTTGGGAAAGAAACATGAAGCCTGACAGAAGAAATCGTGTAAGACTAGGTTTAAATTGCATGTTAATTAGAACCTTGAATGCAAATATTCTTGTTGACACAGGCATAGGCTCAAAAGAGCCAGAGATTACAAAAGAATTTTACGGACACAGTTCTAGTAAACTTCTAACAAACCTTAGAAAAGAAGGAATAAGCGCTAAAGATATTGATTATGTGGTGCTTACTCATCTTCATTTTGAAAAATGTGGTGGTGCTACCAAAATGGACAGAGAAGGAAATATAATTCCCTCTTTTCCTAAAGCAAAATATGTTATCCAAAAAGAAGCGTGGACCGAAGCTTTTAATCCTAACGAATGGGCTGTACCAAAGTATAGTAATGCGGTTAAGCACTTAGAAGTTTTAGAAGAAAGAGATCAACTTCAATTGATTGAAGGAAATACTGAAATAGTGCCTGGCGTTGAAGCTTTAGTTTTAGATGGCCCTAGTATTGGTCATATGATTGTTACAGTAAAGGCTGGCGGAGAAAGAGTGGTTTTCCTAGGAGATATAATTCCTACACCTAACCATTTGCCTCTTGCTTTCATAACAGCTTTCGATAGATCTCCTGAAAAAACTCTTTACCAAAAAAAGGAGTTGCTGGATCATTGTGAAAAAGAAGGATCTTTGATGGTTTTTTCACGAGGATATGAAGTTAATGCAGCATATTTAGAAAGAAAAAAAGGCAAGATAGAATTAAAGTCGGTAGAAGTATAGTACTGCAAGGCCTAGACAATAACCTTATTATTTTCTAGGCCTTTTATTTTTTCATTACTGATTTCGTTTCCTGGAACTTTTGAAGTTTTTCTTGTGACCTTAAAATAATCTTCTGTTAGTCCAGATGTTTTTGATTGTCCTTCCCATAAAATAGACCTTTCTTTTCCTATCAAAGATTGTTTTGCTATTCCAGACAGCCTATGAACAAGATTTAGCAATTCTTTCGTTCTATCTTTTATAACAGAACTATGAATCTGGTTTTTATTATAGAAAGCTGTAGTTCCGGGCCTCTTTGAATATGGAAAAACATGCACATCTGAAAGTTTTGCTTTTTCGATTGTACTAATAGTTTCTAAAAAGTCAGAATCTGATTCTTCAGGAAATCCAACTATAACATCCGAGGTGATTGAGCATTCAGGAATCAATTTCTTTATATTAGAAATTACATCAAGATATTCAGAAGAGGTATACCTCCTTCTCATTTCTTTAAGAATTTTATCGCTTCCACTTTGCAAAGGAACATGAAAATGAGGGCAAATTCTGCCAAGCCCTTCATTAGTCCATATATCAATAATTTCATTATCAATTTCTTTTGGCTGAAGTGAACTAACCCTTATCCTAGGAACATCTGTTTCATTTAAAATCTTGACCAATAATTTACTTAAATTAATCCCATTTAAATCGAACCCATAATTACCTAATTGAGTACCGGTTAATACTACTTCTTTAATCCCATTAATGCTTAATTCGTTGATTTGGCTTATTAGATTTGTAGGATCTACGCTCCTTTCCCTTCCCCTAACTGTAGGAATAATACAATATGAACATACCTGATCACATCCTTCTTGAATTTTAATGCTTGCTCTAGAACGCCCTATTAGGGGGTATCCCCCTATTGGCTTGATTTTTTCTGTAATCTGAATATCTAACTTATCTAAAACCTTCCCTACTAAATATTTTTTTTCTTTGTTATCTATCACTAAATCAACTTCATTTATGCTTTCAATATTTTTCTTATCCCTTTCTGCATAACACCCTGTCATCACAATAAGTGCTTCTGGATTACTTCTTCTGGCCCTCCTAATTGCTTGTCTAGCTTTTGAATCAGCTACATGAGTAACTGTGCATGAATTTAAGATAAATACATCCACGCCATTAACTTCATTGGAAGAAATGCTATGGCCGGCTGTATGAAAGGATTTTGCTATGCCCTGACTATCAGCAATGTTTAATTTGCAACCATGGGTTTGAATTTTTATATTTAATCTTTTCATTTAGCCAAAAATATATTGAATGAATAAAACTATAAGAATAAGATTATACACACTCAAGGAGGTAATGTATGTCTAAAAGAGTAGTAGTTACAGGTGTTGGTGCAATAACTCCTGTAGGTCTTGATGCTAATGAATCATGGGCCTCTATAAAAAATGGAGAATTAGGAATATCAAATATTAAAAGTTTTGATGCTAGTAACCTTCAAGTAAAGATAGCTGCTGAAGTTAAAGGTTTTGATTCAGAACTTAAACTTGGCAAAAAAGATTCGAGAAGGTTAGATAGATTTTCCCAATTTGCGGTTGTAGCTGCAATGGAGGCAATTGATCAATCTGGGATTGACTTAGAGAATGAAGACACTACTAGATTTTCATCTATAGTTGGTAGTGGAGTTGGAGGGATAATGACACTCTCTGAACAATTTGATGTATTACATGAGAAGGGACCAGACAGAATATCTCCATTTCTAATACCCATGATGCTTCCAGATATGGCCTCAGGTAACGTCTCAATGAAATTGGGTGCTAGAGGTATCAATTATTCTCCTGTAACTGCATGTGCTACAGGAACTGACGCTATAGGTCAGGCATACGACTTAATAATTAAGGGTGATATAGATATGGCGATTGCTGGCGGAACGGAAGCTGCTATATGCCCAATTGCAATTGCAGGATTTGATTCTGTAAAAGCATTGTCCAGCGTTTCAGACCCTAAACTGGCTTGCAGGCCCTTTGATAAAGAAAGAGACGGATTTACTTTAGGAGAAGGCGCTGGAGTGCTTTTTATAGAAAGTTTAGATCATGCAAAATCTAGAAATGCTAATATTCTTGCTGAAATAATTGGCTATGGAGCATCGAGCGATGCTCACCATATAACTCAACCCTCTATAGGTGGCGAAGGCGCTGCTAGAGCAATGAATATAGCCATTAATAATGCTTCAATTAACTATTCTGATGTAAATTATGTGAATGCACATGGTACATCCACACCTTTAAACGATAAATTTGAAACCCTGTCTATGAAGACGGTGTTTAAAGAAAAAGCACCTGATATATCTATAAGCTCTACAAAATCTATGACTGGGCATCTTTTAGGTGCTGCAGGGGGTGTTGAAGCTGTATTTTGTGTAAATTCGATATTAGACGGAATTGCTCCACCAACAATTAATTATAAAACTCCTGATGAAGACTGTGATTTAGACTACACACCTAATGAAGCAAGAGAACTAGATCTTAATATAGCAATGTCTAATAACTTAGGGTTTGGTGGGCACAATGCTTCACTAATATTTAGAAAGATTTAATTAGTTCTGGCTTGAGATTTTCTTTTTCTTCCAGATGCTTTTTTATTTTCTTGATCTAGAATTTCATTATTGTCTTTCGGATGAACAAATAAAATCATTAATATCAAAGTAATTACAAACATTACGAAAGTAACTAAATGAGCTTCTTGTACATGAAGATTTCCTATCGAAAATTTGACATCATCCATTCTTGTAAATTGAATAATAAATCTGCCAATTGAATACATAAACATATAAATGATCCATAAACTTCCATCCATCTTAAATTTATTCTTAGACTTAAATAAAAATAAAACAATAAACGAATTCCAAATCATTTCATATACTACAGCTGGATGTACAGCAATATCTGGGTTACCAAATAATCTTTCTGCTCCAATCCTTCCTGGCGAATTAGGATGAGTAAATATCCAGCCCCAAGGTAGGTCGGTAGGAGTACTTAAGTGCTCACCATTCCAAATATCCCCAACTCTCCCAATAATATGAGCTATGGCCATTGCAGGAGCAGCATAGTCTGCAATCTTCCCCACCGGATATTTCGCAATTTTTGCAAAAATACCACCTGCAAAAATACCACCTATCATCGCTCCTAAGAAACCTATTCCGCCCTGCCAAACTGCAAATATTTTAGAAGGGTTTTCGAAATAATAGTCGGTGTTATCAAAAACATGCATTAATCTTGCACCAATTATTCCACCCAGTATTCCCCAAAGGGCCACATCATATGCAATATCAGTGCTAATTCCATCTCTTCTTGCCCACCTTGCTACTAAAAATACAGCTACTAAAATACCAATAAAACTCCAAAATCCGTGCCAACTCATGGCGAATGGACCAATATCAAACATCATAGGGTTAAAAGGTATGGTAATCATGTCGATATTCTATTTAACGAAAATATCTTAGTCAATGGGTAAAAAAAAGACTTAAAACAGTATAAATTTAATATTCATTTCATTAATATTTCATTAAAAAGAAAAAGAGATGAATAATTTTAAACTACTAATAGAAGAGTTCCTAGATTCAAATACTATTGAAAAAGGAAATAGTATAAATACCAAAGACGCGTATAAAAATGATCTGAGTCAGTTTAATTCTTGGATAAAAAGTAAAAATATCCCATATTCTCAAATTACAGAAAGTCAAGTTGAAAAATACCTTCTTTTTCTTGGAAAAAGAGGATATGAAAATTCAACTATCTCCAGAAAGACAGCATGCCTTAAGGCTTTTTTTAAATTTTTACTTAAAGAAAATATTTACAAAAAAAATATTATGGACAAAATTAGTAGACCCGCAAAGAAAAACTTATTACCTAAATCTTTATCTAGCAACGAAATTAATAAAATATTTAATTATTTAGAAGTGAATAATTCTAAAAACAATTATAGAGATAAGGCTATTACAGAAATTTTATACGGTTGTGGACTAAGAATTTCGGAACTTATTTCACTTAATACTCACGACATTAATTTTGAAGAATCTACTATACAATGCACTGGCAAAGGCAATAAGCAAAGAGTTATCCCAACTAATGATTCATGCCTAAAAGCCATAGATGATTACATACAATTTGAAAGATCACAAATAAAAGTTCCATCTGAAAATCAAGCTTTATTAGTAAACAGGAATGGATCAAGAATAACTAGGCAAACAGCGTGGAATTCGATCAAATCAATTATTAATAAATTGAAATTAGATTCAGATATTACTCCTCATACTTTCAGGCATACATTTGCTACAGATTTACTTAAAGGGGGGGCGAATTTAAGACAAGTTCAAGAGATGTTGGGTCATTCTAGTCTTTCAGCAACGCAAATATATACAATGCTAGATAATGAATGGATAAAAAGGGAATTTTTAACTTCTCATCCAAGAGCATAAAAAAAATAACTCACAAGTGTTAAAATGATTATCAAACAATTTAGATAAGGAATTTATGCCTACAATTACTTTTGAGGGAAGGCACTGCGCTGGACTAAGAGATCCTGGTAGATTGATAGCCAAAGATTTAGGTTTTGACTATGTTGACAGGATTATGCTTGCAGAAATAGCTAAAAAGGTAGGTTCTACAGTAGAAGCTGTGTCAATGAGGAAGTTAAAAAAACCAACTCTTGTGGATAAATTTGCCAAAGGAGTTAACCAAATATTAAATAACTCTACTACTGTAGGGGTAGGAGGAGATCCTTACTTTGGTCCCGGCATAGAAAATATAATGTCCAAGGATTATTATGAACTTGATGAGACTATAATTAAAAATCCAGAAGACCTCGATTACAATAGAATGATTGAGGCAACTAAAGAAGTAGTCAAAGATATTTCTGATCTTGGAAAAGTACTTTTAATTAGCAGAGGTGCAGCAGCAATATTAAAAGATAAACCAAATACTTTAAGAATATTTTTTGTTGCTAGCGAAGAAGATAGAATAGAAAGAGCAAAAAAAATGCATAATTTGAGTAGTGATACTGATGCCACAGATTTATTAAAACATGCTGACCATGCTCAAGATGAATACTACCTAAAAGCTTTTGGTTTAAATTTTGACGATTTAGGTATATATCATGCTGTTTTAAACACTACTAATTTGGATCCAGAAGATTGTTCGAAGGTTATATTTTCATTAATAAAAGAAAAATTAAAAGTTTAGAAAGAGGAGATATGTCTAAAAAATTTAATCGAATTGCTGCAAAAAAAAATAAAAAAAAGTCTAAGTCTAGATTCATGGATTCGATTATTTTGTCTGAAAATACCACTGGAAATAATCAGACTAATTCTGAAATAAATACTGAGGATAGCCCCACTTCTGCCTCTACCTCTACATCATCAGTTACTGTTTCTCAGTCATCTTCTTTTGGTTTTCTAAGCAGAGAACTTATTACTATAGGAATTATTTCTGGTGTTTTGCTGGTTGGGTTAATAGTGACATCTTTAATTGCTTGATAATTTGAATAAAAAAAAGTCTAATTCAATAAAAGTTGATATTAGTCCTAAAAACTCCGCAAAACTCTTACCTAAATCCCCAGGTGTGTATATATTTTTGGACTCTAAAAAAAATATTATCTATGTTGGTAAGGCAAAAGACTTAAGATCGAGAGTTTATTCATATTTTAATTCAAAAGAAATAAGGGCAGTAAGAATAAAAAAGGAAGTCACCAATATTGATTTTATTGTTACTAAAAATGAAGAGGATGCATTAATTCTTGAAAACGATTTAATCAAAAAAAATAAACCCAAGTTAAACGTCAGGCTAAAAGACGATAAATCATTTCCTTACATAAAAATAAATATCAAGGAAAGCTTCCCTCAATTCTTTATGACTAGGAACTTAATAAAGGATGGTTCTGTATATTTTGGTCCTTATTCAAGTGCCACAAATATCAAAAAAACCTTAAGGCTAATTAATAAAATTTTTCCATATACAACCTGTGAAGAAAAGTTACCAATAAAGTTGTGTTTAGAATTTCATATTAATAGAGATATAGCCCCCTGTTCAGGTGAAGTAAATGAGAAGCAATATGCAAAAATTATTAATCAATCAATTTCTTTTTTGGAAGGAAAAACAAAAAATGTTCTAAATGAATTAAAAAAATCTATGTGGAGTGCTGCTAAGTTTAATAAATACGAGAAGGCTGCAGCAATAAGAGACAGTATTTCTGCGGCTGAGTCATTATTTGAAAAACAAAGCATCATAACCTCAAAGAATGTAAATATAAATCTTGATGCATTTGAGGTTGCATCTAACAGGATTGAAACTTGGGTTGATGTTATGCAGGTCAGAGAAGGAAAACTTAAAACTCGCGACCATTTTCAAATGGAAGTTCAAGATTTCCATGACAAGAAACAAATATTGTCTTCATTCTTGCAGTCATATTATTTAAGAAATGATCATCCCCCAAAAGAAATAATTGTAAGCGAAACCCCATATGACATTGGTATGATAAAAAAAATTCTAGAACTTAAATATAATAGAAAAATACCTATCACTATGCCAAAAAGAGGATCAAAAAAGGAAATCATAAACTTTCTTTATGATAATTTAGTCAAATGGGTTGAATATAGAGAAAGCAGAATTAATTCGAATGATGAAATCAATGAATTATCTTTGCTAAATATTCAAGAACAACTGGATTTAGAATCCAAACCTTTTATTATCGAATGTTATGACATTTCACATGTCCAGGGTACAAATGTGGTAGGAAGTATGGTTGCTTTTAAGAATGGAAAACCTAATAAATCCAAATACAGGAAGTTTGAACTTAAAACTTCACAAAAAAATGATGATTACGCTGCCTTAAAGGAAGTGATCTCTAGAAGATTAAACAGAATAAAGGATTCTGAATTACCCAACCTAATGCTAATAGATGGCGGTAAGGGGCAATTATCAGTTTGCCATAAAGAATTGCTTGCAAATGGTTACGATGCAATTGAAATAGCTAGTATTGCTAAGCAAAAGGAAGAAATATTTATGCCTTATAATTCTAAGTCAATTATATTAGAAAATGGTTCTCATGGTAAACACCTAATCCAGCGAATTAGAGATGAAGCACATAGGTTTGCAATAACATATCATAGAAGTAAAAGGTCAAAAAAAATGATTTCATCTGAACTCGATATTATCAATGGCATAGGGCCTAAGAAGAAAAAGGCTTTGATTAACTCTTTCGGCTCTATAAAAAATATTCGTAATGCTTCTTACGAGGAATTAATCCGATTAAAGGAAATAAATAAAAAAGATGCAGAAAAAATAAAAGATTCAATTAATTAATCCTATTTGAAATCTTTAGGCTATTCAAAAGTGCGATTGCCCCATTAATTCCTTCATCATTGAATGGAAAGTCTACATTTATTCCAGAGGCAGTTATATTAACCTTGTCAGATGATTTATTAAAATTGCGGGAAATTTGATCATTGCCTTCTCTAACTTGGGAATCCACAGTTTGAATGATTGGGTTAATTTCAGATATCGTCTTTCTTATAATATTTTCAAATTTTAATGAAATAAAGCGGTCAACACCTGTAATTTCTTCAATTGTCTGAAGAAGAGTAGTCTCCCGATGTGAAATATTTGGGTAGTTAAGATACAAAGTAGAGTAAAAAGGAACATTAAGGATTAATTCTCTCTTAGTATCTATTAGATAATTACTATTTAAGGGATTCAGTACATTTATGCCAAGTTGAGTTAGTGAATATAATTCTCTTCCATCAATTATTCCCCAAATTTTGCAAGAGTTAATTAATTTAGAGAATTGACCACCTCTATGACTCATTTCTAATAGATCTGAGAATGCTATACGGCCAATAGATCGGTCTTTTTGCTTATTTATGACGTTTGATACGTCTAAACATTTATCTAGTGTTATTTCAGGTATTTTAAAATTTCCTAATTGTGCCATCATTACTCCTATCCAATATTTAGTATGCGGCGTTTAATACGGCGTTTCGCCATATCATAGATTAGCAAAGTAAATTTTTATAGTCAAATTACCAATAATGGAATTTGAGATTTACGTTTTAATATTCTCAAAATTAAGATTAAAAATAATATGAATTTCATTAAATTATTCCTGATTATTTCCTCAAAAGATTTTTACAATTTATCTAAAATATATTTCATATATTATTTTATTTTATTTTATTTATCACGGCGTTTTTTGTGTTAAAAATAGCCTGTAAATTTATTGTAATAATTAGGTTAGAGATAAAGTAAAAAAATATTTATACTTGTAGTATATATATTTAATGCATAATATTTGGGTATTAGAGGTTTAAATGAAAGAATTATTTAAGAAAAATAGACCATTGATTGGCACTGGTATTTTTAGTACTGATCAATTTTTGGCAAAAAGAATTTTCGATTGTGAACCTGACTGGCTTTGGATATGCTTAGAGCATTCGCCGTGGACTTTTGAATCAATAGCACCAATAGTAATACAGGCTAGATCAAGAAATATTATGCCAATTGTAAGAGTTGGATGGAATGAACCGGATTTAATTAAAAGAGCTTATGATACTGGAGCATATGGAGTTATGGTTCCACAAGTAGAAACTGCATCTGAAGTTGAAAAGGCTGTAAAATTTGCTAGATACCCTCCCCTTGGGAATAGAGGCATCGCTCCTTGGTTTGCTTCACATCTTGACTTAACCTTAGAAGAAGTTTTTGAATTAGATAGAAAAGAAAATTTGCTTTTAATTCAAATGGAAAGTTTAACTGCATTATCAAATATAGATGAAATACTTGCAGTAGATGGCTATGATATCTTAATTGTTGGCCCTACAGACCTATCTGCAAGCATGGGGATACACGGGGACATTCATAATCAAAAAATCGTTGATATTATGGAAAATGTTGTTGAAAAGGCTAAAAAGGCAGGAAAAGTTCTTGGATCAACTTTTTCGGGGCCAGATAAATGTGAAAAATGGATCAATGCTGGATATCAATTCATGAATATTGCTGACCCGTTAAGTTTAGGGACAGAAAAACTAAAGCAAGAAATTACTAAACTTAAAAATTTAGAATTTAATTACCACTGAACGAACATAGGCATTATTACATGCCTATAATTAGAATTTCCATCTGATTTTTCGGTAAATACGCCTGGACTAGAAGGAGAAGATGTGTCGATTTTTATTATGTCAGAACTTAATGCACCTACTACATCTTGAAGGAATCTGCTGTTAAAGGCTACCTTAGATTCATCTCCATTAATGTCAGCATCTATAGCATTTTCTAGGTCACCTATTTCTTCAGCATTAGAGTGTATATTAATTTTCTTTGAACCCTTATCCATTATTAACTTAATTATTCCGCTCCCATCTCTAGCAAAAATAGATGCAGCTTTAATTGAATTCATAAAAGCTTTTCTGTCTACAAATGATTGGGTAGAAGATGAATTAGGGATTAATTTTTCATAATCGGGAAATTGCCCTTGAATTAATTGAGATACCACCTGAATATTTTCTAAATTAAATAGAATTTGATTAGATGCTTCTGAAATTGAAATTTGTATAGTTGATTGGTTAGAATCATCTATCAACCTTTCTAGCTCCAACATAGTTTTTCCTGGAACAATTGCAGACGATTCTAAATCTTCAGAACTAGATATTTCTACTCTATCCACGGCTAACCTAAATCCATCAGCTGATGCTAATGTTATACCCGTTTTATCAATTTCTACCTTTACACCCATTAAAACAGGCCTAGAATCGTCTGTGGCTGCTACAATAGCAACTCTTCCTAAACTCACCTTAAGTGATGTTGAAGGTACTGAAATAGTTGGAGAGTCAGAGGATTCTGGAATAGGAGGAAATTCTGCAGCCTCAGTTCCAGAAATTCTTCCATTATAAGAATTGCACTTAATTTCAATTCCATGCTTATCCTTAATCTTTTTAATTTCAACTTGCTCCCCTGAAGGCAATGAATTAATAAAATCAGTGAGCATTCTTGCTGGAATCGTAAGTGAGCCTGTCTCCTTCACCTCAGCAGAAATCCAAGTACTAATTGCAATTTCTAAATTTGTAGCTGTTATTTTGACTTTAGATTCTTCAGTTTCAATTAAAACATTTTGCGTAACAGGCAAAGGTGCCCTCTGAGCAACTGCCCTACTAACATTAGCCAAGCCTTTGCTAAAGTTATCTTGCAAACATGAAAATTCCATTAAATTCCCCCAACTAATTCAAAACAATTTAAACAAGTATTATACTATCTTGAATATACCATTATCCCAAAATTATCAATATTAAAATAAACCTACATTTACATATGGATCCAATAAAAAATATTTTAAAGAAATTAGACAATAAAGAAATCTCTGCTGAAGAGGCTGAAGAAATGTTGAAAAAAAACCTATCTGAGTCCTTATCTTATGCGACAATAGATCATAGCAGAACTTATTTCAAAAATTTTCCTGAAGTTATTTATGCCGATAAAAAAACTAACGAACAAGTTACAGATTTAGCCATTAAAATTTACGAAAATTCTTCTAAGGTGATGATTACAAAAGCAAGCAAAGATAAATTAGAAGATTTAAAAGAAGAATTTTCTAAAAATATAAAAATAAATGAGTTAGCTGGAATGGCTTTTGCAAGTAAGGAAAAAATAAGCCTACAAGATCATAAAGTACTGGTAATTTGTGCTGGCACAACAGATATACCTATTGCAGAAGAGGCTATATTTACCCTAGCATGCCTAGGAATAGATTCAGAAAAATTATATGACGTAGGTATTGCAGGCCTATCTAGAGTGGTTCATAATTTGGACGTTATTAGATCAGCTAAAACAATCATAACTGTAGCAGGAATGGAAGGGGCACTACCTAGTGTTATCAGCGGATTAACATCTGCTCCGATAATTGCGGTACCTACTAGCATAGGTTATGGAAGCAGTATGAATGGGCTTTCTGCCCTTTTAACTATGCTAAATAGTTGCAGTCCAGGAATTGGTGTCGTAAATATTGATAACGGATTTGGAGCGGGTTTTCTAGCTTGGTCATTTATAAATAGTATTAATTACGCTCAGTAGATTTAATAATTTCATACTTATCATTGGGTCCCAAGGCAATTCTAACTACTCTAATCTGCAGTTTAAGCAACCAATACCCTAACAATGCCTTGCCTATACTAAGTTCATCTGCAGTTGCAGTTAAACCATTATCATTTATAAGTTCAGGAAGTAAACTTTCAAGAGATCTTCTATATCTCTTTTCAACCTGAAGCATCTTTTTTGATTTCTTTACATCTGGCATTATAGCAATCCTTATTATTTTTAAATTAAATTATATAAATTTATACAAATTGTCAAAAAAAAGTATTAAATTTATAATATATTTTAATTATATTTATTTTATATTAATATAATATTCATAAATATTCAAGTTTAAATTAGCATATTTATTTGCAATAATGAAATAGATAATTAATACAATTTATTAAATTATTTAATAAATCATATATAAAATGATTAATTTATAATAAAGATTCGGTAATTTCGTTATTTACGCCTTTTTTTATTGAGATGCCTATTTACATTGTTTTATTAGAAAAAACGTCTCTGGCAACGTGTATAGGTTTATTAAAGGTATTTATCTAATAAATTACTGCTGTTACTTCTGCCCTATTGTTCTTCAGGGTAAAAACACACATGTTCATGAAGTTTAGAGGATTGTATGTCTGTAAATTCTTCGCCTGGAGGTGGGGTGTTTTCTAACATATAATACATCCAGAATGATTGCACTTGATCATCACCGTAATTATTACTATTCCACTCACGACACATATATCTTCCATAGTGAACTCTATGATCAGAGTGCTGCCCCAGCCATAAATTCATTAAATATTTTCTCCATCTGTCATTGGGAAAGGTTTTAGTTACATTTTTAGGTTTATCCCAATTTAATTCATCTCCAGTATATAAATCAAAATACTCTCCCCCTTTTGTGATAGCAGATAATACCAGCCAACCATCATCCTTCATTGGGGAAGGAGAAAATAAACCCCAATATTGGTTTATTTGAAAAGTCGGGCCTATCCAAAATATTGATTGAGGAATTGTTATATCATCTTTGTTCTCTTCTTCCGCCCACCTATCAAGGGAAGCAATGTTCCAATAAAACCCATAAATTAGACTGAGCAAAGCTATTGAATTAAGAAGTAATGGCCAAGGTGTGCCAGGATTAATAGGTTTGAATTTCATAAAATCAGTTGATTTTGAAAGAAAAGGCCTATTGTTTGCAACCACCGAATAAACCTTGTTGCCAAATTTCATAAAATCTTTCCATTTAATTAATATTTTCATAGGAAATAAAATCGGAGACATACTAAAGCAGTACATGAGCGCATCAAATTTGAAAGAGTAATTACCTTCATAATCTTCAACTACCCAAGAATTTTCTTTTTCTAAAATTTTATTAATTTTTGGGTTTGATTCTGCCGGTATTACTTGGGTTCCTGGCACTAAGAATAACGTACTGATGGTAAAAACAACCCTTTTACAAAAAGAACAGTCATTATCATAATATATTTTTAAATTTTTCCTTTTTTCAGTAGAAAGTTTTTTAATTATATAATCCCAAAGTTCTGTAGGAATAAATATTGCAAGAAGTATCATTGCAATAATTTGAAACCAACCAATATTCATAGATAAATTCAAACCAATATGAAAAAAGCAAAATAATATAATTCCAAGTGCCCTAAAATAATTATTTTTTATAGGAATCAAAAATAATAGGACCCCATATCTTTGAAGGTAAACGGTAAATGCAGTGTTAAATTCGAGAAAAGTTGGAAAATTTAATAGGAATTTACCAAAACTAGTAGCAAACTGATCAATATGAAGTGAATAATATATTCCAGTGAAGTCTTCCGACCATTCGGGTCCTTTTTTATGAAAACCAGCAAATACATATGTCATTAATACTTGGATTATCAACCCAAATGAAGCCACAGACAGAATTGACTTCTTAATTAACTTAGTAGGATTATCACATACGTTATTGAGAGCACTATCAACAGACCATCTCGATCCTAATGGAAGAAATATTGCCCAAAAAAGGGCAAGCCTAAACATAACATACCCGCCTGTAACTACCATTGGATTTCTAGCAATTAAAGATATTGCAAAAAACCAAGTAAGAATTGTCGCGATTCTTGTCTTAAAGCCAAATAAAAGCATTATAGAAACAATCAAATGAATAACGAACAGAATATTTATTACAGCAGGAACCCCGCTAATATTGTAAATAGAGATATAGTGATAACTCCAACTTGAACTTGAAAATAAAGCACTTCTTGGGAGTATCCCCCAATCAGAATAAAAATCCCTAAGAAAAGGCCAAGCAATTAGTAAATCATAAATACTTAGTCCGGCAAGGGTAAATCTAAATAAAGCTAAAGATCTGTAATCTATAGAAAAAATATCTCTAAAAGAATTAAATTGCGGAATTAATGATTTAAATTTCATAAAATATTAATTCCGCAATTTTAAAATCAATTTCTAAGGCATTCCTGGTCCACCTGGTCCAGGGCCACCTGTTGGTCCACTTGGTGCTGGAGCTGGAGCTGGAGCACTTGGTGCTGGAGCTGGAGCTGGAGCACTTGGTGCTGGAGCTGGAGCTGGAGCACTAGATGCGGCTGCTGGAGCTGGAGCACTAGATGCGGCTGCTGGAGCTGGAGCACTAGATGCGGCTGACGAAGGAGCTGGTCCGCCACCTGTTGGTCCGGCTGGAGCACTAGATGAAGCACCTGCTGTGGCAGAATCAACTGGTCCACCACCTGTTGGTCCGGCTGTGGCAGAATCAACTGGTCCGCCACCTGTTGGTCCGGCTGTGGCAGAATCAACTGGTCCACCACCTGTAGCCATGCCTGTCATACCACCTGCGGCTGATGAAGGACCCATTGGTCCACCTGT
>PBLC01000017.1 GCA_002721675.1 Chloroflexota bacterium | reverse complement strand
GCATCTACGTCAAAAGCCTTGAATGTAGTCCAGTCCTGGCCGTTATAAATGTGCTCAGGAACCATGTAAACACCAATATCGAACTTGTAAGTCAACAAGAACATAAATCTTGGGTCAGGTCTACTTAATGACACTTTAACAGTGTGGCTGTCTACTTTAGTAGCAGTATCCATTACTGCGTCAATGTCAGTACCCCATCGCACTTCTTCAGCATAGTCTTTCAAAGTGGTAAGGGTGTATACAACGTCATCAGCGTTGAATTCTTCACCATCACTCCAGTTAACTCCCTTTCGAAGGTTAATTGTAATTTCAGTGAAGTCACCGTTCCAATCCCAGCTTGTTGCCAACCATGGAATAGTTTCGTCAGCGAAAGCGCTGAAGAAAGCTAGAGGTTCATAAATAATGTTCGGACCTCTTTGGTGGTTAGCACCAATTGCATACGGGTTCCACAGTTCGTGGTCTGTGTGTCGGCCTTCAGAACCTCCCTGGAAGGTTATGAAAGTTTTTGCACGGTCCACTGACTTGAGTCCACCCGAGCTAGAACTGGCAGATTCCTCTTTTTTAGCTGGCTGAGTGCTCTTTTCAAGAATCTTAACTTCTTCTTTAGCAGCAGAAGAAGAAGATGATGAAGATGAAGTCTCTTCGGCTTCATCGTCGCCACCACAAGCAACCATAACTAGAGATAGAGACATCAATACGGCAAGCATTAATGATAGAAGTTTTCGACTCATCTACCTATTCTCCTTTATGAACGGGCAGTTGCCCGTACTCAGTTTATTTAAAACCATCTTAAAACTTAGGCAGTGTTTAAGTTGAAAAATAACAAAATCACAACTCACACCAATTAAGATGATTATGGAATAATACCACAATTTTCAAAAATGCAATAATTTAAGAAACACACCTGAAACAATTTTGAAACAAACACTTGTAAAAGGTAACAATCAGGGTTATATTTACTAAGTTCTTTCTTATTGAAGAATTTATTTCTAGGTTTTAATATATATATAATATAAAGGATTGATAAACTAATTGTTAAGGGAAATTAAATTATGACCTTCCGGGATATTTTAGCTAGCATTTACACGAATTATGTTTTTAGAAGATTTTTATTTTTTTTACTTATCATTTGGATAGCCAGTACAGCGATATTTTTAATACCAAGACTATCCGGTCAAGATCCTGTGAAAGAGAAGTTGTTACTAGAAGCCCAAAGAGGTGGGCACATGCAGGCCGGCTTAGAGGAGATGGCAGCTGAATATTCCAGAAAGTTTGGTTTAGATAAGCCGTTAATAGTTCAGTATGGTAACTATATGGCAGATTTGGTTAGGTTTGATTTTGGACCATCAATTGCTTACTTTCCAAAGTCTGTTAATTCATTAATTGGTGATTCGGTTATTTGGACATTTGGATTGCTGGCAGTTTGTACATTTATTGCATTCTTTGTAGGTACAATAGCTGGTGCCCTATTGGGTTGGCCTAAGTCGCCTAATTTCCTCCAATATATATTCATGCCTATACTTACACTGGCTGCAATACCTTATTATCTGCTTGCCCTTGTGTTGATTTATATCTTTGCATTTAATCTTGACTGGTTTCCGCTTTTTGGTGGATATGCAGTCGCCACATTACCAGAGTGGAGTTTTCGTTTTACATTTGATGTAATTCATCATGCTATATTGCCTGCATCCTCAATTGTTCTTGCCTCTTTAGGTTTTTGGGCTCTTGGGATGAGAGGAATGATGGTTACTAACCAAGGTGAAGACTTTATGATCGCCGCAGAAGCAAAAGGGTTGAGAAGTATTAGGCTATTCTTTAACTACGCTGTTAGAAATGCAGTGCTTCCACAAACTACAGCATTGGCATTATCTCTTGGTACAGTGTTTACTGGATCTGTATTAGTAGAAGTTATTTTTAGATACCCAGGACTAGGAAATACTCTTTATCAGGCAATTAAATTGAACGATTTCTTTGTTATTAGAGGCATGATATTTATTGTAATTGTGACCTTGGGGCTAGCTACTTTTATTATAGATGTAACATATCCTTTGCTAGACCCAAGAGTTAGTTATAAGAAAGGAAGTTAAATTATGGCCACTGCTACTACAAAAGTTACTAAAGATTTAACCAAAAAGTCTTTTAAAAGAAGGCTAGAAGATTTTGCTAGGTATATTAGAAGAAATCCATCCTTAGGTGTAGGCATAGCGTTATTAGCATCGCTCCTGCTTTTTGTAGTAATTGGCTACGCAACTTATGAAGTGGAAAGGTTTAGGCCATTAAGTGGAGGCCCAGACTTGGCTCCTTTTGAGTCTGATCCATATAATCCAGGCACAAGAGATGGAGGATATATATTAGGAACTGATAGGCAGGGTAGAGATGTAATGTCAGTTATGATTGCCGGAATACCTCTAACTTTACAGATAGGTTTGATAGCAGGGCTGATTGGTATTAGCGTTGGAACTGTTCTTGCGTTTATTGCTGCTTATTATGGAGGATGGGTTGATCAGGTTATTAGTACAATAGTAGACGTAGGGTTGACTATACCAGGAATCCTAATCCTAATTGTTATTGCTGTAAATATACAAAGCGGACTAAGTGTTCAGCAGATGGGTCTAGCAGTATCGGCAGTTGCTTGGGTTTGGCCTGCAAGAACAATTAGAGCTCAAGTTCTTGTGATGAGGGAGCAGTTATATGTTGAAATAGCAAGACTTAGTGGTACTAGCGGATTCTCCATTATGTTTAAAGAAATGTTGCCCAATTTAGCGCCATATATTGGTGCATCTTTAGTTGGATCTGTAGCTTCAGCAATTTTAGCATCAGTAGGCCTTGAGGCGCTTGGTTTAGGTCCTTTTGATAGTCCGACTCTTGGAATGACTATTTACTGGAATATTCAGTTCTCATCTATCCTTCACGGAATGTGGTGGTGGTTCGGTCCACCAATATTAGTTTTAGCAATGATATTTGTTGGTTTATTTTTAATAACTGCAGGTTTGGATGAATGGTCAAACCCTAGATTAAGGAAAAGAGTATGACAACTGCTAATAAAGTTAAGTCTAACCCCTCTAAATCTAAATTAGGGATAGATGTAAAAGATCTAAAGGTTCATTATGATACTCCTGATGGAGTTGTAAAGGCCGTGGATGGAGTTAGTTTTTCATTAAGGCAAGGCGAAAGAATGGCGCTAGTAGGTGAATCTGGGAGTGGAAAAAGTACATTAGCTATGGCTTTAATGAGGCTTACTAGGGCTCCTGGAAGAATTGCTGGTGGGCAAGTAATAGTTGGTGGTCGAGATATGCTAGATTTGGATGAAGAAGAGATGAGACTGCAAAGACTCAATGAAGTTGCCTTAGTACCTCAAGGAGCTATGAATTCACTAAATCCTGTAATGAAAATAAAGAATCAATTACTTGACGGATTATATGATCATCAAGTGAGTGGCGATGAAAAAATGTCTAAAGAGCAACAAGTTGAAATTGTTGAGAAACTTTTGATAGCCGTAGATTTGGTCCCTTCAGTTGCTGAAATGTACCCTCACGAATTGAGCGGAGGAATGAAGCAGAGAGTGGCAATAGCAATAGCTACCTCAATGGAACCAAGAGTTATAGTTGCAGATGAACCTACAAGTGCATTAGATGTAGTTGTGCAAAGAAATGTAATGCAGACCTTAGGAAGGCTGCAGGAAGGTTTGCATGCATCTATTATATTAATTGGTCATGACATGGGCTTAGTTGCTCAATTTTCCGACCATGTTGGAGTTATGTATGCCGGAAGGCTTGTTGAGGTTGGTCCTGTAAAAACAGTATTTAAATCGCCAAAACATCCATATACAAGACTTCTCATAAAGAGTCTTCCTACATTAAGCAATAAGAAAGATTTCATAGGAATTCCAGGTCTTCCTGCAACCCTTTTAAATCTTCCTGAAGGTTGTGCTTTTTGCTTACGAATAGGAAAGACTAACCCCAATGTAATTCCATGGGTTAATGTAGCAAAAGACCATTTTATTCAAGATTGTAAAAACTGTTCTAGTTACGGGAAGTAATTAATTAGGAGAAAAAATGCCAGCAGTATTAGAAGCAAAAAATGTAACAAAAGTATTCGGAGGCGGATTTCTTAGCCGAGAAGAAGAAAATGTTGCAGTAAATGATATCTCTATGAGTTTAGATCAGAAAAACCCAAAGATTGTAGCTGTTGCAGGTGAGTCCGGAAGTGGAAAAACAACATTGGCTAGATTATTACTCGGAATTGCCGCTCCAACAAGTGGATCAGTAGAGTATGATGGGAAAGACCTAACAGAAATCTCTAGAAAAGAAAGAAGAGAATTTAGAAGAGAGGTTCAACCTATTTTTCAGGACCCTTATGGCTCTTATAATCCTTTTTACAAAGTTGATCATGTCCTCTTCAGTCCTGTTAAAAACTTTAAAATGGCACAGAGTAGAGATGAAGCAGTTCATATGGTTAACCAAGCCCTAGAAATGGTTGGCTTGGTTCCTGAAGAAACATTAGGAAGACTTCCTCACCAGTTAAGTGGTGGTCAAAGGCAACGTGTTATGGTTGCTAGGGCTCTTCTTTTAAAACCAAGGGTAATATTGGCTGATGAGCCTGTATCTGCTGTTGATGCATCATTGCGAGCAACTATTTTGGATGCTGTTTCTAGGTTAAACAAAGAATTGGGCATTGCTGTTGTTTATGTTACTCATGACTTAACTACTGCCTATCAGATTAGCGATGAAATTATGATTCTTTATAAAGGGAATTTGGTGGAGGCTGGTAGTGTTGAAACAGTAATTAAAAAACCTGCCCATCCTTACACACAATTGCTTATTGATTCTATACCTGAAGCTGACCCAAATAAAAGGTGGGGAAAATTAGATATGAAAAAGACTCAGGAAAAAATTGTAACAGCACCTTCTGTGGGATGGAGAAGTTAATAACCAATATACATTGGAAACAATTCCGCTTAATTACTGCTAGTTTTTATTTCTAGTGACTTCCCGAAAAGAAAAAGCAGTTTTAGTTTTAGATATTGGCACATCATTTGTAAAAATTGGTTTATTTGATTTAGGTGCAAATCCAATTAAAAGTTGTCAGATAAAGTTTGAGCATTGGATGACAATAAAGACGGATGGCACCTATACATTTAATGCCTTGGAATCTTCTCAAATTATTGAGAGAGGACTTGATGAATTGCTTTTAAAAGGATCAGAGTATGAAATTGTTGCCTTTTCAACTGACACAATGGCAAGTACAGTAGTTGGCCTTGATAAGAACAGCACCCCTATAACAGATGTATTTACATATGCAGATACTAGGCCATATAAGCAACTTTCAAAACTTAAAGAAGGCGTTAATCAGAAAGTTTTTTATGATGATACTGGTTGTCCAATGCATACTTCTTATATTCCTTCAAGAATTATTTGGTTTAAAGAGAAATATTCAGATTTGGATAAAAAGGTTGATTTATGGACTGATTTTTCTAATTACCTACTAAGAAAATGGATGCAAAATAAAGATATTGATATAAGTTATTCAGTTGCAAGTTGGACAGGATTGTTGGATAGAAAAAAATTAATTTGGTATTCGCCTGGGTTAAATTTTATTGGCTTAAAAGAGAATAATCTTCCTAATTTAAGTCCTTATACAAAAAACATAAAAGGACTGAACAGTAAATATTCAAAAAGATGGCCTAGTTTATCTAATGTGCCATTTTTTTTACCTGTAGGTGATGGAGCTTCGTCTAACATAGGTGTTGGGTGTAATTCTGAAAACAAGATAGCCTTATCTATTGGAACGACTGGAGCGCTAAGGGTGCTAACTAATAAAACAAAAATTAATATCCCACAAGGCTTATGGAATTATAGGTTAGGGGAAAATCATAGTCTTTTAGGAGGTGCTTTTTCAGAAGGTGGTAATGTGGGATTATGGTTGAAAAAATTAATGAATATTCAGTCTGATGTAGGTGAAAACTTAATTGAAGAAATTGGTACAAGCGAATCTAATCTAGAGTTAGAAAATACTCTATTAAGATCTAAACCTGATGCCCACGGCTTAACTGTTTTGCCTTTTTTGGCAGGGGAAAGGGCAGTAGGATGGGCTGAAAATGCTACGGGCACATTAACAGGACTTAGATTATCTACTACTAAATCAGAAATTTACCAGGCTTTTCTGGAATCTATAGCATATAGATTTGGTTTAGTTTCAAAAAGACTAATGACTTTACTTCAAGAAGAATGTTTAGTTGTTGCCTCTGGGGGAGCAGTTCAATCTTCAAAATATTGGCTACAAATGTTATCAGACGTTTTAGGTATGCGAGTTGGTGTATCAAATGTACAAGAGGACACAGGCAGAGGAACTGCAATTCTAGCATTAAACGCTATGGGATTATCAAGTTCATTTGATGATTTTGATTTTGAGGTAACCAAATTTTATGATCCAAATGAAAAGAAAATGATCATATATCAGAATGCAATGAATAGACAGGAAGACCTCTATTCAAAAATTTTCAATTAACTTTTTTTATAGAATGACCACCGAATTGATTCCTAAGTGAAGCCAATATCTTAAACCCAAAAGAATCATTATTTCTTGAGTAGAACCTTGAATAAAGTGAGGATGTTATTGCGTGAGTTGGAACATCTAAATCTATTCCTTCTTTTATAGTCCATCTGCCTTCCCCTGAATCTTCAACATAAGGTGCAACGCTAGATAACTCAGAATCTTCTTGTAAAGCATTATTTAGTAGATCTAAAAGCCATGATCTAACCACACTCCCATGCTGCCATAGAGATGTTATTTGAGTTAAATTAAGATTAAATTCTTTTTTTTCATGTAATATTTCAATTCCTTCAGCCATTGACTGCATCATCCCATATTCAATTCCATTGTGTATCATTTTCACAAAGTGTCCAGATCCACTTGGGCCCATATATCCGTAGCCTTTTCCGTCAGTTGAAAGTGATTTAAAAATACTTTCACAGTATTTATAAGCATCTTTATCTCCTCCTACCATCAAGCAATATCCTTCTTTTTCACCCCATATTCCCCCACTAGTGCCTGAATCAAGAAGGTAAATATCCTTCTTAGATAGTTCTGAAGATATTTCTAAAGACTCTTTGTAATAAGAATTTCCTCCATCTATAATTATGTCACTATTATTTAATATCAAACTTAATTTGTTAATAGTTGATTTTGTGGGTTCTCCAGAAGGAACCATAACCCATATTACTTTCCTAGAACTATTTCTAAGTTTATCTGTTATTTCATCTAGAGATTTTAATTCTTCTATTTGATTACTTTTGTATTTTTTAGTATCCCAACTTGAATCATAACCAAAAACAGTATGACCATCTTTCATAAGCCTTTTTGATATACCTAACCCCATCTTTCCTAGTCCTATTACTGCAATTTCCACTATTACTCCTTTATTTTATTTATAAGATTTTCAAAAGGATCCTTATTATTTGAATCAATGTTAACTAAATAAGTGTTTATCTCAAGATCTATCAAAGCATAAAGATCTCCTAGCATTTGAGCTTTAAACGTGTCACTCAAGTCTCTATAATTATTTTTGTTGTTGTATGAATTAATTAAATTTTCGTCATAAAAAAATATAGACCATACATCTTTAGGGCCACCTTTTTGTAGTTGACCAACCGAATGTAAGTATCGTGGCCCAAATCCAGCAATTGACCTTATGCCATGAGAAAAACTTAATTTTTCTTTTAATCTATCCAATGAACCATTAATTTTTTTTGTTTCATTTAAATATAAATTTATGTATAAAACTCGATTTGTTTTATTTTCATTTATTATATTATTAATATCAGATCTAGAATAAGGAATAGTTACTTTTCTTATTTCTTTATGTTTTTTAAGTATGTTTTCAGTATTTATTTTAGATCTTGTTACATCAGGCTCATCGAATGGAAAAATAGACATGTATTTGCATAATATTGATACTGATGTCTGCCATATAAACATATCTTCTAATATTGTCTTTTTATTAAAACTTATAATTAATTCATCTGTATTAGTGCTAGTATATTTTTTTTCAGAATTATTGTTTATTGATATTTTAGGATAACCAATATTACTGTCATTATTAATTATTGGGGTTATACCTTTTCCGTTTTTGCCTGTTGATTCAGCAATTATTTGTTCTAACCAAATACCCATTTGGCTGATTTCTTCGGGTATTTCTAAGTTTAAAACCCCGTTATGATTATCGTAAGAATTTTTTAATACAGAAGTAAGAAGGGTACATTTTTTTTTAATTTGGTTTAAATTCCAAAGGGAATTATTTTCAAGATAAGTTAATATTTCATTCATAAAGGTTGCAGGAAAAACTCCAAATGGAGTGGCAGATGAAAACCTTCCACCTATATTTTTGGGTGTATTAATTACTTTCAAAAAATTATTTTTGATAGCAAATTTATCTAAAGAATTTTTAGCATCAGTAAGTACAATAAATCTATCCCGGTAATCAGATTCCCCTTCTTCAGAAAGTTCTTTGATGAAAAAATCCATCACTTTATTTGTCTCTAATGTTGTTCCAGATTTACTCATAAAAACAAAAAGAGTTTTGGGCAAATCTATTTTCTCTCGAACTACCGAGATATCCTTTGGATTTGTACTATCCAGGAAAATAAGTTGATATTTGCTCTTTAAAGATATTTGATTTAACACTTTGCCCGTTTGAATGCTGCCGCCCATCCCAATAAAAACAACTGAAGAAGGATTCGAATTTTTGACTACTTCATCAAATGTGCTTTTGCATAATCTTATTGATTCTTTTATGAGCGTTGGAGTTTTAATCCAACCTAGTCTTTCTTGATAAGAAAGAGGGTGTTCTATCCAGATATTTTTTGAAGCATAAAGACTTGATATGTCCTTTTCAATGTCATTTAGCAAGGCAAGATCATTATGCTTTAATTTATAATCTGACATACCTTATGAATGATCAGTAATTTTATTATTTATTTCATTCAAAAGACTATCAAAAGCTTCTTCAAAAAGCCTTATTCCGTCACTTAACAATTCATCAGTAATATTTTTTAATTCGTCATTGCTAAGAGCATTTATAATTATTTCTTCGTGATATTTTGTATCAGAATTAAGTAAATCCTTGTATTGAATATTATTTGAGATAATTTCTTCATATACATTTTCTGGAACAGTATTTACAGTTTCTGGCCCTATCAGTTTATTAACGTATAGAAGTTTTTCATAATTAGGGTTTTTAACTGAAGTAGAAGCCCAAAGAAGCCTTTGTTTGTTGGCCCCATTATTTTCTAATTGACCAAAAGATTCCTCTGAGAATATTTTTTTATAATCTTGATAAGCAAGAATTGCATTTGATATAGCAACTTTTCCTTGAGATTTTTCATTTATAACTATATCCGCAGATGTGTCTATCCTGCTAATAAAGAAAGAAGCCACAGAATTTACTTTATTCATTTGGTCTGGAGATAACTTATAAAGCCCATTTATATATGCTTTTGCAGCCTTTTTATACATAGATCTTGAAAACAATAAGGTCACATTTACATTTATTCCTAAACCAATAAGATGTTCTATTACAGGCATTCCAGCTTCTGTGCCAGGTACCTTAATCATCACATTGGGTTGATTAATAGATTCATGAAGATAAATCCCTTCTCTAATGCTCTTTTTAGTATCATTAGCAAATTTAGGATCTATTTCTATGCTTACAAATCCGTCCTTACCTTCAGTTTTTTTATAAACCGTTCTCAGTAATTTACAGGCATCAGATATGTCTTTTATAGACAAATCTTGGAAAATACTTTTTGCATTGGGATCTAAATTGGTTAAAGATTTAATATCTTTGTCATAAGTATTTTCAGAAGAGAGTGCTTTTTGAAATATGGCAGGATTAGATGTAATGCCTGAAATCCCTTCTGATATCATAGAACTTAGTTTTCCAGAATTAATCATTCCTCTAGAAATAGAGTCTAACCAAACAGATTGGCCCAATTCATTAATTTTTTGTATTTGTGAATTCAATTATAACTCTTCTGAATTTTCAATATTTATAACTTTATTTAGTCTTCTAGTATATTTTTCGTCAGTCAGGAATTTAGCATTTAAAAATTCTAATACTAAGTTTTCTACAATATTGTGATCTACAATTATTGCTCCAAGGCATAAGACATTCATGTCGTCATGCTCAACCCCTTGTCTTGCTAAATATTCTGTATGGCATAATCCTGCTCTAACCCCTTTCACCTTATTTGCAGTTATTACTGCACCAATTCCACTCATACAAGAAATGATTCCTCTATCTGCCTTTTTCTCTGCAACCATTTTTGCAACCGGAAAGCAAAAATCAGGATAGTCATCAGTTGAATTAAATTCATACGCACCCATATCAACTACTTCATGATTTAGAGATTTTAAAAAAGTAATCAATTTATCTTTTAGTTCAAATCCACCATGATCACCGCCTATAGCTATTTTCATTAGAATATTACCTTTCCAGTATTTTTTTACATACGTTAAGTATATTTTCTACTGAAAACCCTTTTTTTTCTAGTACGATATTACCTGGGGCGGATGATCCGAATTCATCTATTCCAATGGAGATGCCATTATCACCAATATATTTTTGCCATCCCAATGTTGCTCCTGCTTCAACTGAGACTCTCTTTTTCATTTCATGAGGAAGCACTTTGTTTTTATATTCATCCGATTGCATTTCAAATAATTCCCAGCAAGGCATAGAAACAACCCTAGAAGTGATATTAATTTTATTTAACTCTTTTTGAGTTTCTAAGCATAGTTCAACCTCAGATCCAGTCCCTATAAGGATAATGTCTTGAGTTTCTTCTAAATTGCCTGATAATACGTAACCTCCCTTATTAGATTCAGAAGTATCATTATTGTTTAAGGTAGCAACACCTTGCCTAGTTAATGCAAATACAGAAGGCTTATTAGTATTCTTTAGGGATTCCTCAAAGCACTTTAATGTTTCAAAATAATCTGCTGGCCTAAATACTAATAAATTTGGTATCAGTCTTAGAGACATTAATTGAGAAATTGGCTGATGAGTTGGCCCATCTTCACCTAAACCAATTGAGTCGTGAGTTAAAATATATAAAACTTGAAGTTCACTTAATGCTGATAGCCTAATTGAATTCCTCATATAATCAGAAAAAATTAGGAAAGTGCCTGCAAATGGAATAAATCCTGACAATGCAAGCCCATTACTTATACCACCCATTGCATGTTCTCTGACTCCGTAATGCATATTAACCCCAGAAAAATTACTAGAATTTATAGAAGTGGAAGAGTTAATATATGTTTTTGTTGATCCAGCTAAATCAGCAGAACCCCCAATAAATAAATTTGAATCTTGGCTTAACTTGTTTAGAACTATTCCTGACGAATCTCTTGTAGAAATATTTTCTTTTACATTTGAAGATTTAAGTTCTTCAAAAGATTTTGAGAAATCATGAGAATGATCTATATTAATTGCAGTCTTTAGGCGCCCGATTCCTTTATCTGAATATTCAAAACTTGAAATCTTTTTATTTACAAATTCTTCGAAATATTTATATACATCATCCGGTATATCAAATGGATCGTTAGTCCAATTTAATTCTTTTCTTGTTAATTCAACTTCTTCCTCTCCTAAAGCCTCACCATGCGCTTTCTCAGTTCCAGATTTATTAGGACTTCCGTGACCAATTTTAGTATTTAATATAATTAGAGAGGGTAAATCAGATTCTTTAGCCAAATCAATTGATTCTGATATTTTATAAATATCTTCCCCTTGAATATTTTCAATTACATTCCATCCATAAGATTGAAATCGCTTAGCAACATCTTCTTTGAATGCTAAATCTGTAGAACCTTCAATGGAGATATTGTTAGAATCATAAAAATATATAATATTATTTAACTTTAGGGTCCCTGCTATTGAAGCTGCTTCTGAAGATATGCCTTCCATAAGATCTCCGTCAGAGACTATAGAATAAATTGTAGTTGGTAAGTGCTCTAAGTCATTTATACTTTCTTTTCTTTTTGAAGCTATTGCCATACCAACTCCGTTTGCAAATCCTTGACCTAAAGGACCTGTAGTAGCTTCCACTCCATCTGTTAATCCATACTCTGGGTGACCAGGCGTTATACTTTCATATTGCCTGAAATTTTTTATATCGTTAATTGAAATTTTGTAGCCAGTTAAATGAAGTATTGAGTAAAGAAGGGCAGAGGCGTGGCCTGCAGATAAAATAAACTTATCACGATCTGGCCATTTAGGTTTGTTTGGATTAAACCTTAAGTGATCCCTCCATAAAACAAATGTTAATGGGGCTAAACTCATTGGTGCGCCAGGATGGCCAGAATTTGCTTTTTGAACCATATCAATTGATAAAAAGCGGATGGCATTTATGCATTTTTTTTCAATATCAGTAATGATCATTGCCCTATTGTTCCTGTCTCTAATACATATAAAGATGTGGATGCAGTTATGTACAATAAAGAGTTATTTTCTCCTCCAAATGTACAATTTGCAACTCGTTCAGGAATATTTATATGTCCAATGAAATTTCCAGAACTTTCATATATATGAATTTTATGGCCATAAGGATCACAAATAAATAAATTTCCATCGATATCTGTTGTCATTCCGTCAGGAAATCCTTCTTCTATATCGCAAAAAATAATCTCATTGCTTAAATTGCCATTATTATCTAAATCGTATCTTTTAACATGATGTGGCTTATTAAAATCTATGTTTCCTGGTTCCGCTGCTCCGCTGTCTGCAACATAAAGATATTTTTCATCAGGGGAAAAAACTATTCCATTAGGCTTGTCAAAGTTATCTAAAATTTTTGAAACTGTACCATTATCATCCACCTTGTATACATAATTTCCACCTATCTCGCTTTCAGATTTCTTTCCTTCTTCATTTGTTAATATTCCGTATGGAGGATCGGTAAACCATATAGAATTATCGCTTTTAACAACTACGTCGTTAGGAGAGTTAAACTTTTTGCCTTCAAAGTTATCAGCAATTACTGTTAAATTTCCATTATCTTCCTCTCTAACAATGCACCTATTTTCATGTTGGCAACTAATCAGTCTTTGTAAATTATCTAGACAATTTCCATTATTAAAACTTGAAGGTGACCTAAAAGTACTTACAGATTCTATTTTAGAATCATAAATTAGCATCTTATTGCTTCTAACATCACTCCATACTAGAGAAGATAAATTGTTTATCCATGCGGGTCCTTCTGCCCAAATAGTTCCAGAGTATAACTTTATTAATTCATCATTAGGTATTAATTTAGAAAATTTATTATGCATATTTATTTCCTATTTCTATAGTCCTGAGAAACGATTGCAAATTCATTTACCATTTTTGTATCTTGAAGCCTTGATTGTATAGCCTCTCTTATTTGCGGGTTGAATACTAATTGTTCACTAATATTGCTTGCGCGCGTAGTAATAATTGTTGGTAATCCGTTGTTGTGTCTATTTACTATGATTTGATATATTTTTTCTTCTGACCAGTTGCTATTAACTTGTGAGCCTAAATCATCTATTATCAAGAATGGGCATTCAATTAGAAAAGATAAATACCCTTCAGTTTGGTTATTGTAGTTATTAAAATTTCTTAATTTTTCTAATATATTTGGTATAAAACCAAAGTAGACAGGCTTTAATGATTTGATTCTTTTTTCAGCTATTGCTACCGAAAGATGAGTTTTTCCTACTCCAGTTGGTCCTGTAAAAAGTAGCCATCCATCTGGATTTTCAAAATATGCTTTTGATATTTCTAAGGCCTCTACGAGATTTGAATCTGCCTGATTAGTTTTAAATGTCCCAAAAGTCATCCTTTTAAGCATGGAAGGTGTCAGGTCTCCAAGATCTTGTGAGCTAGTGATGCTCTCCTTCTGCCGACTTATAACTTCATCTTTAACACACTCGCAAAGAATATAATTTACCGAATTTATATTCTGATCTAAAGGAGATATCCAGTGCAAATCATCACATATAGAGCAATTAATCAAGGCCTGATTTTCTTGATTTTCTTTCTTTTTGCTTCCTTCTGACTTCCTGGAGGTATTCTTTTGACCTGAAGTAATTATCTGTTGCTGAATTTTTTGGAGTTCCTTGCTTAGTTCTTTCATAATATTCTTTTTGCCTCTTAGTTTTATCTAACCAATTTTTCCAGCCTAGTTTCCAGCTACCTTTTCTATTTGTTTTAAGTTTTCTTTTACCACTCCAATAGTACTCGAATTTCTTAGCTTCATCTACAATATTTATCGATTCATAATCTTTTTCAATATCTTTTATGAAATTATCATCCGCATCAGAAATAGTTACTTCATTTAATCTACCAAGAATAACGAGCCACTCTGGATATTTTTGTTCCCACATCTCGCCCTGTATAGGTTTCATTATTTTTAATTAGTGGATTGTTTTTTTATTGACCTAAACCTTGCATATTGATCTTGAACAACTAGGTCCACATTTCCTATTGGACCATTTCTGTGTTTTGCAACAATTAGTTCTGAAATACCTCTAGGATATGCCTCTCCTGCGGATTTAGACCTAAGCCACTCTTCTTCAGAGATATATTTCTCTTCTCTGTGTATAAATGCAACAATATCAGCATCTTGCTCAATACTTCCGCTTTCTCTTAAATCAGACAAAACTGGTCTATGACTTTGCCTCTGCTCAATAGATCTGCTCAGTTGAGAAATTGCTATTACTGGCACATTTAAATCTCTCGCCATGCCCTTTAATGATCTTGATATTTTGCTAACCTCTTGCGCTCTATTATTATCGTTCATATTCCTTCCTCCATAGATTAACTGCATATAATCAACCACTATAAAATCTAGACCTCGTTCTTTTTGGAGCCTTTTAGCTTTTGCTCTCATTTCTGTAACAGTCTGAAAAGGGGTATCATCAATAGATATATCAAGGTCTGAAAGCCTACCAATTGCCTCTAATATTCTTTCATCTTCAGTATCTGTTGTGAGTCTCTGCCTTATTCGGTTCGTTTCAATCAGCGCTTCTGATGACAGTAGTCTCATTGCAATCTGATCTCTTCCCATTTCAAGACTGAATATAGCAACTTTATGACCTCCTCCTGCAACATTTCTGGCTATGTTTAGCCCTAGTGTGCTTTTTCCAATACTCGGCCTAGCCGCAAGAACAATCATGTCTGACCTATTTAATCCTCCAAGTAAGTTATCTATATCAGGAAATCCAGAAGGGATTGGCGCTATATCACCGTCAATTTCATTATCAAAAGTTAACCAACTATCTAAAGGTACGCTTATATCAACGAAATCTCGTGAATCATGAGATGACCTGATCCCATAAAGTATATCTTCAGCCTGATTTAGGGCCTGATCAACGTCCTGGGAGTTTTCATATCCTAGATTAGCTATATCAGATGCAGCAGTAATTAGTCTTCTATGGGTAGCAGTCCTATGTACAGTTCTGGCATAAAACTCAATATGCATATATGTCGGGGTTTGAGAGACTAGATAAGTTAAATAAGATCTCCCTCCTTCTATTTCATTTAGACTGTCACTTGTTTCAAGAAAATCACCTAAAGTTTTTTCATCTATTGCAATTCCTTTATCGAGCATATCTATACAAGATTGGTAACAAACAGAATGAGTTTTATTAAAAAAGTCAGATGGAGACAAGAAACCTGAAATTTTGACGAGCGAATCACCGTCCAAGATTATAGAACCAATCACTGCGGTTTCTGCAGCTAGGTCATGAGGTGGTAATTTTTCACCTAACAATTTTACTCTTCTTTACTTATTTTTTCTTCTGGGGCGCTTTCTTCGTTTTCTTCTGATTCAACATCCGATTCAACGTCTGAATCATTAGTTTTTTCTTCTTGTGAAAATTCTTCTTCAGAAGATTCTTCAGGGGATTCCTCAACTTTTCCTTCAGTAATTTCCAAAAGTTCTTCAGCAAACTCAACATTTCCATCTGACTTAACTTGAATTTTAACTTGAGTTTCTACACCTTCAAATAATTTAATTGGAACTTCATAATTTCCAATCATTTTTATTGGCTCAGATATCCTTATTGATCTCCTATCTATAGTAACTCCATCTAAATTTTCTTCTAGGGAACTAGCAATTTGGGAATTAGTAACAGATCCGAAAAGTTTGCCAGTTGGGCCAGTTTGGGCAACAATCTCTAATTCCAGATCATTAATAAGTTCTGAAACACCTACCCACTTAGTTTTCATATCTGCACGTCTTATTTCAGCTTGCTTCCTTAACTTTTCTACCCTTGCCACAGATGATTTATTGGCTCTTTCAGCTATCCCTTTAGGAATTAAAAAATTCCTAGCAAATCCTGATTTTACCTCTTTTATTTCGCCAGCCATGGCTGTTGGTAGGTTATCTTTTAAAAATAAAACTTTCATTTTGCAGTATTTTTCTTTTGATTTTTCAACTTAACACGATTTTATTAGAATAATATTTATATCATGTTCTAAATAATTGGTTAAATTATCTTATATCAGTTATGGAAAAACTTAAATGGCTAATAATAGATTAGGGGAGAAATATGGCTTTCGAATACATAAACAAAGATGCGAATAGAAAACCCAAAGTAGCACCAAACATAGAAAATATCTCAGATTTCAAGAATAGTTTCAATTGGGACGAAATGTTTGAAGAAATACCTTGGTTACCTGGAGGCGGGCTCAATAATGCTTATGTATGTATTGATAGCCACGTAGATTCTGGTGCTGGTGATAATGTGGCAATGATATGGAATGGAAAAAATAATGAAGAAGAAACATATACATTCAAAGATTTAAAATTTCATACAGATAAATTTGCCAATGTACTTAAAGGACTTGGTGTTAATAAAGGAGACAGAGTATTTGTGTTTATGGATAGATTGCCCGAATGTTATATTTCTGTATTTGGAGGACTTAAGATAGGGGCAATAGTTGGGCCTTTATTCTCAGCATTTGGCCCTGATCCTGTAAAAGATAGGATGCTAGATTCAGGTGCAAAAATTCTTGTCACACAGCCAGAATTAAGAAAAAAAATAGAAAGCATTATTCCTGACCTGCATGATTTAGAAAAAATTATAATTGTTAACAAAAATGACAGAGAAGCGAGTCCTTTAGTAGGGGGTGATTTGTCTTATGAAGACCTGATGGCATCATCAGGGCCTATTGAATCAATTGAAAATACATCACAATATGACTATTCAATTATGCATTATACTTCTGGAACTACTGGTAAACCAAAAGGTGCTTTGCATAGGCACCAATCAATAGTTCAGCAGTATGCAACTGGAAAGTGGGCCCTTGATTTCCAAAAAAATGACATTTATTGGTGTACTGCAGATCCTGGATGGGTTACTGGAACATCATACGGAATGTTTGCGCCTTGGAGCAATGGAATTACTCAGATAATTTATGAAGGCGGGTTTTCGGCATCTAAATGGTATTCAGTTATTGAAAAATATGATGTAAATATTTGGTATACAGCTCCTACAGCAATAAGAATGCTGATGAAGGCGGGTGACGCCCCAATAAAGAAGAGTGACCTATCTTCATTAAGATTTATTGCAAGTGTTGGAGAACCATTGAATCCTGAGGCTGTTGTATGGGGTAACGAAAATTATGGAATGCCTATTCATGATAATTGGTGGCAAACTGAAACAGGTGCCATAATGTGTGCAAACCTCTCTTCGATGCAAATTAGACCAGGAAGTATGGGCTTACCTATACCTGGAATTGAACTTGCTATACTTGATAAGGACTTAAAAAGACTACCTCCAAATGAACCAGGAATTCTTGCAGTTAAACCTGGTTGGCCTTCTCAATTTTTTGCTTATTGGAAAAATGATGAAAGATATAATTCTAGGTTCAAAAGGGGTTGGTATATAACAGGAGATGAGGCATTTATGGATGAAGATGGATATTTTTGGTTCCAAGGAAGATCTGATGATGTCATTAATACTGCAGGGCATCTTGTTAGTCCTTTTGAAGTTGAAAGTGCATTAATAGAGCATGAAGCAGTCGCAGAGGCAGGAGTAATAGGCATTCCTGACAAATTAGCTATGGAAGTAGTAAAAGCGTTTGTTGCTTTGAATAATGGTTATGAATGGAGCAAAGAATTGAGACTAGAGTTAATGAAGTTCTCAAGAGGAAAACTTTCAGCTGCAGTAGCCCCTAGAGATATTGATTACGTAGAAACAATGCCGAAAACAAGAAGTGGAAAAATAATGAGAAGATTGCTTAAAGCTAGAGAGTTAGGGCTGCCTGAGGGCGATATTTCAACACTTGAAGATGATTAAATTATTTGGCCATTTATTTTTATAGCCTTGCCGGCTTTTATTACTGAGTTAGGATTGGTTTCTAGATTTCTAATATTTAGTGTTGGATCATTAGAGAAAGATACAATGTCAGCAATATAATCTTTTTTTAAAGATCCTTTGTAATTGTCAATTTTTAAAGCCTTAGCATTTAGACTTGTTATACTTCTTATGGCTTTCCAGTGATCGAATCCAAGCCATTCAACATGAGCCCAAGCGCTAGCAACGCATTTATCAAAAAAAGCTTGGGACATACCCATGTCTAATGCTCCTATAATATCCACATTGTCTTGGTCTAGTTTTCTGAAGATACTAATTATTTCTTCAAAGGTTGGTTCAGATTTAATTACATTTGGATTGGGTTTTCTCTGTTTTTCGCCTTTTAATTTCGACTCATATTCTAATAAGTGTTTAGAAATGGTCGAGTCAACAAATATTCCTTTTTCTGATATTTTCTTAGAATAATTCTCTTCAAATTCATATGATTTATCTAGAGATTTATCAAACCATCTTCCATGAATAATATTATGTACGCCAGCATCAACACAACTTTTTGTAGATTCGCTAGAAAGCGTATGGGCACATAAGTATGTATCGTTGTCATTACAAAAGTTTACAACTTCCTTTAAAGTTTCAAATGAATATTGAGATATTCTTGGGTTAGAGCTAGGTGTAAAATATCCTCCAGAAGCCATGATCTTTATATGAGTAGCCCCTAATTTAAGTTGCCTTTCAATAATTGAACATATTTCTTTAGAATTATTTGCAATTGTGCCAAAAAACCAACAATGACCATCTTTTATAGTAAGTGGGGTCCCAGTTGGAAAAATTTCTGGGCCATCTATTTCTTCATTATCAATTAGAGATTTTAAAGGAAAAATTAATTCGTTGGGTGCTCCTAAATCTCTTATAGTAGTAACACCTGAATGTAGAGCAGTTTTTGCATTATTTTTAGCCCTTTCCATTCTTTGCAAATCGTTTTCTTCAAAATATATATTATATGCATCAGGTGTAGCAGAAAATTGAAAATGTGCATGGCTTTCAATTAGCCCTGGTAATGTAAATGAGTCACCTAGATCAATTATGTCATAACTTTTAGCATAATCACTTGTTAGGTCAGATTCAGGTATTATATCGGTAATTAATTTGTCTTCAATTAAAATGCAGTGATCTATTAACCATCCGTCAGTTGATCCATTAGAAATATTTTTTGATTTAATAATTTTTTTGTTAACCATTGTCATTTAATTTCACATTGTTAAACTAATAATATAACTAATTTGTTTTATTAGGGGTTACTATGAGCAAAAAAATTTATTCTGATCTGGGGATTGAACCAATTATTAACGCTATTGGAAGTGTAACTTTACTAGGAGGTTCTACTCAGCCTCCTGAAGTTATTGAGGCTATGCAGAGCGCACAAGACATGTATGTTCCAATGGACGAACTTGAAGAAAAAGCAGGAAATTATTTAGCCGAACTTTTTGGGGCAGAAGCATCTTACATTACTTCTGGAGCTGGCTCAGCACTTACTTTAACTACCGCAGCATTTATGGCAGGAGACAACGATGATTTAATTGTTCAATTGCCTGATACAACAGGAATTAAAGATGAGATATTAATTCAGTCTAGGCAAAGATATCATTATGAAAGATGCTTGACGTATGCCGGAGCAAAATTAGTTGAATTTGGAGCAAAAGATAAAGTAATAAAAGATGACCTAGAGGAGTCTATTGGAGAAAAAACTGTTGCAGTTCACTATGTTGCAAATGAGACTATTGATGATCCAAACGCATTAACATTAGATGAAACATTAGAAGTAGCAAAGAAATATAATCTTCCAGTTATGGTGGATGCTGCTGGTCAAATATATCCGCTCTCTAATTTATCAAAATATTCGAATATGGGGGCTGATGCAGTTTCATATGCGGCGAAATATTTTGGCGCTCCGCATTCTACAGGATTTGTTGTTGGTACTAAAGATATTATTAGAAAAGTCGCTCTTCAAAGTTTTATTTCCTATGAAATGAGGCGAGTTAGAGGAGTTGGTAGACCTCAAAAAATTGATAGACAAGAAATTATTGGGGCAGTGGCAGCAGCAAAGATATGGATGAATATGAACCACGAAGATAGGTTGGCAAAAGCAGAAAAAACGTGTTCTGTGATAGCTTCTCATATAAAAGGTATCGAAGGTGTTGATGTTGAAATTCAAGAAAATACAATCGGTCACGATCCTCATGGTGTTAGGATTTCACTTACCAAAGAAGGTGCATCTTTAATTGATGTACAGGAAGCTTTAAAAAATGGAAATCCAAGAATATGGATGAGATGTGATCAGGATCTAGATGGAAATTATGATGGCAATTTGGCTAGGATATCTCCATTTGGACTATACCCCGGAGAAGATGAAATTGTAGGCTCTAGGCTAGCTGAAGAACTTAAGAAACTTTAATCTTTTATATTACTTGTAACCTCTAAAGCTATTTTTTCGAACTCATCTTTTACAGTTTTAGAAGTCATGGATGCTGGTTTTGCTCCCTGATTATGTTCTGCATTTAAAGAAACTGACCCAAGCAATGGAATTTTAAATTGTTCTGAAATTTCTTTACCAGCCCCTGTTCCAAAAACAGGTCCTGAAAAATTCTCTACAACCCCAATTATGTTTTGGTTAAGTTTTTTGATCATGTTTATAGATCTAATTGCGTCCAATTTTGAAACATCTTGCGGGGCAGTTACTATAACAAATCCATCCAAACTAAGAGTTTGCATTACAGTTAGAGGTCCATCCGATGTTCCGGGAGGCATGTCTACTATTAAATATTCCATTTCTCCCCAATGTGTCATTTGTAGGAGTTGATTTATAGCATTAGTTATCATAGGGCCTCTCCATATAGTAGCCTCTTCTTCATTTTCATGAAAAAAAGACATAGTCATGACTTTAATATCAAACCTTGATGAAGGGTAGAATTTACCATCTTTTTCGTCTTGAGTAGGGCCCTCGCTTAAATGAAGAATGTTTGCTACATTTGGGCAATCTATATCTACGTCAAATATTCCTACAGATTTGCCAATTGATGCTAAAGAGCATGCTAGATTAACAGCAACTGTTGTTTTGCCAACCCCACCTTTCCCGCTATAAACACCTATTTTATTTTTTATTTGTGATAAACCGGAAGTTATTTCTTTTCTTTTTTGGAAGTTCTCTCTGACTTGGGCAAGCCTAGCTTCTTCTTTAGGAGTTAACTTTCTTTTAGAGGACATTTAGTCTATACCTAAAAGTTTTTTTCCATCTTCAGTAATTTTTTCAGGATCCCACGGCGGCTCAAATACAATATCTACGTTTACATCCTCTACTTCTTCTAATTCAGATATTGCCCATTCAGCTTGCTGAGCAATGTATGGCCCCATTCCGCAACCAGCAGCAGTTAATGTCATTTTCACATCAACCTCACCATTATCTATTTCAACTTCATAAATTAGTCCTAGATCAACAATATTTACTGGTATCTCAGGATCATAAACTTCCTTAAGAGCCTCAATAACTTTTTCTTTATTTAAAATTTCACTCATAAAAACATTATATATTAAATCAAAGTTTAATTTCTACTTAATTTTAATTCTTCTTAGTTCAGAAATTTGATCTCTTATCATTGCTGCTTTCTCAAATTCCATCCCTTTGGCATAAGATTTCATTTCCTTTTCCAATTTTTTAATTAATTTTTGGAACTCAACTTTATTCATGTCATTGTATTGTTGCTCATGAGGTTTTTCAGACTTTTCTTTTAATTTTTCAGTAATATCTTTAATTGAAGTTGTTATTGATTTTGGAGTGATTCCAAATTTTTGATTAAATTCACCTTGCACTTTTCTTCTATTGTTAGTTTCTTCAATCGCATATTTCATAGACTTGGTTACTTTGTCCGCATACATGATAACTTCACCATTTATGTGCCTTGCAGCTCTTCCTATTGTTTGGATTAGCGAAGTTGAAGATCTTAAAAATCCTTCTTTATCTGCATCAATAATTGCTACTAAACTTACTTCAGGTAAATCAATTCCCTCTCTAAGTAAATTAATACCAACAATTACATCATATAATCCGTACCTCAGGTCTCTAAGAATTTCCACTCTTTCTAAGGTGTCAATCTCTGAATGTAGATAATGTGTTTTAATTCCCATCTCTATTAGATATTCTGAAAGTTCTTCTGCCATCCTTTTAGTCAATGTTGTTACCAAGGTCCGCTCTTTTTTTTCTACTTTTAAGTTTATCCTATTGATAAGATCATCAATTTGATTTTTTGAAGGCAATACTTCGATTTTTGGATCTAATAATCCTGTTGGTCTCATAATTTGTAATGCCCTATCTTGTTCAGTTTCACTCTCATGTGGCCCTGGGGTTGCTGAAACATATGTAATTTGATCAATTTTATTATCGAATTCTTCAAAATTTAAAGGTCTGTTGTCTATTGCTGAAGGTAGCCTAAATCCATATTCAATTAATGTTTCTTTTCTTGATCTGTCACCAAAAAACATACCTCTTATTTGAGGAAGAGTAATATGACTTTCGTCTATAAATACTACGAAATTATTTGGGAAATAATCCAAAAGAGTTGGCGGGGGAGACCCTTCTTTCCTTCTACCTATATGTCTCGAATAATTTTCTATTCCTGGGCAACTACCTGTTTCACGCATAAGATCCATGTCAAATCTAGTTCTTTGCTCTAATCTTTGGGCTTCTAATAATTTGTTACGTGACTTTAGGTATTTTAGTTGGTCATTTAATTCTATTTCAATATCTTTTAAAGCCACGTTAAGTCTGTCTTGGCTAGTTACCCAATGCTTAGCAGGAAAGATATCTGCTTGATTGGAAGTGCCTAAGACTTCCCCAGTTAGAGGGTCCACTTTCGAAATTTTTTCAATCTCATCCCCCCAAAATTGAATTCTTGTTACAATTTCCTCATCTGAAGGAATTATTTCTACAGAATCACCTCGCACTCTGAAAGTTCCTCTTTGTAAGTCAATTTCATTCCTTTCGTATTGCATTGAAACCAAGTTTCTAAGTAAATCTCTTAGGTTTTTATCAGATCCCTGCTTTAATTCTATTTTAAAATCTCTGTATTCATCAGGATCTCCGAGGCCATATATGCATGATACAGATGCAACTATCACAACTTCTTTGTTGGTTAAAAGGTCATTAGTAGATGCATGCCTTAACTTCTCTATTTCCTCATTTATATCTGCTTCCTTTTCTATATAAGTATCAGATTTTGGCACATATGCTTCAGGTTGATAGTAATCATAATATGAAACAAAGTAATGAACTCTGGTATTAGGAAGGAATTCTTCAAATTCTGTAGCAAGTTGTGCTGCCAGGGTCTTGTTGTGTGCTATCACTAAAGCTGGCCTTTTTATTTCAGATATAACACTAGCCATAGTGAATGTCTTGCCGCTACCTGTAACACCAAGCAATGTTTGTCTTTTCATTCCAGAATTAAAATTATTAGAAATATTGTTTATTGCTTCTTTCTGGTCACCTTTAGGAGAAAATTCTGAATTTATTTCAAATGGGGACATTAAGTTTCTTGGAACTCATTAACTAATTCTGTAGTTATATTTAGGTTAGAAAAAACTTTTTGAATATCGTCTAAGTCTTCCAATTTTTCTAATAACTTCATAGTTTTTATTGCTATATTCTTTTCTACTTCAGCAAATGTATTTGGTACTAATTCAATTTCAGACCTATCAATAGTCACAGATTCATCAGACTCAAGAGATTTTCTTACAGACTCAAAGCCTTGATATGATGTATAAAAAGAAATATTTGTTTCTTCAATATCTACATCTATAGCGCCAGCATCAATTCCGGCCATAGATATTTCATCAATTTTTTCAGGAAATACTGTAGTATCAATTACACCTTTTGTCTCAAAATTCCATGAAACAGATCCAGATTCTGCAAGATTTCCACCATTTTTTGCAAAACATGACCTTACTTCTGCTGCCGTTCTATTTTTATTGTCTGTTAATGCCTGAACAATAAATGCTGTACCACCAGGACCGTAGCCCTCATAAGTAATTTCTTCAAAGCTTGATGAACCAGAATCTTCGCCAGAACCCTTTTTAATACTTCTCTCAATGTTGTCGCTAGGCATATTAGCGTCTTTAGCATTTTGAATTGCTAACCTCAATCTAAAGTTCATTTCAGGGTCTGGGCCCTCTTTAGCTGCTATGATTATCTCTTTGCTGAGTTTGGTAAAAAGTTTGCCTTTCTTTGCATCTAGAGCGCCTTTTTTATGTTTTATAGTGCTCCATTTTGAATGACCTGACATTTAAATTACCTCCGGCATTATTATTTCTATAATATTATTAGCAATATCTACCTTTAGGATGAATTCTGGCACATTTGGCACAAGTATTTCTCCTCCGTCTTGTAAGGATATAACATAAACATTGTTTTCGCCGGTTTCTATTATTTCTTTTAAAGAACCAATAATCTTTCCATTATTAATTACCTCTGAATTAATTAAATCTGACTGATAAAACTTCCCAGTAGGCGCATCAGGTAAATCATTTTTCGCTATATGGACTTTTTTATTAGATAAGGATGAAGAGTCTTCTTTGGTGTTCATTCCACTTAATTTTATAATAGGGCTGTTTAGGTCATCTCTGACTTCTTCAATAACAAACTCTTTAGATTCAATATAAATTTTAGAAACTTTAAAAATAGTTCTCAATTCAGGAGAATGTTGATGGAATCTTAAATGCCCTTTTAGACCAAAAGATTTTTTGAAAAAACCTATTTCTACTAAGTTATCGGAATTTACATTAGTCAATGTTTAATCGAATAACCTGATTTCTTTTTACTGCCCCAACTCTTAATATTGATCTTATTGCTCTTGCTACTTGACCTTTTCTTCCTATGATTCTGCCTTTATCTTCTTGTGCAAGAAATAATTTTAATTGAACTACTCCGTCTTCGTTAACTTCTTCTTCAACAGAAACCTCATCGGGGTTACTTGCAATTGCTTTAGCAATATATTCAACCATTGGGGCTAAACTTTCATCACTCATTTATTTTTTTCCTCTTCTGGAGCTTCTTCAGCAGGAGTTTCCTCAGCCACTGGAGCTTCCTCTTCTGGAGCTTCTTCAGCAGGAGTTTCCTCAGCCACTGGAGCTTCCTCTTCTGGAGCTTCTTCAGCAGGAGTTTCCTC
>PBLC01000016.1 GCA_002721675.1 Chloroflexota bacterium | reverse complement strand
TGAAATAGAAAGGCAAAATTTAGAAGATCAAGAAAATATGCGAGCAAACAACAAAGAATTCTTTTCAGAAGATGACAGAGGTTTCTTTTCTAAGCCAAAGGCAGGTACTGAAAAAACTGGAGGAGGTTTTGAAGATATTGCTTCAGACCCTACAAAACTTGCTATGCTAGGATTATTTGTAACTTTGGGGACAACATTACTACAAATGTTCAGAGGTAATTAATATCTCCAAGTCCATGACCCATACCCTGGGTTTCCTGGGTCTTTGCCTAACAATTGTCTTACAGATGCTATTTCTCCTAAATGATTCCAATAATGGAAGGTCATTCTAGATATATCAGTTCCTAGGTTAATTTCCTCTCCATCTTTTATCCAAGTAATTTTAGAAGAAAGATCTTCGTCTGTAAGCAATTTTAATGAACCTTTTACTACTGAAACTGAGTCTTCCCATAAGTTGACAATATTATCCAAGTCTGGAGTTGAGTGAGGTTGTCCATTCCTATACTTATCGGCTTCTTCAGGAATTTCTATTTCCTTTATTTTGTTTGCTATTTCGTAATTATAGACAGCCGAATGACCCATTAGCCATCCAATGGAATTAAGTGGCGGGAATACTTTTTTTACATCACTATCAGATAAGTCTTTGTAATAGTTATTCATTTGGTCTATAGATAATTCATAGTAACCAGATAATATATGTGATGACATAATTCCTCCTAAAAATTAGATAACATTATTATAATTAATCCTAAAGTTAATACAAAAATTATATCTCTTAAAGATAAAGCGATAGATTTTTCATTATTATTTTTTTCATTTTCAGCTTTCCTGAAAATGCGAGATATTGATATCATCATTAGAGATATAGTTATAAATATCAAAATTTTAGTTATCAACGACATATATTAGGAACCTTTGATTGAGTAGTTTTTCAGTTTTAGCATTTTATCAGTTTATAGAAAGAAAAAATTTAAGCGAAATTGAATCTTTATTAAAGAAGAAGTGTGTTTTTTCTAAAATAAAGGGAACAATACTTCTGTCTGCTGAAGGTATAAACGGAACAGTTTCAGGCTCAGAAAGATCAATTTCAGAATTAAGTTCCTATTTAAAAGAAATTGGTTTTGATGATTTGAATCAAAAAATATCCTATTCTAAATTTCAACCCTTTCCTAGATTAAAAGTAAGAATAAAAAAAGAAATAGTCACCTTTAAAGAAGAATTGAACATTATGAAAAATAAAGGAAAGCATGTAGACCCAGATAAATGGAATGATTTAATTGATGATCCTGAATTAATACTTATAGATGTTAGGAATGATTTTGAAGTACAGATGGGGACTTTTGAAAATGCAAAAAATCCAGATACAAAGAGTTTTACTGACTTTAAAAAATATGCAGAAGAGAATTTATTAAAGAATAAAGATTCTAAGGTAGCAATGTTTTGCACCGGAGGTATACGATGTGAAAAGGCTAGTTCATATCTTGTAGGCAATGGAATGAAAAACGTATTCCAACTTAAAGGAGGAATTTTAAGTTATCTGGAAAAAGTGGATGTAAGCAAAAGTAAATGGAATGGTGAATGCTTTGTTTTTGATAGAAGAGTTTCTCTAAAATCTGGACTTAAAGAAGGTACTTATAAAATTTGCTCTGGCTGTAGAAATCCAATAAATGATAAAGATAAAAAGTCAGAGTTTTTTGAAGAGGGAGTTTCTTGTAAAAAATGCTATAAAACTACTTCTGATGCAAAAAAAAATGGATTAAGGGAAAGAGCTAAACAAACTAAGTTAGCCCAAGAAAGAGGAAAAAATTACCCATATTTAGAAGTTTCTGCAGATGAATATTTTGAGTCAGGATTTTAAAGATGAGCTTTCCCTTTAGCAGTTATTTTATAACCATGATAATAAGCAATTAATTTCTCATCACTCAAAATTTTAATCTGATTTTTTATACTAAGTTTTGGGTTTGGTGTTGATATTTTATCTTCGAAAAACTCTAGACACTTGTCTACAATTTCGTCAGAATACATAAACTGATCGTTTATAATTTTAAGTATATAGCTTTGGATTTCTTGATTTATATTTTTAGTTTCCATAATTAATAAATGATCTACTTTCTTCTAAAACCTGTTCATTATAATATTTTGAAGGACAATTTTCTTCAATAATCTTAAATGTTCTTTTTGCACCTGGGTTCCAATATTCATCAGCTTCTACCATAGGATCTGGGAACTCTGGATAGTAATGCCTAGGAGGCAGCGTCTTTATCGATCTAGGAGTTAAAGCGGTTACGTCATGATTGTGACTTAGTATTATGGTTGTAAGTGCAGAGACACAATTTTCTAGCTTTGTTTGATATTCAATATCATTGTTTGTGCTACAGGATGATATTGCTAACAAAAGAAGTAAAAAAATTATGATTTTTTTAAAATCCGTGATCACTATAAGCCTCTCCATAGTCAGGTAAACTAGATTTATTTTTTTTATTATCGTCCTCAATATCTGTAAAAAAATAAGAGACTAAGAAAGAAATTATAAAAATTACTACCAAAATAATTAAAATATTTTTAGATTTAAATAACACTCTAAGCAGTGAAGGTAATACTTCCAGATGCAACTCGGTCTTTCCAAATACTTCCGCTAGGGTAAATATGAGATTCAAAGAAATCTTTTTTCATTTCTAGCCCCCATCCATATGTTTTAGGTGTTACGTAACGCCCATTTTTCACTGTGATTGGAGAAACAAAGACATCATCTTGAAGGAAATTAAGGTATTCAACTAGTTGATTTTCTGAATGACTTGAAACTTTAATTTGATCCCATAATGAATAATGAACAATCATATTGCATAATCCTATTCCTCCACCATGAGGACATACAGGTACATTATATTTCTTTGCTAGCAAGATGACTGCAATCACATCATTTACTCCTCCAAGCCTACTAGCATCAATCTGACAAAAACCAATTGCACCAGATTGCAACATTTGTTTAAAAATAACCGGCGAAGGGACTTGTTCTCCTGTAGCCACTTTTATTCCCAAAGGTTCTATTGCTTTTGCTATTTTTAAGTGCCCTTGAACATCATCTCTGGCTGTTGGCTCTTCTATCCAAGTAGGTTTAAATTTTGCAAGTTTATTCATATACTCTATTGCTTCATCAACTCCCCAAACTTGGTTGCAGTCAAGCATTAATTTTGCATCATACCCAATTTGATCTCTTATAAAAGAAAGTCTCTCCATGTCATGATTTATATCTTGCCCAACTTTCATTTTGAAGCAATCAAATCCTTCTGCTTTCATTTCATTTATAGTGTCAGTTATTTGTTCGTCTGTTAAGCCTAGCCAACCTGCGGTGGAATATGCTTTAGGTCCTGACTCAGAAAGATTTTTTTCTAGATTGTTATGATTTTTTAAATCGCTATTTAAAATATCTATTGCTTCTTCAGGTAATATTGCGTCTTTTAAATATCTCCAATCAATAGAATTAACAATTTTTTCAGGTTCTAAATCTACTAAAAGTTTCCATAAGGGTTTTTTCTCAATTTTTGCCCAACAATCCCACATAGAATTAATTACACAACCAAGAGCCATTCTATTTACTCCGTCTGCTAGCCACCTTAATTGATGATGATCATTGATCATTTTGTATACTTTGCCGGGATTATCTATAAAATCATTGAAATTATAATTTTCGAGAAGTTTTAATATATCTTTAACGCCGTACGCTATCCAATCATTACCGGCGCCTGATGTAAAACAAACTGAATTACCTGAAACACCATTTGAAAGTTCTAAAGTTGTATAGACACAAGAATAGTTAGGCTTCTTGTGGAATGGATCTGATCCTAATAATGTATCAGATGTCGGGACTCTTATGTCTGATACCTGATAACTTGTTATGCTTAAGGGCATTTTACTCCGCTGCTGGTTCAAGTTTGCTTAAAATCAACCTACAATTATTAACTGACTGTTCGATATCCTTTCCTTGACAAAGAATAATCATATTTCCATAAATAAAATAATCAAAATATTTAGCAAGATTACAAGTAGATGAAGCAACAACTAGAGAGTAGCCTTTCCCATGACCTGAATCACCTCCACATGTCCTAGCATCCTTTACACCTTCCTTCCAAGTCGCATCCCCTTTAGTTAAAATTGCATCTTTCCCAATTCTTTCTGTAACCCAATCAACACCTATAGTTTTGGCTTTTTCTTGATTTTCATAGAATCTAAGTTCGTAATCAATTGTTATCTTTTCTTTTGGTATCTTTAAAAAACCATAATAAGCAGACTTAGCTTCAGGAAGATCATTTACTTTATATGTTTTGTTTTTCTTGTATCCAACTGCTGTAATATCATCAAGAGTAAGATTTTTATCAGGATTTGATATTTTTTCAATATTAGCACCAGGAAGATCATCTTGTTGAGAACCGCAAGACACCAAAAACAAAAAGGCTACTGTTAGAAGAATGTATGGAGTAAATTTATTTTTTTTCATAGTTATGTAAATTCGTTGTTAAATAAATATAGTACATATATTAATAGCAACTTACTAATTTAACTATGAAAATTTAAAAACTTACTTTATATTAATATTTATGACTACTGATCCGTCTCAAGAAAATAATCCTCCAGAAAGGAAAGAGAAAAGATTTGCAATTTGGCTTAGGTCAAGATTTGTAACAGGAATTTTTGTTTTCTTTCCGCTAGCAGTTACTTATTTTATTCTTACTTTTGCTTTTAATCTTATTGATGGAATTTTTAGGCCATATATAGAAACTTTATTTAATAGATCTCTTCCAGGAATAAGTTTCTTGTTGATAATTATAATTGTTTTAGTTTTAGGAATCTTTGCAAATTATGCATCTGCGCGAAGAAGGTTTGGATGGATAGAAAACTTATTAAAAAAAATACCTGTAGTTGGAGCAACATATACAACATCTAAAGAAATAGCCGGAGCATTTAGAGGTTCTGGTGGTGGAGATTTCGGTACTGTTGTAGCTGTTGAGTATCCTAGAGATGGAGTTTGGACTATTGGATTTTTAACTAAGGTTGTAGATTTTGAAAATGGTAAAAAACATGGAATTGTATACATGCCTTCTACTCCTGTACCTAATACTGGCTGGATGGTAATTATTCCTACAGATCAAATTAGATATTTAGATATTTCTGCAGAAAAAGCAATGAAATTCATTATTGGTGGTGGAATAGGTAGCCCTGGTTTTATAGACTGGGTTGGGAGAGAACAACCAGAAGAAATAAATTAAAATTCAAAATTTGTTTCAAATTCAATTTTACCTACAGAATTTGTTTCAGCTTTAAACAAAGAGCCTCCTAAATAGGTTCCTTGCTTAACGTTAGCTAAAGCATCAGGAGTTGATGCAGATGTAATATATAAATCGGTTAGATCTTTGCCTCCAAACATACAACTAGATGTTTGATATGCATCTACATTTATTTTATCAACAATATTTGCGTTATTATCAATTTTTACAATACCCATGCCTCCCCATAATGCAGACCAAACATAACCTTCAGCGTCAACTGTCATTCCATCTGGCGCTCCATCTCCCTCGTGAACATACCATTCTTCAGCCGGTCCAATTTCATGGGTAGAGTTATCATATTTATGCCTGACTATAGATTTTTTGCTTGGATCAGAATGGTAAAAATAATCTAAGGATGGAGAAAACCCCATTCCATTTGAACATCCATGATTTTCAGAAACGATTTCTATTTTTCCATCTGGATAAAAACGATAAAGTTTACCTAATTTTTCAAAGCCATGAATTTGATATGGGTAAAAAGTTCCAGCCAAAAAAGATCCATCTGGAGCTGCAATGCAGTCATTAAATTGTAGTTTTTCTCCTTGATACATACCTTGATGGATCCATCTTTTTTTTCTTTCTGATTCCCATAAAAGTACACCATTCCATGTCCCTAAAGTTAATCCGCCATAAGAATTTTTTGAAAAACCACCAACAAAAATCCCATTATAAATTGTTTTATTCTCATTAGTTTCTGGGTCGTATTTAAAAAGTCTTCCCGATCTTATATCAGCCCAATAAAGTAACTGATTTTCATCATCCCATAGCGGACCTTCGCCAACATTAGCTTGTTCATCTATAATTTTTGAAACACTATACATAAATATAATTCTAACAATGACCGCAAAACTAGCCAAGTTGTTTTATTATAAAAATATGAGTTAAAATTGCTATCTTGAAATATATAGGAGAAGAAGATGACAGAAAGAAAGAAGATAACACTTCCTGTACTTAGGAATAGAAAGAAAAATAAAAAAAAGATTTCTTGGCTGACAGCTTATGATTTTGCAACTGCTAGATTTGCAGATGAAGCCGGAATTGACATGATACTTGTTGGTGATTCTGGAGGCATGACAATGATGGGGAAATCCTCAACTATTTCAGTAACTATGGAAGACATGATTATGTTTACCAAGTCTGTTGTTAAAGGTTCTGATCATTGTTTTATTGTTGGTGACTTGCCTTATATGTCATATCAAATAAGCGACGAAGATGCAGTCAGAAATGCAGGAAGATTAATGGCAATAGGTTGCGATGCAGTTAAACTTGAAGGTGGGGACGAAATGTCATCAAGAATTACTGCAATTTCAAATGCTGGAATTCCTGTAGTTTCTCATTTAGGTCTCACCCCGCAGAGTTTAGCGCAAATAGGTGGGTACAGAATTCAAGGAAGAAGTTTAAGTTCATTTAAAAAATTGCTGAAAGACATATTGGCTGTAGAAAAGGCTGGTGCTGTATTTCATTTGTTAGAATGTGTTCCTGAAGAAGTAACTGCAGAAATATATAAACATGTAAAGAACCCATTGTATGGTATTGGGTCTGGAAGAAATGTAGATGGTCAATTAGTGATTTCTCATGATATGTTGGGGCTATTTGTTGGTGACGTTGATCCAAAATTTGTAAAAAAATATGCAGACCTATCATCAATAATCAAGAAAGCATTCAGTAACTATAAAGATGATATTGAGAAAAACCTTTTCCCTGAAGAAAAACATCTTTATTCAATAGAGGGAGAAGACTTAAAGCAAATAGTAGAATATAGCAATAAATTTTCTAAAGATTGAATTTCGAATTTTCCAACCCTTTAAGAGTCAATGAGTTATTTAGGCCTATACTTCAATTTTTAGTTTTTCAAAAAGAACCTATAGGCTCAATAATTATAAAAGAAAACGTTATTTCAAGAATTAAAAATACTTACAGTAAATACGATCCAGATAATCAAATTTTAAATTCCAGAGATATAGATTTTCAGGTTAGCCAATTACTAGAAGAAGGGCTCGAATTATTAATTTCAAACAAATTGGTAAGCATTAAGTACCCAGAATTAGATATTTCTATAATAAAAAAGGAGATAAATGTTCAGGGTGACCCCTTATTTTATTTAACTGAAAAGGCTAGATTTCATATTCAAAGCGAGGAATCTATAAAGTTTATTGGCCCTAATGGAAAAACTTTGTATATACTTGATTTCCTTCCATAATGAAAATTATAAATAGGTGCTGTTATAATTCCATTGGAAACAAGTAATTAATGGGGGAGTGGTGAAATGGCAGACACGCATGCCTTAGGAGCATGTGCCGCAAGGCGTGAAGGTTCGACTCCTTTCTCCCCCACCATTTATGGATAAGAAATATATAAGAAATTTTTCAATTATTGCACATATTGATCATGGCAAATCTACTTTAGCTGATAGACTCATTGATATTTCATTAGGTAAAAAAAGAGGAGAAACTGAGGATCAATTGCTGGATACTATGGATCTTGAAAAAGAAAGAGGAATTACCATAAAAGCTCAGGCAATGAGGTTGAATTATAAGTCAGGACCTACAAACTTTCAGTTAAATTTAATAGATACACCTGGCCATGTGGATTTTAATTATGAAGTATCAAGATCTCTTGCTGCATGTGAAGGAGCACTTTTATTAATTGATTGCACTCAAGGAATTCAGGCACAAACATTAGCGAACGTTTATCTTGCAATAGAACAAAATGTGGTAATTATTCCAGTACTTAATAAAATTGATTCACCTAACGCTCAAGTCGACAGGGTCATGAGTGAAATAAATTCATCTTTAGGTTTTAGTGAAAATGAGATACTAAAAGTATCTGCAAAAACTGGTGAAGGTGTAGAAGATTTAATAGAGCATGTTATTAAAAAAATACCTCCTCCTTCTGGAGATATTAAAAATCCTATGCAAGCCTTGGTGTTTGATTCAAAATATGATCAATTTAAAGGAGTAATAGCTTATATAAGATTAGTAAATGGCGAATTAAGAAAAGATGACAATTTAATGTTGATGTCTACGAATAAAATTGTAGAGGCGAATGAGGTAGGAATCTTTGAGCCAAATCTTAATGAGATAGATAAATTAACTATTGGGGAAGTAGGTTATGTTGCTACTGGTTTAAAAAATGTTGCTGATTGCAGAGTTGGAGAGACATTAACTATTAAAGAGAATCCCTCCACCGAAGCACTAAAAGGTTACGAGTCGGCAAAACCAATGGTGTTTAGTGGGCTTTATCCTACAGACGGAGATGACTATTCAGATTTACGAGATGCGTTGGGTAAACTTCAACTAAATGATGCCTCATTGATTTTTGAACCAGAAAGTTCTGGTGCTCTAGGTTTTGGGTTTAGGTGTGGTTTTTTGGGTCTTCTGCATATGGATATTATTCAGGAAAGACTGGAAAGAGAGTATGGGCTTGATTTAATCGTTACTGCTCCTACCGTAAAATATACTGTAGAAACTATATCAGGCAAAGTAATCGATGTTGATGACCCTTCTAAATGGCCGGAAGATGAAAAGATTCAAAAAGTATTAGAACCATTTGTGGATTTATCAATATTATGTCCGTCAAAATTTATAGGTCCAGTAATCGATATAGTAGTTTCTAAAAGAGGTGAATACAAAAAAATGGAATGGTTACAAGGTGGAGGAGAAGGTTCAAATTCAGAGAATCAAAGGGTTTTATTAGAATTTAATATGCCTTTAGCTGAGATACTAACTGATTTTCATAGCCAATTAAAATCTTCAACAAAAGGATATGCTTCTATGGATTACCAGTTAACCGATCCTAAAGATGAGAAATTAGTTAAATTGCAAATTCTTGTTAATGAAGAGAAAGTCGATGCCCTTTCTATCATAGTTCATTCAGAAAATTCTCTGATAATAGGTAGGCAATTAGTTTCAAAATTAAAAGAACTTATTCCAAGGCAATTATTTGACATACCAATTCAGGCAGCAGTCGGGAGCAAGATTATTTCAAGAGAGACTGTTAAGGCTTTAAGGAAAAACGTTACTGCAAAATGCTATGGTGGAGATATATCTAGAAAAAGGAAATTATTACAGAAGCAAGCTGAAGGAAAAAAAAGAATGAAGAAACTCGGCTCTGTTGAAGTTCCTCAGGAAGCTTTTATGGCAGTGTTAAAAAATGAAGCAAAGTAGTACGAAGAAGCCTAAATTAGGACAACATTTTTTAGTAGATCCAAAGTATAAAGCAATAATTGTTGATTGCGTTAAGGATCTTGGATTAAAAAATATATTAGAGATTGGCCCTGGATCAGGGTCAATAACATCTGACTTAATAAGATATTCTGAGGAATTTATAGGGATTGAACTTGATAAAAAGTTATATATAAATTTAATAAATAAACATCAAGAAGATAAGGTAAGATTTTTTAATATAGATGCAGCGCTATATAAAATAGATGATGAAGATGAAATGTTCAATGGTCCGTATTTATTAGTAGGAAATTTGCCATATTATTCAGCAAATATGATTGTAAGGAATTTCATTACCTCTGTAAAAAAACCTAAATATTTAATTGTAATGATACAAAAAGAAGTTGCAGATAATTATTTATCAGTAATTCCAAAAATGAAATTTATTGGACACTCGATTCAAATGTATTCAAAAGTTAAAAAAATTATAGATGTCCCAAAAGAAGCATTTGAACCAATTCCAAAGGTAATTTCATCGATAATTTTACTAGAAACCAAAGAAGAAAATATAATAGTAGATGAACCTGAAACACTATTAAGTTTTATAAAAAAAGGTTATAAAGCGCCAAGAAAGACATTAATAAATTCGCTATCAATGTCTTTAAAAATTGAAAAAGATATATTAAAAAGTCAATTAATTGGGATAGGTATTGATCCTGACCTAAGACCTGGAAACATAGAGATTGATGACTGGCAAAAAATATTCAATAAAATTAATGAATTATGAAAATATATTCTTATGCAAAAATAAATTTAGTAATTGAGATATTGTCTAAACTAAAAAATGGATATCATGACCTTAGAGGTATATATCAAAATATTAGCCTAAGAGATGAAATTACCATAAAAGAATCAGATAAGGACTCTGTGGATATGGGTAGCGGGTTGATTGCTGAAGAAGATAATATTGTTTATAAAGCTATAAAGAATTTTAAACGTGCCTATAACTTAAATGATTCGTTTAAAGTTGTTATTTCTAAAAATATTCCTGTTTCATCGGGTCTTGGTGGCGGCTCGAGTAACGCTTCTTCAGTAATTATGGGGATAAATAATATTCTAAAGTTAAATATTCCAGTAGAAGAATTATCGTTATTTTCATCTAAATTAGGCTCAGACCTGCCTTTTTTCTTTAAAGGTGGCACATGTTTTGTGGAAGGATTAGGTGAAAGGGTTTATAAATTAAATAATTTGAGAAATGAATTTGTTTATTTGTATGACCCCCAAATAGATATAAAAAATAAAACTAAAAAAATGTTTAGGTCTATAGATTCGATTGACTATACAGACGGATGTTTGACTCAAAAAGTTAAAAGAAAAATACAAAAAAATGAATACTTAAAATCAGGAGATTACTTTAATTGTTTTCAAAATATAGCCTTTAAAAAATTTCCAAAACTCTCAATAAAGCATGAAGAAATGACAGAAAAATTTGGAAATTGTTTTCTTACTGGCGCTGGCATGATTTTGGTTTCAATTAGTAATCAAGATGTAAGTTCTTCTAATTTTCAAAAATATTCAATAATAGATAGAGGGTTTGATATTGATAATTAGTGTATTTTTAGTTTCGTTTTTTTACAGTTCTATATTGACAGCATATTCAGCTATTGTACTTACAAAAACTTCTTCACCATTATTTAAATTTTTTCTTAATAAAGATATATCAATTTTAAAAGTGTATATTTTGGCAGTTTTTATAATAAATTTATCCTCTTTGCTTATATTTATTTTTTTGGGTTTTGGATATCTGTACTTTATTGGAAACTATTCTAAAGGATTAGTGTATTACTCCTTTTTAGCACTTTCTTTTCCCTCTATATATATTATATTTTTACTAATTAGAGGGGCGCGCTTTAATATTCACAAAATTGGTAACATATTATTTTATGTTTTAATTTCCTCTTTACTTTTACCTCAATTAATTGAAAGAACTGTTAACTAACTTTTAAGGCTATCTTTACCAAGCCTTCAGAATGTGAACTGTAAAGATCAAATGCCTCCTGAACATTTAGCCAAGACATGTTGTGTGTTTTTAATTTTCCTGGATCGATAAGTCCTTTTTTCCTTAATTCAATCATTTCTTTTATCTCTTTTAATGGTGTAGAGGTTCCTGCAATTAAAGTTGAAATCATAGTACAATTTTTTGATAAAAAATTATTTTGGCTGAATGGGATAAATTCTTCTGTAGTTAGTCCGAAACAAATGACAGTACCATGTTTTTTGACTATATCGACGCATGAATTTAAACCCTCTGGCCTACCTGTGGCTTCAATCACTATGTCAGCCATATCTCCATTTGTTATTTCTGAAATACTTTCAATAAGATCAGAATTTTCTGGGTTTATACTATGAGTTGTACCCAAATTTGATGCTATATCTAATCTTGATTGATTCAAATCAATCCCAATTACCTTACTGGCACCTTTCATTGATGCAATCATAGAAAACGATATACCAATTCCACCTTGACCTAATACAGCTATAGTTTTTCCTGTAGTATCACCCCATTTTTTGCTAGCGTACAAAACTGTCCCGCTATGTTGACACATTACCCATTCATCTAGTGGTCCTTCATCAGGAAGCCTAACAAACCTATTTTCATTCAGTGTTAAATATTCTTGTAAACCATTATCAGCTGTCGGGACTGCCAGTACTCTTTCGCCTTCATTGAATAACTTAGATCTAGATCTGTATATTTCTCCTACAACCTCATGGCATGGAGTACCAATTGGTAATGGGTAATTATCTTCAGGAAGATCTTTGTCGAATTCTCTTCTAACGTCAGTTCCACATATTGAAACAACCTTTACTTTTAACAAGCATTCGCCATCTCTTGGCTCAATAATATCCGATTCAGTAAATTCTATTTTTTTTCTAGAAGTTAATCTTGCAACTTTCATAGTAACTTTTTTGTTTATGATACGGTACGATAACTAAAGGAATAAATTCAGTCAAATGATTCATAAAGAACTTATAGAAATTCTTAAATTATTATCACCATCAGGATCTGTTGTTTCGTTAGATGTAGAGACGACTGGCTTAAGACCAGAGGAAGATATGATTATTGAAGTTGGTGCCACTAAGTTAAATATTGAAGATCAAAGCTATGAATCTTATTCTCAGTTAATAAACCCAGGGATACGGATTGGGGAATTTATTACTGAACTCACGGGGATAACAAACAATGATGTAGAGCAAGCGAATGTACCTACAATAGATGAAATTAAAGATGAATTCACAGATTTTTATTCTAATGAAAAAGGGGAGCAACATTTAATTATTGCCCATAATGCCAATTTTGATATTGATTTTTTAAGAAAAAATGGATTTAAATTTACCGGAACAATTATTGATACATATGATTTAGCTTTCGTGCTATTAGACAAGGGTGAATATAATCTTCAGGCTTTATCAAGTTTATTTAATATTAATGTTGATAAATTTCACAGAGCAAAAAATGACGCAGAAGCTACATTAAATCTTTTTATTGAATTATTAAAGGTCCAGGTAAATTTAGGTTCTATAAATAGTAAATTTAGTGATATTCATTTAAAAGAAAATTCAGGTATAAAGTTTGCACCAAAATTTATATCAAATTATATTTCAGAATCAAATTCAATTGAAAAAGGAAAAAGATTAGATAAAGAAAAGGTTATTATTAATAAAAAGATTAATAAAAAGATTAAATTTCCAGATAAATGTTCTGATTTCTTTAGTAATGATGGCATTGGAAGATATATAGAAAACTATGAAAAAAGACTCAATCAAATTGAAATGTCTGAATTCATAGAAAAAAAATTACCTAAACCTAAAATAAATTTAATTGAAGCAAGTCCTGGAACAGGTAAAACGTTAGGGTATTTAGCACCAATTGTAATAGACATATTAAAAAATAATTCTAAAGCTGTTATTGCTACAAATACAATTGCTCTTCAAGATCAGATAATTAATAAAGATTGGGCCTTGATTAGATCATATCTTGAAGATTCTGGGGAGTTAGGAGATATAAATATTTCAATATTAAAAGGAAGAAAAAATTATCTATGCAAAGAAATAATAAAACATTATGAACCTAATGATTTTAGAGAAGCAAGAGTTTTATTTAAATTACTGAAATGGGACGAATTTACACTTTCAGGTGATATAAGTGAAGTTGATTTAAAAAATGACCATTATGTATTTTCTAAATTTTCTTCTTCAAATGAATCATGTATAAAAAAGTGCAATAAATGCTATATAGATATTGCTAGAAAGAATGCCAAAGAATCAGACATTCTATTGATTAATCATTCTTTGGCTATGTCTACCTCCGTGACTGATAGAAGTCTATTGAAAGATATAAATTATTTGATAATAGATGAGGCTCATGAAATTCAGAATGTCGCAACAGATGCCTTTACAAAGAAAGTAAGGATAAACACATTTTTAAGTTTGAATAAATCAATAAAGAATTATTTAGATTCTATAAAAAATAATCCTAATTATGACACTAAATATTTAATAAATTTTATTAATAAATCAGAGAAATTTATTGAAAAATTAGAAATATTGAACATTTTTTTGAAAGAAAATATTGATAATCAGAAAAATTATGGAAAATATATTTTTGATGATAATTCTTTAAATTCTACAATCGAAATGATTGATGTTTATGAGTTTGCTAAAGAAATTATGGCAGAAAATCTATTTGAAAGAGTTTACGTGAACTATGAAGAAATAGAAGAAACATTATTTCAAAATATTATTAATTCGATAAGTATGCTTGAAAACGAAATCAGTAAATTGATCTCTATTTTTTCACTCGAAGACAATAATATGGTGGCATGGTTTGAAATGTTTAACCAAGAAAATTTTGAACTAATTAGTTCCCCTATTAATGTAAAAAATGAATTACGTGAAACAATATTTAAAGATCAAAATAATGTTATATTAACAGGAGCTACACTTACCTCATTTGATTCTCCAGACGAGTTCTGTAATCAAATAGGCCTAGTATATTTGGACGAGTATAGAATTTTTGATTCTGAATTTGATTATGAGAATAATGTATTGTTCTATATTCCTAAAGACATGCCAGAACCTAACAATGATTTATATATTCAAAACCTTTCTGACTTGATAGTAAATATTTCTGAAAAGGATTTAGGTAAAATTTTAGTATTATTTACTTCTTATTCTTCTCTTAATAGCGTAAGAAAAAGGTTAAAAGAATCTACATTAAATAAAAAAATAATTTCTCAAGGAGTTGATGGTAGAGCAGCAAGAGTAATAAGTAAATTTAAAAAAGAAGGGTCAATTTTGTTAGGTACAGGCCCTATATGGCAAGGTGTAGATTTTGGATTTGATGTGGATATTAAAGTCCTAATTATTTCTAAATTACCTTTTGCGGTTCCTAATGATCCTTTGATAAATGCTAGGAGCCTTAAATATATAGACCCATTCAATGAATATTTAGTTCCAGATGCAGTAAGGAGATTTAAACAAGGAATAGGAAGATTAATAAGATCAAATAGAGATTTTGGAGCAATCGTTTGCGGAGACAGCAGGATAATAACAAAAACCTATGGAGAAAGTTTTTTGAATTGCTTGCCAGGATATAGTTTTAATGAGGACTTAATTATAGATTCTGGCAATTATATAAAAGATTGGATAGATAATCATGAATAATGTAGTTATCTGTGAGGCAAATGAGATAAATTTGAAATCGACTTTAGATGGTGGGCAAGCTTTTAGATGGCATGGCAAAGAAGATAGTTATAGAGGAGTAATAGAAGATAAGGTTTATATAATTTTTAGAGAAGAAAATCTGATCAATGCAAAGTGTATAAATTCAAAAATAGATAGCGCTGAATTATTAAAAATTAAAAGATATTTAGGTATAGATTTTAATTTAGATAATTTTAAAAAAAAATATAAAAAAAATGAATACATTTATAAATTAATAAAACAGAATCAAGGATTAAGAATATTAAAACAAGATCCTTGGGAATCTATAGTTTCATTTATAACTTCGAGTGTCTCAAATATTTCAAAAATAAAAAAAAATATAAATGAATTATGCATATTAAATGGAAAAAAAATAGGAGATGGTGAATATGATTATATATTTCCTAATGATGTAGAAATAATTCAAATAGGAGAAATCGAATTAAGAAAGATAGGATTTGGATTTAGGGCTCCATATTTGATAGATGCTGCCATGAAGAGTTTAGATAATAAAATTAATATGAATTCAAAAAATGATAAATATGACGATAAACTATCTGAATTAACTAATATAAAAGGCGTAGGTAGAAAAGTAGCAGACTGTATTATGACATATGGATATGGAAGAAGAGATTCATTCCCAGTTGATAGGTGGGTAAGAAAAGGTCTAATTGATAATCTTGGATATAATCCTGCATTATCTAACGATAAACTTTCAGAGTTAGCCCAAAAGAAATTTAAAAATGATTCAGCATATGTGCAGCAGTATATTTTTTATGGCGAAAAGACTAGTTAGTTAATTTTATAAAATTCTCTTCATCTAATCTTGTATCTATTAACCCTTTAAATTTAGCTATTTCAATTTTTATTAATAATTTTCCAATTTCTGCAGGATTTGTAAAACCTAAATTTTTCATATCATTAAAATCTAACTGAGGCTTTGATTTAGATAATTTTTCCATTATATTAGCTAAAACTTCTTTGTATTTACCAAAAGTTTTATAAACTTCAAATATCGATGTAGGAATATTCTTTATACTCATATATATATCTTCTGGAAAATTTTTGTATTCATTAATAGTTATATGATTAATAGCTGCTTTGATATTTTTAATCTGATCAACTTTCAGTTTTAAGGATTTAGAATTATCAAATTTATTTAAATATTCTGATAAACCGTCTTCTTTTGTATAAGTGAAATATAGTATTAAATAATCGTAATTTGATATTGAATGAGGTACTTTTTTGAAATTAACATTGATGTCATTAACATCAAAGAAGTACTTAAATATATTAAATTTGATTAAATTGTTGATTAGATGATTCGGATTTGGCTCATCTAATGTTTTTTTTATTTCATTAAGAATCCTAGAACTTGTTAAATCATTTATTAAATTTGATTTAGATTTCAACTCTTTAAGAGTTTCTTTTTCTATAATAAAACTTAATCTCGACGAATATTTAATTGCCCTAAATATTCTTGTTGGGTCATCAGAAAAACTATCTTTGTGAATACTTCTTATTAATTTATTTTTAATATCAAATAATCCATTATAAGGGTCTATAACTTGGTTACTTGTAGGATTATTTAAATTGTATGCCATAGAATTTATAGTAAAATCCCTTCTCCCCAAATCTTTTTCTATATCAACGGATAATTCATTTATTTTTGGAAGTGATCCTTTTGGTATATATGCCTCTGTCCTTGTATTAGCTACATCAATCTCTTTCTTCTTATATATAACTTTTGCAGTTCCAAATTGTGTCTTTTGGGCAATTTTAATATTTAAATTTTCATTTAAATTATCTAAGAATGAATCAAAGTTTCCTTTTATTGATATATCAATTTCATTTGGAGATATTTTTAAAATGATATCTCTTAATGATCCACCCACTAAGTAAACTTCAAATAAATTACTATCAAAAGTACTCAAGACTGAAACGAATTCTTTCTCAATTTCAGGTAAATATTTATCTATAAGTTTATTTATTTCCATAGTGTATGATTTTAATTATATTAATATGTATAAATTAATTAGGATATATAAAGATGAATTTAGAAGAAATCCAATCAAACCTTAATGTTGATTTTAATAACATAAATTTACTGGAAAGCGCATTTACACATAAATCCTTTTTTGTGAAAAAAAATAAAAGAATTAAAGACTATAATCAACGATTAGAGTTTTTGGGGGATTCGATCCTTGATTTAATAATTTCAGAATATCTTTATTCTAAATATCAAGACGATAACGAAGGCATTCTTACTTCTAAGAGATCATTATTGGTTGATGAGAGTGCATTATCTAAGATAGCAAAAGATTTGAATCTTAATGATTTTATCAGGATGAGTAAAGAGGAGTTAGATAGAGGCGGAAATCTAAGAGAATCAGCATTGGCTGACGCTATGGAAGCATTTATTGGTGCTGTGTTTTTAGATAAAGGTTATGAATATGTTAAAAAATTTACACTTAATTTATTAAAAAATTCTTTAGAAGATTTAGAGAAATTAAAGAATTACAAGGATTCTAAATCAATGCTACAGGAATTGGTTCAAGCAGAATCACTTGATCCCCCAAAATATATTTTATCTAATGTTTCTGGCCCTTCACATAATCCAATTTTTAAAACAGATCTATACATAAACAATTACAAAATAAGTACCTCAGAAGGTCCTAAAAAAATAATTTCTGAACAAAGAGCAGCAGAGAAGGCAATTGATTATATAAATAAAAATAATTTTAATAGTATAAAAACTAAAAAATCATTCTTTAAAAAAGTTCTTAATAGTTTTAGGTAATAATGTTATTAGATGTATTATTATGGATATTATTTATTGCCTTTATTAGTTTAATTTGCCTCCCTATATATTCTTTTCTATTTAAAGATAATATTTTAATAAAATTATCACTAGGTGCTCCTATATCATTAATTATTATAGGTATAGTTTCATGGTTAGCATTTTTTGTTTTAAAAGAAATTTATATATCTTATTTGTTTTCTATAACTGCTATAACAATTATTTTCCTATTTTGGTTATACAAAAATAGGCATGATTTTTTTTCTATTTTTAACTATAAATTACTATTTTTTTTAATATTTTTGATTATTACGCACCTCTTATTTATATCTATAAGAGGTTTTAATGGAGATTTAATCGGTACTGAAAAATTAATGGACCAGATGATGCTTTCTTCTGCTTTTTATTCTAGTAATGGATCAGTACCAGATCTTTGGTTCTCAGGCTATCAAAACCCCTACTATTATTTTGCTTATTGGATATATGGAGGGTTTATAAAATTATCTGGAATACATTTAACAATTGGATATAACCTTTCACTTTCAACTACATTTTCTCTTTCGTTGATGACATCTTGGGCTATATCTTTAAGTTTATTGAAAAGAATTGATATGCCAAAATATACTTTATATTTAACATCAATCTTAAGTCCTTTGTATTTATTATTTCTGACAAATTTTTACATATTGATTGATTTGTTTGTAAGAATTCCATTATTGGGAAGCATATTATCCAGTTTAGTTAAAATAAAAGGCCTAGGTGATCCTGATCACAATTTTCTATTTGGTAGTGGTTGGAGATCAACAAGAGTGATTGATAATTTGGTAGAAGGTAAAAGTCTTGATTATACAATACAAGAATACCCCTCCTTTTCTTTTATACTAGGCGATTTGCATCCACACGTGTTGAGCATACCTTTCTTTTTAAGCGTTTCCTATCTAATAATTTCACTTACTTCTTATATCAATGAGAGAGGCATCAAGAGTAGAAATATTATATTTTTTGCCATAGGAATCATAATCCCGATAATGGGTTTTATTAACATTTGGGATCTTCCATTTTTTATATTCTTTTTTTTAATTTGTTATTTATTAAGCTATTTAAGAAATAAAGATAAAAATTATTTATTTGAAATAAGCTTTTTCTTTATTGCTTTTATTATTAGCATGTTAATCTTAAGTAAATATTATTTTGATACTTTAGGCGGACAGACAGAGATCCCATTTGTTGCATTAAATTTGTATTCTACAAGCATAATTCACTTATTAATCGTTATGGGGTTACCTTTAATCATTATCTACACCAGTATTTTTAGAAATATAAATATTAGGGAAATAAACTCTTTTAAAGTTGTATCTTTTTCTTTTATTGTTTCTATTTTTTTATTTGCTATAAAGGGTATATTTTTTATTTCAGAACTTAATAACGAAATTTATATGAACTATTTATTAAGTTTTTTTTCAACATTAGTTTTAATTATTCCTATACTTATTATTTTAAAAGAAAAGCTATTCCTGAGAGACCATATGTTTTATAGTATTTCCCTAACTATTCTGTTTATTTTGCTCATAGTAGAACATGTTCACCTTATAGATTTATTTGGCAACAGAATGAATACAATATTTAAATCTTATTATCAGGTTTGGATTTTAGCATCGATAGTGTTCCCTATTTTTCTTATTAAAAGTTTTCCTAGAAAAAAATACTTACTGCTTTTTATATTGCCATTGATTGCAATCAGTTCAATACAAAATTTGTCCACATTTCTAGATAATACGAATAATTTATCAAAAAATTATACAATTGATACATCATTGGAAATAGAGAGAAGGTACCCTGGATCTTTTGATGTTATCAAATGGATAGGACAAAATACTGATCCTACTGATGTAATATTTTCAGGAGTCGGAAATGATTATCAATTGAGTTCATATTTTTCAGTATTCTCTGGAAGAGAAACCCCTATTGGGTGGCCAGGGCATGAAAGCCAATGGAGAGGCAATATGCCTGAAATTAATGAAAGAAAAACTGACTTATTCAAGTTATTTAATTCTGAAAATGACAACGAGATTAACGATATTATAAAGAAGTATAATATTTCCTACATTATTAATTATAAGAATAATAATTCTTATTTATTTAATATATACAATAAAATATATTCATCTGGTTTGTGTGATGTATATATAACCAAGTAAATATGTATCTGAAACTAAAATCTATTATTAATAAAAACAACAGTGATATCTACTTTATATCAGCAATATTTTTTATTTCTTTATTATCTAAATTTTTACTTTTAGACGCCAGATCAATACATCATGATGAGTCTCTTCATGCATATTATTCTTGGGCTTATTCAAACGGAAATGGGTTTACTCATAATCCCCTAATGCATGGACCGTTATTATTCCACTTGAATGCTTTGTTATTTTTTATATTTGGAGACAGTGATTATATTTCAAGAGTAGTACCAGCAATTTTTGGATGCATACTAACTTTCACTCCTATGCTATTTATTAAGTTTATAGGTAAAAGGGCTGCCTTCTTCTCTTCATTCATTATTTTATTGTCTCCAACAATTCTCTATTACAGCAGGTTTGCAAGAAATGACATTATTATAGCCACTATAACTCTTTTATTAGTTTATTCGTTATTTTCCTATGTATATGCATCCAAAAGGAATAATTATTTATTTATTTTTTCATTATTATTAAGTCTAGGCTTTTGCATTAAAGAAACTCACTATATGACAGTTTTCTTTATTGGTGTTTTTTCATTTGCGATTTCACATTTAAATTTCCTAGTTAAACCAAAAAATAACAAAGTTTCAGAAAAATTTTCTGATATATTTGTATTAATTTTTGCATTAACAATTCCTTTAGCTTCTCCTCTAATAGGAATTATAGGCAATTTATTTAATTTAAATATGATTCCTGGTGCATCTGAATCATCTAGGATTGGGTACCCTTCAGATAATATATCTTTAGTAGTTTCATATGTGGCTATATTTATTACCTTTTTTATATCATTTTCGGTAGGAATATATTGGTTTAAGAAGAAATGGATTGTATTATTTAGTGTATTTTGGATAGTTTTTATTACCTTTTTTTCATCCTTAGGATCAAATCCTGATGGAATTTATACAGGAATTTGGCAGTCCCTAGGGTACTGGATAGCTCAGCAAGATGTGGCCAGAGGATCACAACCTTGGTTTTATTTTTTCTTAGTTATATTTAGTTACGAATTCTTACTAATATTTATAAGTATTTCTTCTATTATATTTTTGAGGAAAAAGTTAAGAGTTTTTGAAGTTTTTCTAATTATTTGGTTTCTGTTTAATATGTTAATTTACGGAATAGCAAGTGAAAAAATGCCATGGTTATCGGTTAATATAATTCTCCCTTTGTTGTTATATTCAGGAATAACTATCTCAGAAATTACAAAAAATATTTCTAAAATAAATATTTATTCATATCTAAAATATTTATTATTTATTGGCTATTTTGCGTTAATTTTTTCATTATTTCTTAATAGCACTGCATTAAATACTCTTATTTTGTCGTTTATTACTTCATGGTTTTTAATCTTAATTATATTTAATAAATTAAAGAATTTAACCTCTAATAAGCCTAAAATTATTGATCTAGCAAAAGTTATATATGGCCTTATTCTGGTTATATTAATTATATTTACATTAAAAATTTCAATTAATTCATCCTTTTATAATTCTGATATACCTGATGAGATAATTGTATATACTCAAACCTCACCTAACGTCCATAATTTAGTTAAAGAGATTGAGAATTATAAATTAATAAATAATACCGCATCTATAGCAGTTGATATCTCAGGTGGATATCAATGGCCGTGGGCATGGTATTTAAGGCATCATGATGTTATATATTTTGATTCAACAAATGAAGAGACTATGAAGGATAAAGATTTTGATAAATTCGATTACATAATAGTGAATAGCAGAAATTTTTTAAAATTTAATTCTAACGTTACAAGTAGTGATCTATATGAAAATTTGAATCAAGTGCCTTTTCGCATGTGGTTTCCAGAAGATTATAGATTTAATTCATTAAACGAATTTATGGAATATTCATTTAATATTAATAATATAAATTACCTAATGAGGCATGTTATTTTTAAAGATTTTTCTGGAGAGATAGGCACTGTTGATATGACTGTAATAAGAAAATAATAATGTTTATTTTAATTAAAAAGAATATTTATAAGATTTTAATAGGAACCTTTATCTCAATAGTTTGTTTATTTCTAATGATTAGAATAATTGATAATTTTGATAAAACTCTAGAGTCCTTAAAAAGTATTCCATTATTATATGTCAGCTTAGGTTTCTTTATTTACTTTATATCATTGTTTATAAGAACTATTAGGTGGAAAATTCTTTTAAATGAACAAGTAAAAAATTTAAAATTTATATCTTTATTTAAAGTGGTTATTTCTGGATACATGTTTAACAATTTATTACCCGCAAGATTAGGCGAATTTGCAAGAATTTATCATCTCAATTTAGTAAAAAAAATTAATAAATCATTCACATTGGGAACAATTTTGACAGAGAGAATTACTGATGTAATAGCATTAATTCTTTTTTTGATAGTAGGTTTTATATTTATACCTTTAGAGTTCATAGAGAAATTTTCTAATAATCTAAATTTATCAATAGGTATAATCTACACATCAATATTAACTTTATTAGTTGCGACTATATTATTTGTTTTTATTATTATCACTGGCATTTGGAGGCCAATAACTAATAAATTAATGCTATTTATTAAAAAATTTAAGTCAAACTTTAATCCAGATAGATACATAGAAAGTTTCACTGAAGGTGCCTTTTCGATTAGTAATTTAAGACTTATAAATGTTACATTGATGGCTTTGTGTTTATGGGCTGTAGAATTTTCGATGTTTTATTTAATTAGTATCCAATTTAATTTTGGAATAGAAAACTTATTCATCGCTATATTATTTTTCGGAATTTTTTCTAATTTAGGAGGAATAATCCCATCAACTTCTGGTGGGTGGGGGCCTTTTGAAGTTATTGGAACTATTGTGCTTACATCATTTGGCGTAAACAGTAATGAGGCAGCAGCATTTACAATACTAGTACATCTAATACTATGGTTACCGATTTCTATATTAGGGTTAGGAACTTTTATAGTAGATTTCAGGAAATCAAAAATATGAAAATTTCAATAATAGGAGGTGGAATAACAGGCCTTTCTGCAGCATACTATCTTTCTAAAGAAGGTTTTGATGTGACCGTATATGAATCTTCATATTTTTTTGGAGGACAAGCCTCAACTATTAAGATAGATGGTTATGAAGTTGAAAGGGGTTACCACCATATATTTAGAAATGATTACGAAATAATTGATTTGATCAATGAATTAGGGCTAAGCAAATCTTTAGAATGGCATAAATCATCTGTGGGAATGTATGCTGACCAATCTTTATATAGATTTTCTACACCAATTGATCTTTTAAAATATAAACCTATAAGTCTAATTAATAGGATAAGGCTAGGATTTTTAAGTCTATATCTTCAGAAGAAAAAAGATTGGAAAGTATACGAATCAATATCAGCAAATGACTGGATATTAAAATATGCAGGCAAAGAAATCTATAATAGGGTATGGGGGCCTTTGTTAAGGGCAAAATTTGGTATATATCATAAAGAGATTGCTATGCCTTGGTTTTGGTCAAAAATGAAAACAAGATTTGCTTCAAGGAATAAAAAAGGTGATGAAATACTAGGTTATCTTAGATATTCATTCGAAGAATTAATAAATTCCTTAATTTACAATATTGAAAGAAACGGAAGCAAAGTAAAGTTAAATCATAAGGTTACATCTATCGGTCATCATGATGGGGTAGTAGAAAACATCGAATATGTTCATGATGGCATTAAAGAAAAAATAGATACGGATCTAGTAATTTGCACAGCTCCATCATATGAAATAAAAAAACTCATAAATTTTGAGAAAAAATATACAGAAAAACTTTCAGCAGCAAAATATTTAGGAGCAAGTGTATTTATATTGAGTCTTAAAAAGCAATTCTCTCCTTATTATTGGATGAATATAATTGACAACGAAATACCTTTCCTAGGATTAATAGAGCACACAAATTTAGTTAGTAAAGATAGATATGGAGGTAATCATATTTTATATATAACAAATTATTTATCGCACACAGACGAAATTTTTCAGAAAAATAAAGATGAATTATTAGATATTTATATAAATAGTTTAATTAAAATTAATCCTAAATTTAATAAAAAGTGGATAAAAAAATACTATTATAATTCTGTCAGTGCTGCTCAGCCAGTTATTCCAAAAAACTATTCGTCCTTAATCCCAGAAATAGAGTCACCTATAGTAAACTTATTAATTGGAAATACAACACAAATTTATCCTGAAGATAGAGGAACAAATTACAGTGTAAAAATTGCTGGAGAAATAGTATCTTTAATAATGAAAAAAAAAGGAGAAACTGATGAGCCCTAAAGACTTATGCTTAATTACTGGCGGTGGAAGTGGAATAGGTAGAGCTACTGCAATTAAATTTGCATCTAATAATTTTAAAACGATAATTGTAGGCCGAAGAGAAGAAGCTTTAGCAGAAACTATAGATTTAGCTGGAAAGTATGGGGAAAATATCGCTCTTTTCCAATGTGATATATCTAAAGATTCAGAAATAATAAGATTGAGAGAAGAAGTAGAGGCTGATTTTGGGTCTGTATCTATATTGATAAATAATGCTGGTGCGAGTAGCCAGGTTAGAAGTATAGCGCATATACCAACAGATCAATGGGACAATGTACTTAATGTTAATTTGAAATCTGTTTATAGAATTTGCCAAGAATTCCTCAAAGATATGCTTAATAAAAAAAGAGGCACAATTATTACAGTTTCATCAATGGCGGCTTTAAATCCTGGATTACTCGGTGGATCTGCCTATAGCGCAGCAAAAGCAGCAGTAACCAATTTAATGGGCGATATAAATGCTGAATTTTCTAATATGGGCATAAGAGCAACTGCGGTAATGCCTGCTGAAGTAGATACTCCAATATTAAAAAATAGAGCATTAATTCCAGATAAAAATGCAAGGTCAACAATGATGCAGCCTGAAGATTTAGCAGAGATAATTTTTACTGTGGCTTCTATTGATAATAGAACAACTGTTGAAACTATTGTAATGAAACCAACAATTAAAAGAGATCTTTCAGAAGATCTAAAAGCTGCAAGCAATAAGACTGAATAAATATATGAAACTAATAAGACCTTAAAGATGACTAATCATAAAGAACCAACAGATAATGAGATTTTGGACGCGATAGACAATCAGCCAAAAATATCTAAAATAACTGTCCTGTCCTCTTTGCTGGCTATAAGTAATAAGTTTCATTATATTCCTAAAAATGCTGTTGAAATTGTTGCGAAGTATACTGATAAAACAATTAATGACGTATGGGGCGTTGCCTCTTTTTATACAAATTTTAGATTTACACCTCCAGGAGATATTACTTTAGATATATGCTGGGGACCAACATGCCATATATTGGGATCTCAAAAGATACTTAAAGACGTTCATAGTTTCCTAGGAATAGAGAAGGAAGGAGAGACTAAGGATGGCAAGATTACTTTACGATATAGCACTTGTCTCGGCGCCTGCTCTCAAGGGCCAGTATTTGCCATTGACCATAAATTATTTGGCAATGCCTCTATAGGTAAAATTAAAGAAAAAATATCTGATATATAAAATGGAATTTAATGAAATAAGAAATATAGCAATTAACGAATGGGACAGTCTGAATTCAGACGATAACACTTGGATTAGGGTTGGTTATGGAGCTTCCGGGCAAGCATCTGGAGCACAAGAAATTTTTGATATATTTAATAAACGTTCTTTATCTATGAAAAATGTAACCACAACACTAGTGGGTTCAATGGGATTAAGTTATGCGGAGCCTTTGATTGATATAAAGGACAGTAGCGGCATAAGAATATTTTACAATAATGTTAACCCTAGTATTGCAGAAGAAATATTTAATTCGCATATTAAAAATAATACGCCATTATTAAAATATATTTTTGGTCAAATTGTACCAAAAGGTAAGAATCCAGTTCAGGGAATAATTGAACTTGATAAAAGTGAACCCCTGAAATTTACTAAACAAATAGCTACAAAGAATTTTGGAAATATATCTCCAACGAAAATAAACCATTATGTAGCAAATGGTGGATATGAAGCTTTGAATAGAGCGTTAGATGAACTTGATCCTGATAAAACTTTAAATCAAGTTAAAGATTCAGGTTTAAGAGGTCGTGGTGGAGCAGCATTTTCTACAGGAATAAAATGGAGTTTTTTGGCTGGAAATAATAGCAATGTTAAATATATATTATGTAATTGTGAAGAAGGTGATCCTGGCGCTTTTAACGATAAAGGTATATTAGAAAATGACCCTCATATGCTCTTGGAAGGTTTAATTTTAGCAGGATATGCAACCGGGGCAAGCAATGGGCATATTTTTATAAGAGATGGTCATGAAATTCCTATAGAAAATTCAAGAAAGGCTATAGATCAGGCTTACGAACTAAATTTATTAGGTGAAAATATACTTGGAACAGGATTTAATTATGATGTTGAAGTTTCATTAACTGGTGATTCATATGTTGCTGGAGAGGAGACAGCATTAATGGAAGCTATTGAAGGCAAGAGGTCAATGCCAAGATTTAAGCCGCCATTCCCGGCTGTTTATGGATTATGGGGAAAACCAAGCAATATAAATAATGTTAAGACTCTTTCTTATGTTCCTTACATTATAAAAGAAGGTAATGAAGAATATAAGAAAGTTGGTTCAGAAAGTAGTTCAGGGACAGCAATCGTTTGCCTCTCAGGTCATATAAAAAGGCCAGGCATGTATGAAATAGAGATGGGAATGACAATTAACGATTTATTAAAAAATATTGGAGGAGGATCTTCAACTGAAAATGAAATAAAGCTTTTGCAAACCGGAGGACCTTTGGGTGGAGTTCTAGGAAAAGAAGACTTTGACGTAAAAATAGACTTTGATGAAATGTCTAAAGCGGGGGCTATTCTGGGGTCTGGCGGTATTATTGTTGCTGATACTACAACTGATGTTGTTGACCTGATTAGAACATTAGTTGCATTCAATCAATTTGAAAGTTGTGGTAAATGTTTTCCTTGCAGATTAGGAAATACCCATATGCTTGATATACTTAATAGGATTTGTAATTCTAAGCCTAATGAAAATGATATGGATGTAATAAAGAAAATTGGAAATAGCATGAAGACAGGATCTTTATGTGGCCACGGGCAATTAGGATATAGCCCCATAGCATCAGCTATTAAATATTTTAAGGAAGAATTCGATCTTGCTTTGTCTGCTAATCATCCAGTAGATTCAGATATTGAAGAAATGATTTTACCAACAAGGACAAGACCCTAATGACTACAACAGATAAAAATAAACTGACCACATTAAATTTGAATGGTACATATATAAATGCTAAGCCTGGCCAAACTATCATACAGGCCGCAATGGATCATGGTGTTTATATACCATACCTTTGTTATCACCCTGGCCTAGATCCTTATGGAGCATGCAGAATGTGTGTAGTAGAAACGGAGGTTAATGGAAGGAAATCAATCCAAGCTTCATGTACTACTCCAGTTACGGATGGAATGATTGTTACATCAACACAAGATGATATAAAGGACTTAAGACAAGGCATAATGGACCTTCTTATTACCGAACATCCTCATGGCTGTTTAACATGCCACAGAATAGAATTGTGCGGACCTCAAGATGTTTGCCAAAGACATGTATCTGTTACTGACAGATGCACAACATGCCCAAAAAATGAAAGATGCGAACTAAAAGACACTATTAGGAGTACGGAATTAGATATGAGGACTCCATTAACATATAACAGAAGAAATCTTCCTATTCATTCTGATGATCCTTTTTATGACAGGGACTATAACTTGTGCATCGTGTGCGTAAGGTGTGTAAGGGTTTGCGATGAAGTAAGGGTTGATAATGCATTAACCTTAAAACAAAGATCTGGGATCGCAATAGTTGGGACTGCATCTGGTAATTCACTTCTAGAATCTGGATGTGAATTTTGTGGTGCTTGTATTGATATGTGCCCAACTGGGGCACTGGTTGAAAGAGATTATAAGTGGGAAAAAATGGAAAAGAAGGCAACGACAGTTTGTTCAAATTGCCCAGTAGGATGCCAATTAATCTCTGAATCTAATAAATTTAATAAAGTAATAAGATTAATTGGAGATTTAGCAGGTGAAGCAAATCAAGGGCAAACATGCATGAGAGGTAAGTTTGCATATGATTATGTAAATGAAAAAAAATTAAACTCTGTGTATAAAAATAATGAAAAAATATCTTATGAAGAGGGATTAAAAGAGTTGTCATCTTTAATTAAGAAGTTTGACAGAAAATCAATTGAGATATTTGGAAGTCCTAGAAGCACAAATGAAGATTTATATTTATCAAAAGTCTTATTCAAAGATAATCTAGGTATAGAAAATTTAAGTTTATTAGCAGATAATGATAGAGAAATTTTTGAGTCACTCATTTCAGCAACAGGTAATTCAACAGGAAAAGGGAATTTACCAATATTAAAAAATACGGACAATATTTTATTGACCTTAGGAAATCCTTCAGAAATGCAAAATATTGTTGCAATGTATGCAAAACAAGCTGCAAGATCTGGCAAAAAACTAATAGTAATAGATCCAAGAGAGACAGAAATGACGAGGTATTCTAGCAACTGGATAAGGATTCAGCCAGAAGATATTTTTAAATTAATTAACGCGATATCCAAAATCATAATAGATCAAGCAAAAGAAGCTCCAGAAACTGTTAATTATCCTAATTTGGACTTATCAATTGCAGAATTTTCTTCTTATGATGCATTAAAAATTGCAAAAGAAATTGGTGTTGAAGAACAAGAAATAAAAGATTTAGCAAATATATTGATTAGTGGAGACACATCGTTCATATTTGGCACAGATTTATTGGATAGCAAAATTGAAAAAAATAAATACCTATCTAGTTTGTTAAATTTATATCATCTTACAGGAAATACAAATAGTGAAAAAAGTTCTTTAATACCACTTATTAATGGGGCGAATCAAATAGGTGCTATGTATATGGGGTTTGATAAAAATTTAGATGGAATTGATAGGTTAAGTAAAAATAAAATAGAAAATAATAACCCTGAATTTTGCTTAATTTTTGAAGATGGCGCGAATCCTAATATGATAGAAGATAATGATGCTATTAATAATGCAAAGATAAAAGTTCTTTTTACAAATAAAAACAAATACAAAGATAAAGACTTTGATCTTATATTTCCTGTTACTGATTTTTCTACTAGATCTGGAACATACATTAATATAGAAAATAGAATTCAATATACAGATTCATCTATTGCCCCTAAAGGTGACACGAAAGAAGTTTGGCAAATTATTAATGATCTTTCTAGGGAATTAAAAATCGATGAAATAAATTTCAAAAGTAAAAAAGAAGTATTTGGATCATTAGCAAAAAATATAAAGGGTTTTAGTTTAATTGATTACGATAATTTAAAGAAAGAATCATTGATTATAAATAATGATATTGATCCAGCATTTATAAATCAGGACTATTCATCTGATGAATCAATCAGCGACATTCGACTATATGAAGGTAGGGTATTAATAAAAGATTCTGAGAACATAGAGGTTATAAATAATGAGGGAATGAATGAAGTTAACATCAATACTAAGATAGAAATGAGTGATGATATTCTAGAAAAGTTTGGAATTAAAGAGGGGGCATTGGTAACATTAATTTCTGAGTCAGATCGCCGAGAAATTAAAGGTGAAGTTACAATTTTAGATAATTTAAGAAATTCAATTTCCATAACTAATCTTTTTGGTGAAATGGCAATCGAAATGCAAAATTCTAATGATAAAGACTGGTCAATGCGCATACCAAAATTAAATTACAAAATAATAGATAATATAAAAAAAGGATAATAGAGATAATGAGCAATGTAATAGAGTTAAATGATAATAATTTTGACGAAGAAGTAATAAAATCTAGTGAGACTGTATTAGTTGATTTTTGGGCAGAATGGTGCGGACCATGTAAAATGATTGCACCTTCAGTTGAAAATATAAGCACTGAATATGCAGGCAAATTAAAGGTTGGAAAATTAGATGTTGACTCAAATCCTAATGTATCATCTACATATGGCATAAGATCCATACCTACATTGCTAATTTTTAAAAATGGTGCTCCTGTAGATCAAATAGTTGGTGCAGTGGGACAGAATGTTATTGAATCGAAAATAGATAATCATATTTAATGTTTTCATGGATTAACGGGGTTATTTTTAATCTCTCAATTAAAAGAGCTCCATTTGAAAGATTATTTCATTCGGAAAAAAATATAATCATTTCATTATTAATTTTGATAGTTTCCTGTATTTGTGGATCCATTTATCCATTTTTGGAATATGATTCAAATTTAGATTTCGTCATATCAGAATTTATAATAAAATTTATTGGTTTACTTAGCCAAAACCTATTTATTATTGCTGGATTATATTTTTTAGGTATTACCTTTTTTGCTAGTTCAATAAGAGCAGGGATAACGAGTCAGAATAAACCAAAAATAGATAAAAAAAATATCCTAACATTCAAAAAACATTTGAATTTATTAGCATTAATTCAAATTCCAGTGTTAATTGGAATGATTTCAGTTCTGCCAGTAATAAGAGAAATAAAAACTTTATCGGATATCATTATATTTATTTGTACACTATGGCTATATACATTAATAATTAAAGCCATTTTTGTTTTATATGGGTACAATTTAGAAATTAAAGATTCTTTACAACTAAGATACTTAAAATCATTTTTGATAGTTATATTTACATACATTCCAAGTACAATGATATTTCAATTATTTATATCTGGATTGATTAAAGGAGTTGTTGAATTATGGATTTAGGAATAAAAGGAAAAAATGCTTTAATAACCGGTGGTACAAGAGGACTTGGATTAGCATCTTTAAAATCACTGTCAAGCGAAGGAGTCAATATTGCATATTGTTCTAGGTCAGTTGATGGAATTAAAGAAACAAATAATTTTCTAAAAGGAAAAGATATTAAATTCTTTGGTATAAAGCATGAAATAAAAAATAATCTTGATTCATTAAAAGATTTAGTAGGAAAAGTCGAAGAAAATATAGGTAGCATTGATATCCTAGTTAATAATGTAGGTGGGTCACTTGGTTCAGATTCATTACTAAAAGATGAACTAGAAAATTATGAAAGAGTTTTTAATATAAATTTTTGGGCTTCTCTGAAACTAATGAAAATAGTGTCTGAAGGAATGATAACTAATAGATGGGGAAGGATAATAAATATCGCATCTATATTTGGAAGAGAATATGGTGGCAAAAGTTCTAGTTATATGTCTTCTAAGGCAAGTCTAATTGCTGCTACTAAGCACATGGCTATAGAAACCGCAAAATTGGGTATTACTGTAAATTCAATTGCCCCTGGATCAATTAAACATGATGGTGGATCATGGGAAAAATTTGTAAACAACTCTTCAAAAGAAGAGGTTGAAGATTTTATTAACGAGAATCTTCCAATGGGAGATTTTGGTTCGCCAGAACCAGTTGGTGCAATGGTTGCATTCCTGTCTTCTTCGCAGGCATTTACAATCACTGGGGCATGCATAAATATTGATGCAGGGCAGGGCAGAAGTCTTTTTTAGTCGAACCATTCTGAATCAAATGCTAAAGACATAGGGCTCCACCATTCTCCAGTAGGAGAAGGAATTTGCTGTTGAAAATTCATCATTAAATCATTCCACTCTCTGGCTCTAGGATTTTGATCTGCATATTCTTGAAATTTTTTAATATTAAATTTATCTGATGTCTCCATAAGCATAAATAACCTATTATTAACTCTCCAGATACGCATTCTTAATACGCCAACATTTTTAAGACCTTCAAGAGTCTCAGGCCAGACGTTTTTATGATAATTTTCATATTCTGCTATTAGATCCTTATCATCTTTTAGATCTAATGCTTGTGCATAAAATTTCATATGTATAAATTATTAGAAATTTAATTATAGTTGTTTTAAAGTAAATAAAAAGGATATAAGTTTTGAAATATACAGAATTAGGTCAAAGTAAAATTAATATTTCTCAATTTGCTTTAGGCTGCTGGCCTTTTGCTGGCGGAGAATTATGGGGAAAACAAGATGATTCTGATTCAATAGATGCAGTTAATGAGTCTATTGAAAATGGAATAAATTTCTTTGATACTGCGCCAGGATATGGTGAAGGAAGATCAGAAGAAGTATTAGGCACAGCCCTTCTAAATAAAAGGCAATCAAATATAATTGGAACTAAAGTACCCCCAAGTGATTTATCTCCTAAAAATATCAGAAAAGCGTGCGAGGACAGCCTTAAAAGACTTAAAACAGATTATATAGATCTCTATCAAATTCACTGGCCTAATCATGATTTACCAATTAATGATTCTGTAAATGAATTAAAAAAATTAAAAGAAGAAGGAAAAATATTGACTATTGGGGTGAGTAACTTTGGTAAAAAGGACTTTACAGAAATATCAGAACTAACAGAAGTAGTAACAAATCAATTGCCGTATAATGGTTTTTGGAGGGCAATTGAGTTTGAAATTAAACCTTTATGTGTTTTAAAAGGAAGCGGCATAATATGTTATAGCCCATTAGCACAAGGATTGCTAACAGGGAGGTATAGAAAAGTAGAAGATGTTCCAGATGGTGTTTCTAGAAGTAGGCTTTTTTCAAAAGATACATCCAAGCTTTGCAGACATAAGGATTCTGGCTGCGAAAGTTTACTATTTGATTGTATTGATAAATTAATTAATTTATCAAATACCTACGAAATAGACCCTGCTGTAATGTCTTTATGCTGGTTAAAAAAACAGAAAGGTGTAATTTCAATGTTAGTAGGCGCAAGAAATAAGAAGGAAGTAATATTAAATAAATCTTCCTTTGAAAAAGAAATTTCTGATGAAATTTCAAATTTATATAATGAAATCACAGAACCTATAAAAAATCATATTGGGGATAACCCAGATATGTGGAATGCAATTTCAGAGTATAGATAAATTATACCCTTTTAACCTTTTGCATTATCTGATGATGAGGGATACCTTGTTTTTTTAATCTATTATAATCATCTTCATCGATATCTGATCGATCAAGAAAGCCTCTAATATCGTATCTTTCAGGTTTATTAAGGGGTATCTTTCCTTCATCAAACATTAGGTCTAGAGGGTAAGAATCCTCACTAACTGGAAAAAAAACTTTCTCATTAATTCTTGCTGATTGGTAAATAGACATCATTATGTCTAAAGTCTGTTTTGCTTTATCTCCAGAACATCTATGATCATCACCACCATTAAGCCAATCAACTAGTTCTTTGACTAATTTTCCATTTGTATCTCCTCCAATAGGATCAATTTTTTCTTTAGGGATATCAGCAGGAATTGTTTCCCACCCACGATTATTACCGCCTAAAAACTTAACTTCATATTCAGTAATATCTAGGGCTCCAATTTCACCTCTTATGAATATTGGATGGTTAGTTTTCCATTGAGATTCATAATCATATTGAGCCAAATCTGATTGAACAAAAGATTGGATACCATTTTTATATTGAATAAGACCCATGCAAGAGTCCTCAATTCTTGTATCTCGTTCAAATTTATTAGTAGTTCTTTCTACTGAACCAAAAACCCATTCTGTATCAGGATCACCAATAATATACCGCGACCCATCAATATTATGAGTTGCCCAATTAAGTAAGCCTTCTAATGCTTTTAATTCAACAAACAATGGATTACCAATTAATCCGTTTTCGACTATTTCTTTTGCTTTCTCCCAGCCAGGTGTAAATCTTCTTTGGTGAGAAATAACAAGCTTTACATTATTCTCCTGGCATGCATCGAGCATAGATTGCGCTGGTCCAGAACCTATAGCCATAGGTTTTTCACATATTATTGCTTTTACACCTGCTTTAGCAGCCTCTACAGTTTGTTCATGATGTAGAGCATGCCAAGTGCATATACTTACAATATCGGGCGTAAAGTCTTGAAACAATTCTTTCATAGATGAATAAGATTTTTTAACATCATATTGATCCATAAAAATTTTTCTAGCATTTTCTACTGGATCAACTACAGCCTCTACTGAAATATTTTTGTCATTAATGTTGTAGCCATTCATGTGTGCTTGGGATATAGATCCGGCGCCAACAACGGCTACTGTATATTTGTTGGTCATAACATTCCCTTCAGTTAATTTAATTAATAATAATTTATAAGTTAAAATAAGAATATGAACATTCCAACATTAATTCAACTTGAAGATAATGGTCTTTTGCTTGAGTTTGAAAATATTAAATATTTATTCCCATATAAATATCTTAGATTACAGTGCCCTTGTGCAAATTGCGTAGAAGAAATGACAGGTAGAAAATTACTAAATGTAAATTCAATACCTGAGGATATATTTATAGTTGATTATTTAATAATTGGTAATTATGCATATCAATTTCTTTGGTCAAATGCTGACCCATGCTCTACGACAGGAATATATACATACGAACTCTTAGAATTATTAGCAAAAAATGATAAAGCGGTTAAAAAAGTTTAATTTCATTACCTTCGTAAGTTTCCAAATCATAACAATCTATAATATTTTCTTTATTTAAAACTTTTTCTTTTTTTCCTGAATAAATTAATTTTCCTGCTTTAATCATAAAAATGAAATCAGAAATTGATTCAGCATAATTTATATCATGAGTTGAAATTAGTATCTGTTTGCCTAAATCCTTTAGTTTAAATATTAAATCTTTAACTCTCTTTGTGTTTTTGATATCTAAGTTGGATGTGGGCTCATCAAATAATATAATCTCAGTATCTTGAATTAGGGCTCTTGCAATCCTAAGAATCTGCATTTCACCTCCAGATAAATTATTAACAAGATCATCTCTTTTTTCATATAAGTTAACTAAACTTAGAGAATTTTCTATTATTTCAAGACTTTTATTATCATATTTTCCATAAAAGTTTTGGTATGGAAATCTCCCCATTTCTGCATATTCAAATACAGTAAAGCCTTGGATATTCTCTCTATCTTGTGAGATATAAGTTATTATTTTTGATAAGTCATATTTTTTTATATCTTTAACATTTATATGATTAATTAAAACTTCACCATTAGTAGGATCGATTAATTTTGAGATCAATTTCATTAAAGTTGTCTTGCCTGATCCGTTTTGACCAAGAAAGGTACTAATCCCTTCATTAATAACCAATGAAACATTATTAATTACATAAAAGTTCTCAGGCAAATAACTTAATCTTTTAATTTCAATACTCAAAATTAACTAATTATAAATATCACAGTTCATGCAAGCATAAAATTCTGGTAAAACATTAACAATTTTAGCCCATTCTTCATCCCAGAGTATTTGCATCAATTTTTCTACACCAACAATATTCCAATGCGAAAGTGTTGTGAAGTAATTTGTATCAACCATAAAAACATTCTTATTTATAATTGCATCAATAGATGAAAAAGATTCGTCAGCAAACAATGAGTCATAGAAATCTTGACCACCCCATGCTACCGATTGAGGGATAATAATATATTCTGGGTTCATATCAATTAAAGCTTCCTTAGTAATCATGTTATTTGATACTACGCCATTCTCTCCAGCAATATTTATTCCGCCAGCAAGCTCAATAATACTGCCCTCTGTAGAACCTTCGCCTGCTGCCCAATAGGCATCATAATAAGTAACAGATAATACCTTAGGCATGTAATCAAATTTTTTCTTGAATTCATCAATAACAGAAATTTTCTCTTCTATAACATTAATTAACTCAAAAACATTTTCTGTCTGACCTATAACATAGGATGTAAACAATATGTCGTTAATTCTTCCAGTATAATCATTATTTAATTGAGTCTGAACAACAGAAATACCTACATCTTTCAATGATTCTAATAAACTAGGATTTGCATATGGATCAGCAAAAACTAAATCAGGTTCTTGAGCAATTATAGTCTCTACTTCAGATGAAATTGTAGGCAAATTCTTTGTTAGGTCATAAATATTCCCATTTTCATTTTGAGAAAACGATGACACTGCAACGATAGTATCAATATCAGCAAAACCAAAAAGCATTTCATCATGTCCTACAGAAATAGTGAGAATCCTTTCTGGTTTATCTTCTATTATAATTTTTCCATTCATAGCCTCAACTTCTCTAGGCCAACTTAAATCATTGTTACCTAGATTATCTAAATCAATTATTCCTTTAGTTCCAAATTCTTCTACGTAATGTGAAAATTTAGATCTTTCGTGTTCATGCTCTTCCTTCTCCATCCTCATCTGCTCTTCCTTCTCCATCCTCATCTGCTCTTCCTTCTCCATCCTCATCTGCTCTTCC
>PBLC01000015.1 GCA_002721675.1 Chloroflexota bacterium | reverse complement strand
ACCATAATGTCACCTGCTTTTATTTTATTTGGCCCCTTGTCTTTAACTGCTTTTATTGCATCAGCCTCTGAAATAAATATCCTCGCTGGGCCAATTTTTCTGTATACTCCATCTTCGTCGATTACTGTTTTATCTATAGCTGTGCTTTTAACAACTGACCCTTCTGGTGCAATATTTCCTTTTGGAAATGTCACAGTCGAAGTCATATTTTTCTTTTTTGAATTTTTTAAACTATGAACAACGTCTTCCGGGTCAATTCCTCTTGATTTTACTAACTGGTCTCTTACAAAATGTCTTTTTTCAGATTGTTCCCACCAATTTAAGTTTTCTTCTAAGGTTTTACCGGATGCTGTCATAACATCTAAATTGAGCAACCCCTCATCTCTTAGTTTGAGCATAACTTCAGGAACGCCTCCTGACGAGAAAAAAACTGATGTTGGAAATCCTTTTGGTCCATTTGGAAGTACATCAACAAGTCTTGGCGTTAGTTTGTTTATTCGGGTCCAGTCATCTACTTTCATCATTTTTCTTTTAACAGCATGAGCTATGGCTGGTAAATGTAAAATAAGATTTGTAGAACCTCCGCAAGCTGCATGAACTATCATTGCATTTTCGAATGCTTGGTCGGTTAAAATAGCTTTTGTATTAATTTTGTTATCTACTAAATTTTTTAATGCAAGGGCAGATCTCCTTCCAGTATCGAGCCAAATATTTGTTCCTGATGGGGTGAGCGCAGCATGAGGAAGTGTCATACCTAACGACTCTGCAATTACTTGGCTTGTCCCTGCTGTTCCTAAGAATTGACATCCGCCCCCTGGAGAGGCACAAGTTTTGCACCCCATATCTTGGGCATATTCAAGAGTCACTTCATCTTGAGCATACCGCGCACCAATAGACTGAATCATTGCAGTGTCTTCTCCTTCTTCTACCGCTAAAGTAACTCCTCCCGGAACAATTATTGTTGGCTTTTCAGGTGTTCCAGCCAGAGCCATCATCATCGCAGGAAGCCCCTTGTCACAAGTAGCAATTCCCATTACGCCTTTTGTAGTAGGAATTGATCGGCTAAGCCTTCTCATAACAATTGCAGCATCATTTCTATATGGGAGGCTGTCCATCATGCCTGAAGTTCCTTGGCTTCTACCATCGCATGGGTCAGAGCAATATGCGCTATAAGGAATACCATCGTCTTCTTTAATTTGGTTAGCAACAGTTTCTATAAGCATTCCAAGTTCAAAGTGGCCAGTATGGTGACCTAAAGCAATAGGCTCTCCATCGTCTCCTCTCATGCCCCCTAATGTGCTTAAAATCATAAATTGGGTTCCCCATAATTTTTTTGGGTCCCACCCCATCCCAGTGTTTTGGCTTTGTGCAAAAAGATTTCCACTAGGCTCAGAAATTAGTTGATCATGAGTGAATTCTATTTTCCCTTTTGGGCCCTCTGCATGAGTTAAAAAATCCCATGAATTATCATTTACTTTAGATTCTCCTAGTATATCCATGGATTCATTTTAACAATTTAACGAATTCTTGCTTGAACAAAGCAATGTTTTTTGAAGAGTCTTTGGATGGAAGTATTTTTTTTGGTTTGAATTCTAGTATCTTGATTCTATCTATATCAATTTCAGAAACTTCAGAGCAATGCTCAGAAAGCATGGATTTAGTTTTTGAATAGGAATAATAATCTTCGTTATCTAAGTCATTATCAGTCACATTTATAACGAAATAATTTAATTTTGTATTTTTATAATTTTCAAAAATTATGGAAGTTAATGTTAAAGGGTTTCGATAATGTATATTCATATTTTTTTGGTAATCTTCGAATTTAAAATTTTCTATTGTGTCCTCAAAATATAAAGATGCATTATTTATTACGCCAATCAAGTTAGTTTTTTTTGGTATTAGATTTTTAAATTTATTTTTTGAATTTACTTTTGAAAGATCAATGTAAACAGGAAAAAATTTTTGATTTTTAAATTTATTATTCAGTTTTTTTGAAAGCAAATCAGTTTCTTTTTTTGATTTGAAATAATGAAGTAATATATTGTATTTTTTCTCTGCCAGCAATTCAGCAATATGTTTTCCAAGTTTACTTGCTGATCCAGTCAATAAGACAAATTCATCCTTTGGCATAATTAATTTAAATTTAGTATATTTTTTATATTTTTTTCAGTTATATTTATTAGGTCTTTTTCTTTTAAATTCTTCATTTCATTTAATATTCTTTCTGGAGATAAAATCGGAAAATCACTTCCAAAAATTATTTTTTCAGAACCAACAATTTCGATCGCTATCTCAAATATTTTTGGATTGTATAAAAATGATGATGCAGCAGTATCGTAATATACATTTTTCGATACATCTTTAACCTCATTCATTAATTCATAAAATAATAAACCTCCCCCCCAGTGAGCAAGAATTATTTTATTTTCCGGGAATAATTTAATAAATTTGTATATATTTTGAGTATAAGAACTACCTTTGCCAGGATACAAATGGCCTACTGGCTCAGAAGCATGCATGATTATTGGGAGCGAGTTTTCTTGTAATAATTTCAAGGCATCATTCCAGAGATTTTTATCATCTAGAGCAAGTCCTTGTATTGATGCATGTATCTCACCCACGCCCTTTGCCCCGAGTTTTATGCACTTTTCCATTTCTTCTAAATTTTCTTCAAACATAGGGTTTATTGAAAAAAAAGGAATCAACTTATCTGGATTTTCTTTAAAAGTATCTAAATTGAATTGATTTGATGCCTGCAGAAGATTGAAATTTGTCCATCCATAGCCCAAAATAATTGATTTTTCTATATTGTTTGAGTTCATGTTTTTAATTAGTTCTTTTGGTGTTGTAATTTTTTGCTCATCACTAAACATTTCTGAAAGAACTTTTTCTTTGCCAAACTCTTCTATAAGTTTATTAGGCCTATTTGGTAATATATGTGTATGAGAATCAATCATAATATTTTAAAAGTTTAAGTTAGTTTACAGGATATGAAGAATTTAAATCGAGGAACTGTTTTCGTAAAGAAAGTATCACCAGAAACAATTTTAGAAGATTATTCATGGTTATTACAAAAGGCGAAAGTCACTGAAAATTTTGATAAATCTATAAATACTTTCCTAAAAGTAAATATTTCGTGGGATAGATATTTCCCTGGATGTTCAACAGCACCATGGCAACTTGAAGGTGTAATTAAAGAACTATTAAATAACAATTTTTCAAATATTATTGCAGCACATAATGGGACAGTTGTTGTAGATCCTGAAAGAGGAAGAATTGAAAACAAACATAAAAATGTAGAAGATAAATATAATATTCCTTATATTCTTGTTGATTCTTCAGAATCTGAGGCAGTCGCTTATAAACCAAAAAGTAAATTATTAGTATTAGATAAGATTTTCAAAGAAGGCATCATGATTCCAAAAACTTTTTTTGGTAGCAATATTATTCATATGCCAACAATGAAAACACATGTTTTTACAACTATGACAGGAGCCTTAAAAAATGCTTTCGGAGGATTGCTTAATCAAAATAGGCATTGGACTCACTCGCAAATTCATGAGACTTTGGTTGATTTGTTACAAATCCAGCACGATATACATGAAAATATTTTTGCTGTTTCTGATGGTGCATTCTCAGGAGATGGGCCAGGGCCTAGAGCAATGAGAATTAAAGAGAAAGATATTATTGTGGGAGGTTATGATCAAGTCGCTGTTGATGCAGTTGTGGCCAAAATGATGGGTTTTGATCCAATGAAAATTGATAAATTAAAAATCTGTCATGAAATGTCACTTGGAGTCGCAAAACCTTCAGAAATTAATGTGGTCGGAGAAGATATATCATCTATTGATTGGAAATATTCATCAACTGAAAATACTTTTGCCAGTAAAGGTCAAAAATTTATTTATTGGGGACCATTAAAACCTTTAGAGAAGATTCTTCTTAGAAGTAAAATTGCTCCATGGGCATTTTTTGCTTCTGACCTATATCACAATAAGTATTGGCTTAAATTTATAGGTAAAAGTAGAATTAAAAAAGCATTAAAATCAAAATGGGGTAAGTTATTTCTAGATTACTAGGATCTAATGTGACCTTTCCCTTTAATTATCCATTTATATGATGTAATTTCACTTAGCCCTAAAGGTCCTCTAGGGGAAACTTTAGTGGTGCTTATTGCAATTTCAGCCCCAAGTCCTAATTCTCCACCATCATTAAATCTGGTCGATGCATTTACGGTTACAGCTGAAGAATTTACTTTTTCAGTAAATATTTTTTGATTTTTTGCAATGTCTGAAATTATCCCATCCGTATGACCATAACTATGTTTATCAATATGTTTTATAGCCTCTTCAATAGAAGACACTGTCTTTAGTGAAACTATTAAATTTAGATACTCTTGTCCCCAGTCATTATCTGCTGCCTTTTTTATTAATCTCGAAGAATTTATTTTTTTTGCGTTTTGAAATAATTTTGGTTGAATTCTCATTTCAATCCCTAGTCCAATAAAGTGATTAATTATTTTTGGAAGTAATTTATTTTGTTGTTTTTCGTGAAGCAAGATTGTATCCAGTGCATTGCAAACACTTGGGGCTTGGGTTTTTGCATTTTCTAAAATTGGCAGGAGCGATTTTTCATCAATTTTCTCATCCACAAACAAATGGCTTACTCCTATTCCACCAAAAATAGCTCGCATTTTTGCATTTTTCGAGACATTATTTACAAGCTCTTTGCCACCTCTTGGTATAACCAAATCTATATACTCATCCATGCTTAACATCTCGCTAATATATTTTCTATTTGGATCTTTTAAATATTGAACAGCATTAGGATTAATATCATTATTTTTAAGAGCGCCCCTTATTATTTTTGTAAGTAATAAATTTGTTTGTAGGGATTCTTTTCCTCCCCTCAGAATGGTGACATTACCAGATTTTATAGACAAACAGGCAATGTCTATAGTCACATTTGGCCTACTTTCATATATTGCTGCAATAACACCAATTGGGACAGGTTGCTTCTTAATTACTAAGCCATCATTCCTGGTATATTTTTCGTTGCTTAATAAAGGATCGTTTAATTTCCTAATATTGTTTATAGAATTAATAATACTCTTTAGTTTTTGAGAATTTAGAACTAATCTTTCCTTTTGTTCAATGGGTAATTTCCTATTATTGGATAGATCTTTAGCATTTGCTTTTAGAATTAAACTTTCTTGCTTTTTTAAGTTTTCAGATATTTCTTTTAGTATCTTGTTTCGCTTTAAGTTAGATAGCAAACCCATTTCGATTGTGCATTTTCTTGCAGATTTACAAATTGATGTTAAATTCATAACTTATTTTCACTAGTTGATTCTAATAATACTAGGTTATCTCTATGTATCATTTCAGTGCCATAATTAATTTCAATAATTTCATCTATTTCATTTGAATCTTTACCTTTTAACTTTAAAGAATCTTCCGCTCCATAATTTGTTATTCCATATGCTATTTCATTATTTTTTGTATCTTTAATTAATAAAATATCACCTCTATTAAATTTTCCTTCAATTGATAATATTCCAACAGGCAACAAACTTGCACCTTTGTTTAATAGTGCTTTTTTTGCGCCGTCATCTATTATGACCATTCCTTTATTTTCAGATACACCTGTAAATAGCCATCTCTTCTTACTTTCTACATTGGAAGTATTGGGTATAAATTGGGTTCCTATATTATTTCCTTCAATAATTTGATTTATTGCATTTTTTTTAGGACTTGTTATTACGCACTTAATTCCAGACCCCATACATATTTTTGCTGCTTCTAATTTGCTTTTCATTCCTCCTGAGCCGATCTTATCTTTTGAGTCTTGGGCATAAGACATAATAGTTTCATCAATCACATTAACTTTTTCAATTAATTCTCCTTTGTCATTGATATCAGGATTTTCTGTATATAACCCATCCATCCTTCCAAATAAAATGAGTAAATCTGCATCAATTACGTTTGCAACCACAGATGACAGCCTGTCATTATCTCCATAAAATCGCCCCTCAATTTCTTTAGTAGAAACAACATCATTTTCGTTGATTATTGGTATTACATTTAATTCATAAAGTTTTTCTAGAGTATTTTTTATGTTTAAATATGCAATCCTAGAGTTGAAATTATCACGACCTGCTAAAACCTGCGCACAATAAATACTATGAGATTCAAAAAATTTACTATATTTCTCCATTAAAAATGTCTGACCTATTGAAGCCATAGCTTGTTTTGATGAAGTTTGGTTAGAATTTTCCAAACCTTTTATTAATAGATGATGTTTTGCTAGAGCGACTGCACCAGATGTGACTATAGTAAATTCAAAACCTTTTGATCTTAAATTAACAATTTCACTTAATAATTCGTCTAAATGATTATAGTTATTATCTTGAGCGTCATTTAGAATTATTTGCGAGCCAATTTTTATGACAATTCTTTTCATAGTGTATTCCAATTTTTTTTCATTATAATTTAGAGTATAGTTTTAAGTTAATTTATATCCAAACATAAGGCCAAAATTTGAGAGTACAATCTGGAATTAAAAAGAATAATCAATTTGAATCAATTTTTTCAAATCTTTTATTTCAAAAAAAAGAAAGTTTGATAAAAAAGATTTCAAATTTGGATAAAGGTTTTTTAGAAATATATTCTTCAAGAGAAAGTTTAGCTTTTTTAACTTCAATAATTTCAAGAGTCAGAGATGAAAGTATTATTTTAATTGTTGATACGCCAGAACTGTCTAGATCATTATACGAAGATTGTGCTGAATTTTTACAAGATTATATAGATGTCATTCATGTTCCTGAAATTGATACTCATCCAATGAGTGGCTTAGAATTTGACTCTTTCTCTAATATTGAACGGAATGGGGCTATATCAAAAATGTTAGATTTAGGAAATAAAAATTTTTTAGCTATAACTTCAGGGCTTTCTCTATCCCAAAAGACTCCTAATTTAGAATTTTTAGGTAACGAAGGAACATTCAATTCATTTATTGGGCAAAAAATAAAAATTAGTGAAATAGTCACTAAACTTTCATTTTTAGGATATGAGAGAACTCATGTCGTTGAACAATTAGGGGAGTTTTGCGTTAGAGGCAACCTTGTCGATGTTTTTCCAGTAGGCAATATGAGCCCTCTAAGAATTGATTTTATTGGAGATGAAATTGAAAGTATTAGAAGTTTTGACCAAGAATCGCAGAAGACAATAAAACATGTTGAAAATGCGTCGATTAGAGTTTCAAGCCAGTTATCTTTATCAGAAAAAAAATCAAAAAAAATCGCAGAAGACGGATGCTTACTAGATATTTTTAGTAAAAATTCCATATTAGTTATTAATGAACAACAATTAATAGAAACTTCTATTAGTGAATACGAAAAGAGATTTTCTCTTAATAAAAATGACAGGTTTACCTATAAACAAAAGGATATAACAGAAAGATTATTAAAATTTAATAAGACCATAAATATAAAAAATCTTATGATCTCCAATAAAGTTGAAGAGAATTTTATTAGAGTTGAAAAAATAGATTTGAAAGGTCGTAATTTAAGTTCATTAGATCCTATAGGAAAAGCTGTCGATCGGATAATTCAATATAGTAAAGATTCTCTAGTTATGGTTGCCTCTAATAACATAGCAAGGCTCAAAGAAAAGATAAATGAATATTCCGTTAATAATAAGGATTTCGATAATAAGATTTTCTTTGCAAAGAAGTCCATTAATAATTCTTTTGGAATCAAGATTGATAATCGAACTGGAATTATATTTCTTGGAGATCATGAATTATTCGGTATTAAAAATAAAATCAGAAACTTAGATAAATCACTAAGTAGAAGTCGTAAATCAAAATTATTCGAAAAAGGTACCTTAGTTGTCCATGAAGATCATGGAATATCAAAATTTATTGGAGTTACAAAATTAGAAGGTCATGGTGATAGGGAATATCTAGAATTGCATTTTGCAGAAGACGATAAACTTTTTGTTCCGGCGGACCAAATATCCAGAATTGAGTTGTACAGAGGAGGTAAGGAAAATGCCCCTAATCTACATCGACTTCATGGAAAAGAATGGGAAAGGCAGAAAGATAGGGTAAAAAAATCTACTGAAATATTAGCATCTGAACTTTTGTATATACATTCCAGTAGAAAAAAAGTTAAAGGTTTTTCTTTTAACAAAAATGACGACTGGATGTTAACGCTTGAATCTAGTTTTCCATTTGCTCTTACTGAAGATCAGCAAAGATCTATAAATGAGATATATAAAGATATGGAAAGTATAATCCCTATGGATAGGTTGCTTTGCGGAGATGTTGGATTTGGGAAAACTGAACTAGCAGTTAGAGCAAGCTTTAAGGCTGTGCAGAGTGGAAAACAAGTCGCAATATTGGTTCCTACTACAGTATTAGCTGATCAACATTACGACACTTTTAAATCAAGGCTTAATCAGTTTCCAGTAAATATCAAATGTCTCAGCAGGCTAAAAACAATTAAGGAATCAAATGAAATAAAAAAACAATTAAGGACGGGCCAGGTTGATATATGTATTGGTACACATAAATTACTCCAAAATACTATAGATTTTAAGGATTTAGGATTATTCATAGTAGATGAGGAGCATAAATTTGGAGTTAGACAGAAAGAGTTTTTAAAAAGCATGAGACTTAACTTAGATATACTTTCTTTGAGTGCAACTCCAATACCTAGAACAATGAATTTGGCTTTGTCTGGAGTAAGGGACCTTAGCATGATTGAGACAGCTCCTTTAGATAGAAGGTCTGTAAGAACATATGTTGTTGAAGAAAATGACAAATTATTAAGAGAGATAATACTAAGAGAAAAAGATAGAAATGGACAGATGTTTATTGTCTATAATCGAATTAATAAAATAGAAAAAATTTCTGAGAAAATTAAAGAAATTGTCCCAGAAGTCAAAGTTGATTATGCACATGGAAGGATGGATCCTAGAAAATTATCAGACGTTATGAATAATTTTTCAGAAAAAAATATTGATGTTCTAATTTGTACAACAATTATTGAGTCAGGACTCGATTTACCAGACTCTAACACAATAGTGATAATCAACCCTCACCAATTGGGATTAGCGCAACTTTATCAACTTAGAGGCAGGGTTGGAAGGTCAAGCAACCAAGCTTATGCATATTTTGTCGTTCCCAAGAAAGCAAAACTTAACTCCGAGACCGAAAAAAGACTTGAAGCAATGACACGATTTCAATATTTAGGAGCCGGTAAAGAAATCGCTTTAAGAGATATGGAAATTAGAGGAGTAGGAAATGTTTTAGGCAAAGAACAGAGCGGAAATATTAATGCAATTGGACTCGGACTATTTTTAAAATTCTTAGAAACAGCAGTCTCAAAGAAGCAAAACAAAATTAATTATAATGATTTGAAATTTAAGTATTCTTTAATTAATTTAGATTTATTGGAAGATATTGGAATACCTTTTGAGTATATTCCTGATATCGAGTCTAGACTTGAAATATATGATTACTTGTCTTCAATTTTTAATTTAAAAGAATTATCTGTGTATAAAGATGAATTGATTGACCGCTTTGGACTATTGCCTGAAAGTTTAATTAATTTAATTAACTACCAAAAAATAAAAATTTATTGTTCTAAATTAGAAATAAATTTTATTAGCACTAAACAAGATCAAAGTATAATTAGATTTAAATATTCCATAATTGGTATGGAAAATTTCATTGAAGAAATTTTCAAAAATAAATTTTATATATCTGATAAACAAATTAGGATTAATGATAAAGTTGAAATGGCAGAACTAATACAGGTATTAAGTGATTTTGACCGCTTTAAGTCAAAGTTTTCTGAGCAATTTTCTTCTATAAAATAAATTGCAGTTCATTTAGATTATTTATTACTTTACACTCTTCGTAAGAATCATAATGATCCTCTCTGTCTAATAGAATTGGGGTTATATTTGAATTTCTTGCACCTATAATATCTGTTTCTATTTGGTCCCCAATAAATACACATTCTGAAGGGCGGCAATCAAAGATATTTAAGGCATATTCGAATATTATTGGAGATGGTTTTGACCCTCCAGCATCATATGACGTTATTATTTTAAAAATATAATTTGATAAATTTAGATCTTTGATTAAGTCTTCTCCTTTTGCATCAATATTTGTAATTATGCCTACTGAAAAATTATTTTCTTTTAAGGATTTTAGGCAAGGAATAACGTCATCATACTTTTTTAGGGAACTTTTTTGACTATAAACATATGTCCAAATTTTTTTAGCTTCACTTTCTGATAAATTTTGACCGAGGTGACTAAATAATTTCTTTTCGTATTCGCAGTAAAATAAAAACTTTTCCTTGTCATTAAGAAGATGCATAGATTTTTTAGCAGTCTGTTTAGCAAACCATGAGTCAGACTTTAAGATAGCATCTTTAAATTGAGATTTATCAATTTTTAAATCTATTAATCTAGATGCTTGATATTGAGTTTCTTCTCTATCGGGATAAAATTTAAATAATGTATTGTAAAGATCAAAGAGTACGCAGTTTATCTTATTCAATTCTTAACCTCATAAATAGTGGTTTTATTATTTTGATATATTATATTTAATAATGCTCTTTCTACTAGATTGGCTATTGATTCAATTCCTTCAGTGGGGTAATAAGATTTTTCTTGTTCGCCTATAATTACTAACTTAACATCATATTTGTTTAGTATGCTCATCTTTTTGTTTATGTCTAGGGTTGAGTAAAATTCGTTAACATCATTTTTTCTTTCATTTATCAATGAGGTTTTATATCCCCTTTGTTGCGTTTGATGCCAATCCCAACCCAATACAGTAGGGAATCCGGTATAGATTGAAAATCTATTTCCCCATGTATATAAAGGAGACAAGCCTTCTATTATATTTTTTGTTTCCCTTTCATTTTCTTTTAGCCAATTCATCGCATCTAAATCATCCTTTAAAGGTATAGAGACAGAATTATTTTTGTATTCAGCCTTTTCTGCAAATTTTGATCCATCAAGAGTAAAATTCGTATCAACAAATCTATCCTGAATTCTGCCTATAGTTCCAAAAATTGGGAATAGCATTCCTGCTAAAAGCATTAACCCAAGAACTGGGTAGAAAAAAAATAGCCTAAATTTCTTTTTTAAAGAGTTTGAAAGTTGCAAAATTAAAAAAGAGGATGCAATAGAAATTAGAATCCAAATTTGAAGGTAGAATTTAAAAAAAGTATTCATTCGCCCAATATCATTTTGAACTTTAAATATCTCTACAAAGATTGCTATTAATAATGCTGTAATGAGCATCGTAATGATTTGGGGATAAAATTTATTTTTATCAAATTTGTTCCTTATATTGGGTAATAAGATACTGATTATAAATATAATAATTACAGTTAGGCTTAGATAATGAATTTCTATAAAATCAAATATTCTAGTATTAAATTCATTTGAGATAAAGCCCGTAAATGGAGAGTTAAAATTAAGATGAAAAGGGAGGAAAAATAAGTAGCTAATCAAAATGATTGCCCCAGTGTATGATATTGTCGACTTTAATGTAGATAAAGGATTTTTCCAGTCTCTAAAGTAAATTAATGAAAAGCTGAATATTAAAAATAATTGAACAGGAACCAGCCATGTGTTGGTGACCCACGAAACCCCTAATAGTAAAGAGTTGAATAATATTGTAGATGTATAAAAATGCCAAGAATTATTTTTTATTTTTGAGAAACTTAATGTTAAGAAAGTTAAACTGAGAATCATGATTGGGATTCCTATCATATGAGGATGCAGGTCAGCAAACAAAAAGGAGAAAAATGGAAATTCTGAGATTTCGTAACCTAAAGAATCTTGCGGAAGAACTCTCGAAGGTTCCCAGTAATCAATTTCAAATATTTTGTTAAAGGATCCAGATTTAACCTTGTTAAACATTTGAATAAAAGATTGAAAATTTCCAAAAATTAATGTCGTTGAAACCATTATTATTGGAAGAAATATTTTGCTTTTAGATATATTACTTGCCAGACTCCACAATGTAGTAAGTGAAATAGCAAATACTGTCGCTACTGCTAAATTAAATCCTATATAAGGACTTACCTGTGAAAGTTTAATTAACATTCCAAATATAAAAAATCCAAAATAGTAATAATTCATTAGCGCACCAGAAAACCAAGGATCAATTGGGGGCATATAATTAGAATTTAGAATTGCATTTAGATAGGCCAGTTCCATTGGCTTTTCGCCACCTCTGTATGGATGCCATAAGTCCGGATTAGCACTCCTTATTAATAAAAAGATTATAAAAGAAACTGCAAAGATTAATTCATATTTTATAAAAGAGTTCTTATTTGTATAAATAAAAGTCACTAGCTTTTTTTTATTCTTAATAAATAAAATTAAAGAGATACTAAAAATAATAAAAGTCAGAAAATATAAATTATATAAATTGAATATTAGGAAATTAAATGAAAGACATATCCATGAGATAAATGAGAACAAAATTAAAGATATTATTTTTATTGATCCTATAAACGGGAATTTTGAGTATTTAAAAATTAACCATAATAATGGTATTGATATGATTGATAATATTTGCAAAGCAAAATACCAAGATATTGAAGATAAAATTGATCCGCTTGAATTAAAAAAACCAAGATATGAATTGCCATAAACATCATTAATTTTTTCTTGATTTAGTCTATTGAGATAATTTTTATTGTGACTTATGGTAATAATTTTATTGAAGATGTCATCAGAAGAAAGATTTTCTATATTTTTGAAAATAAAAGTTTCTGGATGATCATATGCAGAAAAACTTTCGTCTGTCCAGCCAAGATTTATTCCAAATCCATTTGTTTTATAATCATCAAAATCAATATTTTTTACTCTGCTAAAAGGATTTGAATTGTATGAAAATCCTAAAGATGATGGACTTATTATATTTGACCTAATTAATTTATAACCAAGTTCTTCTGAAAATAGTTTTCTATAATAATTAGTTGTTAAAGGGTATCTTTCCTCAAGCCTTGGAATAGTTGAGACTAATCTTTTGGTAGTTAAATATACCCCATCAGAAGATGATAAAAGATTTGCCATCTCCCTTACTTTTGTTGCAGAATCGTTATCATATAAATTTAATTCTTTTGTTATATATGTTTTATTGGTTCTTAATGCTTCATCCCAGTGTTCTTTTAATAAAACGTCCCCTTCTCTAAACTCATTATCTATAAACTTTCCTGCACTTATAGCTTCATGTTCATTTGAATATATTTGAATGAAACTAAATGTGTAATGCAATGATCCAAACATTAATAAAGCGACTATTGTTATGTATATTTTTTTGTACTTGCTGGATCTCGTTAAGAAATATGAAATCATATATGAAGAGAATATGCTGATTATGGGTATTATTGGCAACATATATCTTAAAAATTTTGTATGAATCGCACCAAAAAAACTAAAATATATAAAGAGCCATAAAAATAATATTAATAAATTTTTGCGATCAGTTATTTTTAGTTTCTTTATTACAAATAAAGTTGAAAGGATTCCTAATAAACCTGCTATTGGTCCTAAAGAAGTTTTTATTAACTGACTTAAGTGGTATATGTATGGCAATGTAGCTATATATTGTCTAGTATATGGAAAATCAATTAAACCTCGTCCCATATCAGATTGAATTTTTGAGGCAGTTAAAAAGTCACTAAAATTTATTAATGAAAATGGATTTAATATGAAAAAGGTAAGAAAAGATAAAAATAAAAGAAATGCAGAATACTTAGATAAATAAATTAATCTAAACTTTAAAGGTGCTGGGTTAATATTAAAAATAATTGCGATTAATATAACCCCTAGGATTAAAATAGAACTAATCTTTATAGATAGTGAAACCCCAAAAAGAATCCCAAGGATTGCTATTCTCTTTGTAGTTAATTTTTCATTTAATTTCAGACAATAAAAAATTATTAAAGTTACAAAAAAAGTAAGAAAAGTATCAACAACAAAAAAATGAGAAGTCTGAATTGCTAAAACACAAATCGAATAAAAGAAACTGGCCAGTATTCCAGATAAGTTTGAATGCAATTTTCTGCCAATGAGTCCAGCAATACCTATTGTGAAGGAATCAAAAACCGAACTTAGAATTCTTCCAGGGAATCTTAATTCATAAACATTCCATTCATTATTCAGTGATAATACTTCTAGTAAGTATAAAGGAAGAGTTCCATAGTTATACCAGCCTGGATCAAGGTTACTTAAATTCATCTGACTGGAAATCATGAGTAGTTGTCTTTCGTCGGGATGAAAAAGTAAACCTTGATCCCAATTAATACCATAAAATCTCAACAGAAAGCCTACTAACGAAATGGCAATAATTATAAGATAAAAATCTTTTTCTTTTATAAAATTAACAATTTTTTCATTAATCATGGTTTAATTATTCATCATGAACAACTTCAAAACAATAAAATTGCAAAATGGAGCAACTGTTATTACTGTACCAATGCAAAATACTAATGCAACAACTGTAGTTTTGTTTTTTGGTGCAGGCTCTAGGTATGAAACACCTGATATTGCTGGATCCTCGCATTTATTTGAACATTTATTATTTAAAGGGACCGAAAAAAGAAAAACTCCTAAGGAAATCGCTGAAATAGTCGAATCAAAAGGAGGAATATTAAACGCATATACTGATAAAGAGTCTACGGGCTACTGGTGTAAAATGCCCTCCGAATTTTATCTTGACGGACTAGATGTTTTGGTTGATATGGCCAAAAATCCCTTAATAAAAACGAAAGATTTGGATTTAGAAAAAAATGTTGTATACGAAGAGATAAAAGCTTTCATGGATTCTGCTGGTAGCAGAGCATCAAATAAGGCTGATCAACATATTTGGCCTAATCAGCCTATGGGCGTAGATGTTGCTGGTTCAATAGAAACTGTAAAGGCTACTTCAAGGGAAGATTTAATAAAATATCTCGATAAACAATATACTTCTTCTAATGCAGTTCTGGTTGTTTCAGGAAATCTTGCCCACGAAGAAGTTATTAATGCATCTGAGAAAGCTTTTGAGGGATTTAGGGAAGGCGATCCAATGAAATTTTCTCCATGTTCTTATTATAATGATAAACCTTTGACAGTTTTAGATAAAATGGAAACAAATCAGTCTCATTTGACGATTGCTTTCAAGAATTTTTCATTAGTTGATGAATTAAGGCATGCTTCATTGGTACTATCTGTGCTGCTCGGTGGCGGTATGACTAGCAGGCTATTTGAGCAGGTTAGAGAAAAGCGCGGATTAGCATATTCAGTAAATGCTTCATCTCACGGGTATTCTGATTGTGGAGTTTTTTACGTTGATGCTGGAATTGCGCCTGAAAATACAGAAGAGACTTTTAAGGTGATAATAGAAGAAATCAAAAAAGTAAAAAATGATTTGACCAAAGAAGAAATGGAATCCTCCAAAGAATTAATTAAGGGAAGGATGATGATGAGGTATGAGGATTCTAGATCAATTGCTATGAATTATGGAACTCAATATCTTTTAACTAATAGAATCATATCAATTGAAGAAAGCCTTGAAATGCTTAAAGAAGTTACTATGAAAGATATTTTTGAGGCTTATAATTATATCTTTAATAATTCAACAATTATTGCATCAGTTGCAGGATCTGTGGAAAATATTCCAGATTTGACTAAAAATTCGCAAATTTTCTAAATAATTGCATAAAAAATTATTGAATACAATACAAGTAATAAGTTAAATTTTATCCATATTAGAAACAATAAGAATAATTATGTGGAATTCTCAATCAATTAAAGACTTAAGAAAATCCTTAGATTTGTCACAAAGTGCGTTTTCTAAAAAATTAGGAATTAGACAACAAACAGTGAGTGAATGGGAAACTGGGGTGTACTCTCCTAGGGGCGGTTCAATTACGCTGCTTGATATGGTTTCAAAGGAATTGCAAGGTGGCACAAGCATAGTGCATGAGGATTATAAATCATCAGTTAAAACTATTAAAAGACAGGATAAATCCCCTGTTCAGAAGAAAGTAATTGAAAAAGTTAATAATAAGCGAACTAACTTTGTTTATTATGGCAATGTTTCAAGTTCAAATAATGGTCAACTGCTTCCAATATAGTCTGGGTTTGTAAAAAAGTATTGCCTGAGCCATTTTAGCTCTTCAATGCTTTCTTCAATGTCTTCCATTGCAAGGTGTGTTTTATTTTTTTCAGGAAATTTGGTTTCAGGATACCATCTTTGTACTAATTCTTTGATAGAAGAAACGTCAATCATTCTATAGAATAAATATTCTTCTAATTTTGGCATTTCTTTTCTTAGGAATTTTCTGTCAACCCAAATTGAGTTTCCGCACAATATCCCCTTGTTAGGCTTGATTCTTTCTGAAATAAACTTAAATACTAAATCTTCCGCATCATTTAATGAGCAATTAGACTCTTCAACTCTTTTAAGTAGCCCAGATTTTGTATGCTGATTAAGAGACCACGATTCTATGGTTTTTAGTTCCTTTTTAGTTCTATTTATTGCTAAACCTAGTTTTGAATTAGGAAATTTATCAGTTATATTTAACTTTTCATCAGTAATTATTACAGCAATTTCTAAAATTACGTTCTTATCTCCTAATCCTGTCATTTCAAGATCTATCCAGATGAGATTATTTTGACTTGGGTGTAACATACTTTAATTATAATATACTTTTTTTCTTAATAATTATGAAAATCATTTCTTGGAATGTAAATGGAATAAGAGCCTGCCTCAAAAAAGGGCTAGAAGAATTTATATCCCATCATTCTCCAGATATTATGTGTATTCAGGAAACAAAAGCAGACCAAAGTCAAGTCGACTTGAATATAGATTCTCATGAAATGTTTTGGAATAGCGCAGAAAGAAAAGGGTATTCAGGAACTTTAATAATTTCAAAAGAAAAAATAAAAGAGGTTAAATATGGAATTGGAATTGAAAAGCACGATAATGAGGGTCGTGTTATTACAATAGATTTAGAAAAACTATTTATTGTTAATGTATATGTTCCTAATTCAGGTTCAGACAGAAAAGAACCTCTTAAACGATTAAATTATAGAACTCAAGAATGGGATGTAGACTTCCTTAGTTATTTAAAGTCTTTAGCAGAAAAAAAGCCAGTAATTGCTTGTGGAGATTTTAATGTTGCTCATCAAGAAATAGATATTGCTAATCCTTCTTCTAATAGAGGTAACTCGGGTTTTACTGATGAAGAAAGAGAAAGTTTTTCAACTTTTTTATCAGAGGGATTTGTGGATGTTTTTAGAGAGAAGAATTCAGCATCAAGACCATATACGTGGTGGAGTTATATGGGAAGTGCTTATAAAAATAATACTGGCTGGAGAATTGATTATTTTCTTGCTTCAAAAACGATTTTACCTCTAATTCATAGTGAGGAAGTGTTAATATCTCCTCCTGATGACTTAGGCGAAAGAAAATCTGATCATTCTCCTATTAAAATTGAACTCGATATCTAATAGATTGGAATTTAAGTGGAAAAAATATCAATAGATTTGCATGGTATGAGATATAGTGAAGCTAAAATTGCAATTGAAAACCATATTATTGATTGTGTTAATTCTAATTATTCTCATGTCAGGATAGTTCATGGCCATGGTACAGGCACATTAAGAAATTTAACTAAAGAAATTTTTGATAAATCTAAATTTATTAATGAATCTTATTTAGAACATAATTTTATAGCCACTGTTGGCAAAATTAATTATTAAATAGTTTCTTTATTTCAGAAATTAAAAGTTCAGTAACAATCGATGGCTCAAACCTTCTTATGGAAAATTGCATATTTTCTTTTAATTCTTTTGATATACTTTCTTCTCTTAGAATTCTCAAAGTTTTTTCTGATAATTCCTGGGCATCTTTAACATTTACTAGGAGCCCAGACTTTCCATTTTCTAAAACTTCTGCCGTCCCTCCTGGACTATTTGTAGCCACTATTGGAATTCCAAGTATTTGACTTTCTATAAGAACATTTGGGAGCCCTTCATATAGCGAAGTTAATAAAAAAACCTTTGAATATTTAAAAAATTTATAAGGATTATTGCTATACCCAATTAATTTAATTCGACTTTCAATTTCTGGATTATTTAGTTTAAATTCTTCAACTAATTTTCTTTGTGGTCCATCCCCAACAATTAATAATTTTGAATTTAATTCACTTTTAATAATTTTGAAAGTTTTAAGTAAAGTTTGTATGTCTTTTTGAAAAGATAATCTTCCCACATACAAGATAATTGGGTCATCACTCTTTGAAATCCAAGCATCATCAACTTCTTCCTCGGAGAGTTTTATAATATTTTTTGAAGAAGATGGATTTAAAATTTTTATTACTTTTGTAGATTCGTTTACATAATTTTTCTTTAGATCTTCGCAAACTGAATCAGAATTTCCATAAATTAAGTCCGCATTAGGATATGTTAACTTTACTAAAAATTTTAGTAGAATTTTTTTTAAAAAATTATATTGCTTTAGAGTCGTGGAAAGATGAAGTCTTTCAGAAAGAATTATTTTAACTTTATGCTTTGAAATCATAGAGGATAAGATCGCAACTATATTTGCATAATATTGTGCTGAAATTAAAATACTTGGCTTTTTTTCATTTAACATCTTGGACAATTTAAATAATGACAATAATGATCTTGAGGTGCCCAGTGAGATTATTTCAATACGATTGTTCTGATTCAATGAATTTTTATTTTGATTAAGAGTAACTATAGATACCTTATTGCCTTTTTCTATAAGTTGGTCTGATAAAGTTAAGAAACTCTTTTCTACCCCTCCAATATCCATATGGGGTATAAAAATAAAATAATTCATTATTTTGAGGAAAGTTTGCTAATTGCTTTTGCCAATTCGGAATCAGATGGCTCACTCAAAACTATTTCTTCTTTAGAATTATTAATTATAATTGTTGGAACTGTAGCCCTACCATTATTTATTTTGATTACTTTTTCCTGGGCTTTTTTATCTTCAAGTATATTAATTTCTTTATAAGGAATCTTATTATCATCCAAAAAAGCTTTACTTCTTACACAATCTGAGCAAAAGTTTCGAGAATACATCAATATTTTTGGGTAAACTAAACTATTCATGAGATAGAGTATATTACAGAAAGTAACTCAGTTGAATTATATTACGTAATAATAACGTTATTCTGACCGATTATAGAATCAAGTTTCGAATTCAATTCTTCAGTAACGCTAACAGATATGGGCAGTTCTAGAACTATAGATTTTTCGTCATAAATTATTTTTATTAACACATTTTCTTTTTGTTCTTCAGATCTATTCTCTAAGAGTAATTTCATGATATCTTCAAATTTATATTTATCTTCAATAAGGTTTTTTGAGCCAATAAATTCAAGGTGTAAATTACCTGAAATTGAGTGTTCAATAACCTCGTTGGGCATTGACTCAATTATCTCCTTTTCTACAAAAGGATCCTCTTTTAGTTCTTCTTCTTTATAGAACAATTCCTTATCCTTATTCAAGTCAATAGTTTCTTTTGAAACAAATTTTTCTAATTCATTATTTTCAAACTCTAACTTTTTCCCATCTTCAAAAATTAGATTTGTAGAACCATTTCTTAAATTTGTTTTTACACTTAACTCAAGATATGTTCCGTTTTCCCATAGATCTTGTGAACCCTCCATTTTATCTGGCCAGATTACAAGTTCTATTGCGTTGTCTAGAAGTCCTAACTGACATATCAGGAACATTTCTTTTGCTCTAGTTGTTCTTTTTGTAGTAGATATAACTTGACCAATAACTTTTACTTGAGCATTTGCTCGTTCTGAGTTTAATTGTCCTGCCAATACAATGTGGGAGTTTGAATAAGTTTCTATTTTTTTATTAATTGGATTCTCGCTTAGAACTGTTCCTAATAAGTCTCTTTCCCAAAACATTCTTTCTTTATAATCTACTTCCGCTTCTATTAAATTTAAATTTAAAGGCACTTTTACTTCATCACCAAACAAATCAAACATATTTGCTTGGCCACTATTTTCTAATTCATTTCTTCTAGACATCTCTGCGGCTATTTTTTCTACAGAAGGCAACAAGATCTCTCTCTTTTCAATTTCATCGAAAGCTCCAACTTTTATTAAAGGCTCAAGAGAGCCTTTGGAAATAGGATTTTTTGACATTCTAGATATAAAATCTTCAATGCTTTTAAATTTTCCATTATTTTTTCTTTCTTCTACAAGAGGAATTATTGCATTTGAACTAATATTTTTTACAGTACCCAGACCATAACTAATTGATTTGTTGCCCTCAAAGTTTGTATAAGTTTCAATATCAGTTATTGCCTCATCTCTTTTAATATCAAAATCTCTATATATATATGGTTCAAAATCGACTTCACTATTATTTATATTAGGACCAGAAACCGCTATATTCATAGAGTTACATTCTGCAATTAGAGTTGAAATTTTTTCTTTGTCATCTGAAGAATTTTTCATTAGAACAGACATGAAAATTTCGGGGTAATTGGCCTTAAAATATGCAGTCCAATACCCAATCATGGCATAACTAACACTGTGAGCTTTGTTAAATGCATATCCAGCAAAAGGTTCAATCAGTTCAAATACTTTCTCCCCCAATTCTTTACTAAATCCATTATCTAAAGTTCCTTGAATAAATTTTCCTTTTTCTTCTGACATAACCTGTGGTATTTTTTTGCCCATTGCCTTTCTAAACGAATCTGCATCTCCTAGGGAATATCCAGCAATAGATTGAGCAATTAATAAAACCTGGTCTTGATAAACTATTATTCCGTAAGTCTCTTTTAGTATAGATTCTAATGATTCGTGGGGATACTTTATAGGGATTTTTCCGTGTTTAGAATCAATGAAAGTAGATATGTGCTCCATTGGTCCTGGCCTATATAATGCAATCATTGCAGAAATATCATTTATTGAAGTAGGCTTTAATTGTTTTATGTATCTTTTCATGCCAGAACTTTCTAATTGAAAAACTCCAGAAGTCTTTGCATCGCTAAGCAAGTCAAATGTTTTTATGTCATCTTTTGGCACAGAATTTAGGTCTATTATTTCTCCTGTTTTCTTTTCAATCATTCGAACGGTTTGATCAATTATCGTAAGATTAGACAATCCAAGGAAATCCATTTTTAGAAGACCTAAATCAGCCAAGGCAAACATCTCATATTGTGTCAATGGAGTTGAATCGCTGCCTTCAATTGCTGGTGGCCTTTGAATTGGAACAACATTGTCTAGAGGGTCTTTAGATATAATAACTCCAGCAGCATGTGTTTGAATATTTCTTACTGAACCTTCAATTTTTTTTGCATTTTCAAAAAGATTTCTTATATCTTCGTTTGTATCATATTCTTGCCTAAGTTCTGGGCTCATATTTAACGCTTTTTCTAGCGTCATATCTGAAGTAGGGTTACTAGGATCTCTATTTGGAATAAGTTTTGCGACCTTATCTACAAATGACAGTGGAAGCTCCATAACTCTTCCTGCGTCTCTTATTGAACCTTTTGCCTTGATTTTACTGAAAGCAATGATTTGCGCTATATGGTCTGAGCCATATTTTTCTGTACAGTATTCTAAAACCTCTTTTCTCCGGTCATCTTGGAAATCTATATCAATATCTGGCATTTCTTTTCTCTCAATATTTAGGAATCTTTCAAACACTAATTTATTTTTTACAGGATCAATTTTAGTTATTCCTAAGCAAAACAATACCAAACTTGCAGTTGCACTTCCTCTTAGAGTAGTTAGTATTTTTTTATTGTTTACAAACTGAAAAATATCCCAAACAACTAAAAAGTAATCTGCAAAATCAGTCTCTTTTATAACAGACAATTCGTATTCTAATCTTTCATTTATCTCATTGGGTGCATCAGGAAAATTTATCTTTAATCCTTTGTGGCATAATTCTTTCAAATAGGTAAAGGCATCCTTTTTATCAGGCGTTGCGAATTTAGGGATCATTGTTTGAGTAAAATCAATTTTTAACTCACATTTTTCAGCAATTTCTAATGTATTATCACATGCCTCAATAATGTCACTAAATTTATCTCTTACTTCTTCAGTAGGCATTATGTAGTAACTATTATCTTCAAGTATATCTTTTCTTCCGTTAGGGCTGTTTGATCTCACATTTTTCAGCAATATTTCTTTGTCATAATCCTTAATTGTTTCATAGTGATTATCATTAGTTGCTACAATTTTTATTCCTAATTTTTTATAATTATTTATTATCCATTGATTGATTTTTTCTTGATCTGGCACTAGTTCATGCCTCATAATTTCTAAATAATAATCTTCTTTAAATGTTTCTTTAAACCAACTAAGAGTTTCATGTATTTTTTGGTCATCACCTGCAATTATTTTTTTTGATAATTCTGCTGATGGGCAACCTGAAAGAACAATTAAACCTTCTTTATATTTTTTTAAAATTTCTTTATCAATTCTTGGCCTATAGTAAAATCCCTCCAAATTAGATATTGAGACTAGTTTTATCAAATTCTTGTATCCAGTATTATTTTTAGCTATTACTGTTAGGTGATCATAAGCATGACTTGGATCTTTATCTTGCCGTGCTTCGGGTGCCACATAGAATTCGCATCCTATAATAGGTTTAATGTTTTCTTTCTTGCATTCATTGTAAAAATCTATAGCCCCATATAAATTCCCATGATCAGTCAAAGCAATTGCAGGCATTCCATATTTCTTTGCTAATTTAGCCATAGATTTCAAGGAACTGCTCCCATCAATAAAGCTAAATTCAGAATGATTATGTAAATGAACGAAAGATTTTTCAACCATAATGATAACTTAATTTAATATATAGTTTGGCCGAAAAATAGTCTATCTATTTTTCAAATTTAGAAATAATTATGCATGAATTTTGCCCACCGAAACCAAAACTATTTGATAAGGTGTGCTCAATTTTAATTTTTTTTGATTTTTGAGGAGTATAGTCTAAATCGCAATCTTCATCTTTATCTATCAGGTTTATAGTTGGGTGCACAATTTGATTTTCAATAGATTTAACACAAGCGATAGCTTCCATAGCGCCTGCAGCACCAGAAGCGTGCCCAATAATTGACTTCGTAGAATTTATTTTTATTTTCTTTGAATAGTCTCCAAATACTTTTTTTATAGCTAATGTTTCTGCTTTGTCTCCTGCAGGGGTAGATGTTCCATGAGAATTAATATAATCAATTGAGGACGAGTCTAAATTTGATTTTTTTAATACCTTTTCCATCGCTTTGGTAGCCCCTTTTCCTTCAGGCTCGGGTTGCACTAGGTGGAATGCATCAGATGTGCATGCGTATGATGTAATTTCTGCTAGAGGCTCTTTTCCTCTTTCAATTGCATGCTTTAGAGATTCTAAAATAATTATTGCACTTCCTTCAGATGGAACAAATCCATCCCTATTTTTATCGAAAGGCTTGCTGGCCGTTTCTGGATTATCATTCTGGCTGGTTAAGGCATGCATATTACAAAAACCGCCCAAACTAGTTTCGCAAAAAGGTGCTTCAGATCCACCTGCTATCATCACATCTGCATCCCCTCGTTTTATAACTTCAGCAGCTTCTCCGATTGCTTGGGTTCCAGCTGCACAAGCGGTAGCAACTGTATTTGAATAACCAGTTAAATTAAGTAATCTGCTGATATTTGAACTTGCCATATTAGGTAACATTTTAGGTACATACAATGGACTTACGGTATTTCTGTTGTTTTCAAACATTTGAAGATTTTCTTTTTCTGTTTCTGGCAATCCTCCTGAACCACTACCCAACAAAACCCCTACTTCTCCACTTTCCTCTTTGCCAAGATCTATTTCCGAATTCGCCATAGCTTCGAATGTAGCTGCAATAGCAAATTGAGAATATCTAGCCAATCTTTTAATTTCTTTCTTTTCTATATAATCTGACGGATCAAAATTATCAATTTCACCTCCAATTTTGCACGTATATCCCTCTGTGTCTACTTGCTTTAGATAGTCTATTCCTGACTTTCCTTGAATTAACGAATCCCAAAATTTATTAACAGTATTCCCTGCGCAAGAGATTATCCCCATGCCTGTTACAACAACTTTATTTTCTATGTTTTTATCCATTTAGTATGTTACTTATTTCTGAAGATACAAATAATGATCCTGCTACTATGATTAAATCACCTTTTTTATAATTATTCATTGCTATTTTAAGTGCATTTTCCGTGCTAGTCGACTTTATAAATTTTATCCCAAGTGCAATTAACTTTTTCTCAATTTCTTTTTTAGGAAGAGATTTTGGGTGACTTGATTTAGTTATTATTATTTTAGAAGTTTTTTTTCTGATGAATTCTAAGAAAATATTTATGTCGTGGTTATTATTAGTTCCATATATAAAGATATAATTTTTATTTTTAAAAAAGGTACTCAAAGTTTTTTTTAAATTCTTAAATCCTGCTTTATTATGCGCTCCATCAATCAGAATTTCTTTATTATCTTGATAATAAAAATCACCTCTACATGGCCAATAATTCCTATTTATGCCTTCTGTAATAGTATTTGTTGAAATATTTTGATCAAATTCTTTTACAGTTTTAATTGCGGTAGCAATATTCTCAAAATGGTAAAGTCCTATCGATTTATAATTTATATCATATTGAACTTCATCAACCAGCAATTTTACTTCCATTCTGTTTCTAACTATTTTTGGAATACCGCATACTTGATATTTTACTTCCATTAAATTCGAGTTTTTTAAATTGGCAGTCTCAGTTAATATCTTTCTAGGTATCTTATTTTGCTTTGCAATAATTACTCTTGAATTTCTTTTTATGATTCCAGCTTTATTTTGAGCAATTGATTTGATAGTTCCGCCCAATATTTTTTTATGGTCTTCACTAATTGGCGTAATTATACTTATATCTGAATTTACTACATTAGTTGAATCAAAACTGCCACCCAATCCTGTTTCTAAAATTTTTACATCTACTCCTTCTTTTTTAAAAATAGTAAATGCCATCGCCGTAATTATTTCAAAAAAAGTAAATTGTACTCCCTCTTCTTTTTCAAAAGTATAAATTTTTTTAGAAATTTCTTTATAGGTTGAGGCAAATATTTTTTCACTTATTTCATTACCATTAATTTTAATTCTTTCCGTATAATTTTTAAGATGAGGGGAAGTTAATAGTCCAGTTTTATAACTTTTTGAGATAATTGAATCAATAATTGAAGATACTGTGCCTTTTCCGTTTGTGCCAGCTATATGAATAGTAAAAGAATTGTCATTTTGGGGATTATCAAGCAACTCCATTAATTTATTAGTTCTATCTAATTTGAAAAAAGGGAATTTTGATTTCTCTTCTTTTTCAAAATTAAATCTTTTTTCTAATTCAGTTAAAGAATTTAAATAATTTGAACTAGTCATTTAAATATGGCTATAAATTAATATTTAATTATGGACCTGCCAGCTATTTGTCCATTATGTAATTTATCACACGCTTCATTTATTTGGTTTAATGAAAATGTTTCACTTATCATTTCGTTGATTGGAAATTTACCCTTGTGGTACATATCTAAGAAATAAGGAAAATCTTCCTCAGGATATGTTGCGCCAAGACTACCTTTGTAAGTCTTTTGAAAAAATAGAAATTCATTTGCCTCTATTTCAATATCATTTTTTTCTGGTATTCCAATAAGAATAGATGTTCCACCTTTATTTTCTGATCCAGAACCACCTTTTTTAGTAGCCATCAGAATCTGCTTCATAGTTATTTCTTTTCCTATTGCATCAAACGCATAATCAACTCCCCCTTGAGAGATATCTAAGATCTCTTCAATCGGATTAGATTTTTTTGCATTTATAACATGTGTGGCACCAAATTTTTTAGAAAATTCTAATTTATTTTCGTCTAAATCAACCGCAATCACCATTGATGCATTCATGATTGAGGCCATTGTTACAGCGGAAAGTCCAACACCTCCTACTCCAAATATAGCAACTCTGTCACCTTCATTTATTTTTGCAGTATTTTTAACAGCACCAGCACCTGTTAAAACAGAGCAACCCACGATGCAGGATTCGGGTGTAGCATGCTCTTTAGATATTTTTACAACGTATTCATCATCACACATTATAATTTCTGACCATGTAAAGGTTATTCTGTTGTTAAGTGCCTTTTCCATATAACTTACGCCTTTTAAATCTGGCAAATACCTTCCTTTAATAGGTGTTCTTGGAACCCATGTGGCTATAACATAGTCACCTTCTTTTACGTATTGGCAATCTGGCCCAACTTTTATTACAATTCCGGTTGCTTCATGGCCTAGTAAAAAGGGCCTGGGCAAAGAATTGTCACTCATTTGGTGAAGTTGGGAGTGACAAATTCCGCTTGAAATAAGTTTTATCTGGACTTGCTTTCCTTCTGGATCAGCTATATCTATCTCATCAATGATTAAATCTTCTTGAGGGTTTAACTGTATAGCTGATAATGCTTTCATTTGTTGGTTAAAAATTTCCTAGTTAAACTTAGTGCATTCATTGTAGCTCTTCTTTTATCAGGAGTTCCATTTCCTGCTGACCTTATATGCCTCGTATCATATCCAGAATCACTAACAATCGCAAAATAACTTTCTCCCTTCCCTAGATTTTCTACTTTTAAATCATCAGAAATTACTCCAAAATATGACAAGCCTAAGTCCGAAGATGATATTTTTTTTATCAGATACGCTTGACTGAGAGCAATTTTGACTGGATCCGATTCATCAAATTCAACATCATATCTATCGAATAAATTTTTTATATTACTACCTATTCCAATAGTAATCCCTTGGTTGTATAGATTAGAAGCAGCATTTTGAAAAGAATCTGAAATTGCTCCTCCAGAAATATTTTCTATGGTAGAAATCGTATTGTTATTTGATGATAGTAGACCTCCTATATTTTTTTCTAAAGTTTCTTCGTCTTCCCCAAAAACTGCATCTCCCAATAGGTCATTTATTTCTTTTTTAACAGGATTTATTAAAAGATCTGCTTCTTTTCTATTTTTTGCTTTGGCAGCTATTCTCACATCTACTTGTCCAGGATGAGCAAGAACCCCTACTGTAGGATTTGTTGATTTCTCAATAATATTTCCTATTAAATGATCCACGTTACTTTCACCAAGATCAATTGTTTTTAAAACTTTATAATGAATAATCTCGTTTAGTTTGTATTTTTCTCTTAAATAAGGAATTATTTCGTTTTCTACAAGCCATTTCATTTCAAATGGCACTCCAGGTAAACATATTATAGACTTGCCTCTTTCTTCAACAATAAACGAAGGAGCAGTTCCGTTTGGGTTTTTTATTATTATTGAATCTTCAGGAAACATAGCTTGCCTGTCATTATTTTTAGTGGGAATAAATCCCCTTTTCCTAAATCTTTCTTCTATATCATTAAGTGATTCTTTGTCACTTAGAAGTTTTCTATTAGTTACTTTTGCTACTATATCTCTAGTCAGATCATCTTTGGTAGGACCAATTCCTCCTGAGGTTATAACTATGTCTGCTCTTTCAAGAGCATTTTTTAAAATCATTTCCATTCTTTTAGGGTTGTCACCAACAATTGTCTTAAAAAATAAATTTATTCCATTTTCTGCTAATCTTTGAGATATCCATGCAGAATTTGAATCAACAATTTGGCCTAATAAAAGTTCAGATCCAATTGCAACTATTTCAGCATTCATAGAGATATATTATAAGTTTTAAATAAAAAAAAGGTAGACTTGATTAATTAGAACAAATGTTCTATATTATTAGAACAAAAGTACTATTTAATATGACAAGTTATTATAAAAATTTAGAAACTCCTGAGTTGCTTTCTGACGACTCAAATTATTTTGATACAGGTTGTAGATATTCTAATAGTTGTTTGAATTGTCCCTTGCCTATTTGTGTATATGATGACCCTGATTTTTTCAAAAATTTAATAAAAGAAAATCGAAACAAGAATATACTCCAAGATTATGAGGAGGGGGTGAGTGTGAAAGACCTATCTTTAAAATATGGGGTTAGTATAAGAACAATCCAAAGAGCGCTTAAATTTGAGAAATCTCCAGAACTGCCTTTGGATGATAAAAATATTAGCCAAAAGATATATAAGAAATTTAATTCTTATTCTTCTAATTCGTAGGGAACTATTGCTCCTGAATCTCCTGTAATAACATATATAGTTCTTTCAGCAATATTATTTGCTCTGTCTGAAATTCTTTCTAGGTTATGTGCAACCCATATAATATAAGTACCTTGTTCAACTAATTTTGAATTTCTTGACATTCTTTTTATTAAATCATTTTGCACTTGGTAATTTAGATAATCTATTTCGTCGTCTTGAGAAAAAATTTTCCTTGCAGCTATTATAGCTTTTTCTTCATCAGGTATATTAGAGAATAACTTAATACTATCTTTCAACATATTTTTTGCAATTGCTTCCATTTTTGGTATCTTTTCAAATTTTGTTATGAATGGCTCCTTTCCTATTTTTAAGTTTATTTTGCATATTCCAGAAAGATAATCTCCAATTCTTTCCAATTCTTGAGATACAAACATATAAGATGTAAGTTTTCTCATGTCTGAAGCTAAAGGAGTTTCTCTTCTAATAACATCTATAGAATTATTTTCAATTTCTAATGAGGCTTGGTTTATTAAATAATCGTTTTCAATAACCTTTTTTGATTTTTCTAGATCCTTTTCATAGAAAGAAGTGAAAGTATTTTCAAATACCTCAAGTATTCTTAAGTCTAAAGCGTTAATTTTAGTTTCTATTTCAAGTAAACCTAGATCTAATGATTTTCTGCCGTGATAATTTGCCATAAAAAGTTAATAACTATCCTATTCTGCCAGTCACATATTCCTCTGTTCTCTTATCTTTAGGATTTCCAAATATTTGATCAACCTCTCCATATTCTATTAGTTCTCCGATTCTCTCTTCTCCGGCCATCATACATGCTGCATAGTCAGAAACTCTGACAGCCTGTTGCATATTATGTGTGACGATAACTATAGTCACAGAAATTGCTAAATCTTTAATTAGTTCCTCAATCCTGTCAGTTGAAATAGGATCAAGAGCAGAGCATGGTTCATCCATTAAAATAACCTCAGGGTTTACAGCCAAAGTTCTAGCGATGCACAATCTTTGCTGTTGACCCCCAGAAAGTCCGTATGCATTTTCTTTTAATCTATCTTTTACTTCTTTCCACAAGTCTGCTTTTTTTAAACTTGTTTCAACAATTTCATCTAAATTTTCTTTGATTCCATTAACTTTTGGACCAAAAGCAACATTTTCATAAATCGATTTTGGAAATGGATTAGGTTTCTGGAATACCATTCCTATTCTATATCTAACTTCGGCTGGATCCATATCAGAAACATCTTTTTTATTATACAAAACCTGGCCTTTAACTTGAGCAATTCTTATAGTGTCATTCATTCTATTAAAGCACCTAATCAAAGTACTTTTTCCGCACCCCGAAGGACCTATTAAAGACACCACTTTATTTTTAGGCACCTGGATATTTACGTCTTTTACGGCCAATGCTTTACCATATAAAACATTAAGGTTAATTGTTTCTAATACAGGATCTGAAAAATTAACAAATTTACTTGATTCGTCGCCTGAATGTTTATTAATCTCTCTTTTGATTTTGATTTTTTGTTTAATCATATTTCAAATCAGGTACTTTTTTGTTACCTAAATTGATAGTATCAGACATAAAGAAAATGTAAACTAATATTTGTAAAAAATTGATTTCAATATTTGAGAAGAAAAAAGAAGATATAAAATTAGATTTTGAGAATGCTGGCATTAAAGGCTATAGGGCTGATCAGTTATGGCAAGCTATATATGTAGATTTGTCTTCGGATTTTAATGAAATGAAAACACTTCCCTCTGAAGCAATCGATTATTTAAAATCAAGTCATGTTGTTAGCCCGCTTCAGTTAGTTGTTAAGAGAAAATCTAAAGATAAAAGCACAGATAAGTATTTATGGAAACTTCATGACAATAAATTAATTGAAACTGTTCTGATGAGATACGATGAAGATGGTCATAGAAGGCGCAGAAGAACCGTTTGCATTTCATCTCAAGTCGGGTGTGCACTTGATTGTAAATTTTGTGCGACTGGTCAGCAGGGATTTTCGAGACAATTGACAGTTGGAGAGATTGTTTCACAAGTCATTGAAATAAAAAAAGATTTAATGATTGAGGAAGGGCGACCATTTAATAATGAAAATAATTTGAATATTGTATTTATGGGGATGGGGGAGCCTTTAGCTAATTATTCTAGAACTATTGAGTCAGTAAAAAGATTTAATGATCAAAAAGGTCTTAATATAGGTGCTAGAAACATTACAATTTCAACAGTTGGGTTAGTGCCTAAAATATTGGATCTTGCTCAAGAGAATATTCAAGTTAATTTAGCCGTTTCTATACATGCTCCTGATGACGACACGAGATCTGAAACTGTACCTATTAATAAGACTTACCCGATAACAGAATTAATCAATGCTTGTAAAAAATATATAGAAGCGACAAATAGAAAAGTTTTTTTTGAGTATGTTTTATTGCAGGGTCAAAATGATTCTATTTCGCATGCTGAGAAATTAGGTAAATTATTAAAACCTCTTATGTGTCATTTAAATTTGATACCCGTTAATCCAACTTTAAAATCAAATTATGTTCGTTCTAACTCAGACAAAATTAATTCTTTTCGAGAGATAATTAATAAGTATGACATACCATCAACGATAAGGATGGAAAAAGGGATAGATATTAATGCTGGATGTGGTCAATTAAGATCTGAATATATAGAAATAGAAGGTTAATGGATATTTATAAAGAATTAAATATAAAAACTATAATCAATGCTCAAAGTTGGGTGACTAAACTCGGGGGAAGCATAATGAGACCCGAAGTCCTAGATGCTATGAATAAAGCTTCAGGTGCTTTCGTTAATGTTGAAGAACTACATGAAAAATGTTCGGAGCAAATTTCTAATTTATGTAATTCAGAAAGTGCTTTAATTACATCTGGATGTGCTTCTGCGATAGTTCTTATGTCTGCTGCGGTTATATGTGCTGAAGATGAATCTTTAATAGATGAAATTCCAAATCTTACAAATAGACCAGAAATTTTAATTGATTCGAGAGGACGTAATCATTATGATTCTGCTTTTGAGATGACAGGAGCGAAATTAATAGAATACAAAAACTTAGATGATATGAAGAAAAAAATTACTAGAAGATCTGTAGCTGTAGCTTTCATTGAAGCCCCCTTTTTGGGCTCAGGTGTAAGTATTAATGAAACAGTAAACTCTGCTAAAAGATTTGATTTGCCTGTTATCGTAGATGCTTCGGCAAGAATTCCCCCAGTTGATAATTTGTATAAATTTACAAATGCAGGCGCAGCAATGGTTGCTTATAGCGGAGGCAAAGGGATAAGGGGCCCACAAAATACAGGTTTTATATTAGGTAATAAGACTTATATTGATCTTGCTAAGAAAAATTTAATTTGTTTTTCAGACAGTAAAGCAAAAATTGGAAGATCTATGAAAGTATCTAAAGAATGTTTAGTTGGACTTACTACAGCTTTAAAATTATTTATAGATATTGACCAGGATGGTATATGGAGAAATTGGGAAGAAAAAGCAAAATTTATTGTTAATGAACTTTCATCTGTAGAGGGGCTTAATGTTAAATTAGAAGATGATGGGGTAAATAGGGAAGGCCCTCAGGCAGTTATTTATTTTAATGATAATTGGGAAGGGTTGAGCCCAAAACAAATTAGGTTAATGCTTGAATCAGGGGATCCGGCTATATATGTCGGAACAGGTGGATATAGAGATGAAATAAATTTGGCAATGACTAATGTTCAGGATGGGCAAGAAAAAATCATTGCAAAAAAACTCAAGGAGATTTTAACTAAATAATTCTTTAGTTTTTTATATTATTATTAGTTAGTATTAATATTATGAGTCAAGAATTATGGAAAAGTTATTTTGAGACTGGCTTAGAAAGTGCTAAGGCAGGTCTTATTGAGACGGCTGTAGATTATTTTGAATGGGCAGCAAAAATTAAGCCAGATAATCAAGAGATTTATTATAATTTGGGTGTATCTTATATGACTCTTGGAAAAATGAATGATGCTATAGATTCATTTACGAAATCAATAAATCTGGACGGGAATAATTCTGACGCATTTGCTAATAGAGCCATCTGCTATTCATATGTTAACAATAAACCAAAAAGTAATCAGGATATTTCTAGGGCGGTAAGTAAAGGAGCAATTGAGTCAGGGATTAGGGAGGCTGTAAGGCTAATTGAGGAGAAAAGAAAAAAAGAAAAAAAGAAAAAAAATTAGCCTATTAATTTATTTAGTTCTTTAATCCTTAAAATATTTCTCACCTTTTCAAATTCTGAATTAATAGATTTAATCACCTCTTTATCAAAATTAGAAAAATTTATATGCTCTAATAAAAATGCAGACTCAGCCTTAGATAATTCAGTGTATTCGGCATGCCTAATTAAATATTCTTCAGGTATGCCAGAAGTATTCAATTTTTTTAGATTGTCAAGGAGTTGCATGTCTAATGAATCTAAAAAGTAGACATCTTTTCTTGGATTTTTTGCTGTTACTAGTCCAGTTTTAATTATCTGCTTTATCCAATTAGGATTCATAGATAATTGCTCAGATAATTTTTTTATACTACCTGTAAATGATGTGTATTTCGGATATTTTCTTTCCTTTTTATCCAATGACTGTTTTATCATTTTCATAGGCAACCCTTTAGATTTTAACTCTTTAATTTCAATTATTTCATCTATACTCTTTTGAGAAAAAAATGCTCTAGTTTTTGCGGTTTTTTTGGGTCTAGTAATTAGATTGCTTCTTACGTAGTAATTAATTGCAGAGGTTGATATGCCGGTTTTTGTTGAAACTTCACTTATTGAAAATTTATATTCTTTTTCCATTTGGGTCATCCGTTAATAATTAATCAATATTATTCCCATTTGAAAGTAAATGCACATATTGAGAATGCTATTACAAGCCATAATATAGTTATTCCCACCTGAGGAAGAGTTGTTAGGGTGCTATTTCCATATAGTGCAGATAATCTAATTCCTTGAGCAAGATGTGTTAATGGCAAAATATTGCTTATGTATCCAACAAATTTAGGTAAAAAGTCTATCGGAAAAAATACTCCTGATAAGAAAGGCATAGGAAAAGTTACTAAATTTGCCAAAGCCGGTGCGCTATCCTCGCTGGGAGCTAAGCTTGAAATAGCTAGTCCTATGGATAAGAATAATACCCCTCCTAAAAGAGATAATAGCAATATGTTTATCCATGCCATTATACTTCCTTGTCCTATTGAAACTCCCAGGATAAATACGCCCATAATTAACAGCAGGAAAGTTTGCAAAATTATTATTGTTACCCTTGAAATTAAATGGCCAACTATAAAATGAGATGGAGATATAGGAGTTGCCTGAAGCCTTCTTAATACTCCTTGATTTTTATAACTTAGAAGTGTGAATACTACTGAAAAAATACCATTTTGCATTATTGCCATAGCAGCAATTCCAGGGATTATAAACCCCTTATATCCTTGATAATTAATATCAGCAACGTTAGATTTAATATTATTTAATTCTGTAATAGAATCCGTATCTCTCAAGAATATAGAATTGACTAGGTTTCTTACGACTTCTTTCTCAGCAACATCCCCTTTTCTAGTAGTGATATTTATCTCATCTATTGGAGGATTTAGTGTTAAATATGAAGCTATGCTCCCGTTTGTTAATAATTCTATAGCCTCATCTTCTGAGTCAAGAACTTTAATCTCGATGCTTTTTGATTTTTTGAGTGTATCTGTGATTGTCCTTGAATTATCAGTATTTGAATAATCAATTAATCCTACATTTGGAGGACTATATCCTAATATATTTGCATTTCCAAATACGAGCATAGTCACAACAGGAAAAAAGAGCGACCAAAATATAGAACTTTTTCTCCTGAAAAACATTTTGCTTGCTGCAATTGTAAAACTTAAATAAATTTTCATTAATCTTCCCTTAAACTTTTTCCTGTTAGATCTATAAAAACATCCTCAAGTGTTGCCTCTCTAATTTTTTTTGAAGACTTAAATCCTGATTTTGTTAATTCATCAATTAAATTAGAAGGAGAATCTATTTTTATTATTTTTCCTTCATCTATGATTGCCACTCGGTCACATAATTCTTCTGCCTCTTCCATATAATGAGTAGTTAAAACTATTGTCTTCCCTTCCTTTTGGAATGATTTGATCAGGTCCCATAAATTTCTTCTGGCTTGTGGATCAAGTCCAGTAGTCGGCTCATCAAAAAATAGTACCTTAGGATTATTAACCAAGGCCACGGCTATTGATAGCCTCTGTTTTTGCCCTCCAGATAAAGTTTTAAAGTATGAGTCCCTCTTTTTAGAAAGCCCAACCCTTTCTAGTATTTTATTTGCATCAACTGAAGACGAATAAAGGGTTCCGAATAATTCTATAATTTCAAATAATGATAATTTTTCAAAGAAATTTACTGATTGAAGTTGAACTCCAATTATTTTTTTTACTTTTTTGTTATCTTTTCTTACATCTAAATCATTGATAAAAGCTTCTCCGCTGGTAGACTTGATTAGGCCTTCTAATATTTCTACAGTAGTTGTTTTGCCTGCCCCATTAGGACCTAACAATCCAAAAACCTCGCCTTCATTTACTTCAAAATCTACACCCCTTACAGCTTCAAATTCCTCATACTTTTTCTTTAAATTTTTTACTTGAATAATTGACATAAATTAAAGTGTAGCGCGCGACTAAAAATTTGTAATCTTTATTTTCTTGAAACTAGATATAACAATGAAGGCAAAGTAATAAGAGAAGCTATCAAGGCAAGACTTATCATTACTGCTGTTAATATTCCAAATGTTGAAAATAAAGGCATTGGCGCGAATCCCATTATTAAAAACCCTAATGTGCTTGATATTGCTGATCCAAGCAAGGCTAATCCGGTTCCATTTATTGAATTATGCAATGCATTTAATTTATTAGCTGTTGATGTTAATTCTTCTCTAAATCTCATCGTCATATGAATTGCAAAATCAACCCCAACCCCTAATGAGATGGCTCCTATAGTAGCAGTTACATAATTTAAACTAAAATCAAATAGATACATAATTCCATAAAGCCAAATCACAACCAATGCAATTGGAATGATAGTTACTATGGCATACCGGAATGATCTTAAAGTTATAAGTATAATTAAAAATGATCCTATAAACGCAAATGGTATAGACCTTCTCATTGAATTGGTGGTTGCATTTAATTGATCACTCCTGCTAAATGGAGACCCAGTAAGACCGACTGATATATTATTAGGAAAATCTGTTTCTTCTATTAATTTATTTAAATCTTTTCTCACTTCAGCAACATCATCTTCTGTTCTAGTTCCGCTAAGGAATATCATTAGAATTGAAGTAAAGTCATCATCATCATTTTTGTCATACCAAAAATATCTTTGAAACCATAAAGGATCAAAAAAATATTCGCCTTTTGATTCAATTCCATTATCGAACCCATATTTAATTATCTCTTTAATTTGCTGAGAATTATCTGGAATATCATCATTATTGGAATCAGTAATTTTTACACCAGACTTTAAAAATATTTCTTCTTTTATAGGATCATTTTTTAGGACTAATGAGGAAATTTTAGATATATTTAAAACATCATTTTGATTTATTTCTCCGTTCTCATTAATGCCAATAAAGTTTATGTTAGAAAGATCTTTTATAAATTTATTAAAAATCACAATAAATTTTGGGTCAGTTATAGCCCCTTCGAATATGAATTGAGCAGGTTCTCCTCTCACTCCGGGATCAAATTCTTCAAATTGGTCTAATGAAACTACAAAATCTGATTCATTATCAAAGAAATCTTTTACATCAAATTCTGACTTCAAATTTATTGCGCCATATCCTGCAACTATAGTAATTACTAATGAAATAGGCAGCACAATATAATATCTTTTCGAAATACTTGTAAAAAAATCCGCAAATCTCTTTTCAAATTTTCTATTCTTAATTTGTGATAAATTAACATTAACATTTTTTGCTCTTTGATTAATAAAAATTGGTAGTGCTAAATTAATAATTAAAATAACTATTGCTATAACGAATCCGATGAACAAGCCCCAAAAATCATTAAGTATGGTTGAGCCTAAAATAACTACAAAAATTATTCCAAGGCCTATTGATGCTGGGGTTGTGATGAAGTTGATTATTCTTAAAATATTTTGAAAGGTAGTCATTTCATTTTTTATGAGAGGAACTACTTTTGAATATGCAAGTGGGACTAACAATCCAAGCACTATATAAGATAGCAATGTTGCTAATGTTGCAGCAACTCCAAAGTAAAAAACGCTCTCTACTCCTGCAAAGGCATTTGCGAGAAAGGCTGAACTGTCTGTAAGGAGTGCAAGAGTAAGCGCTCCTATTACTCCTGAAATTCCAACTATAAAGTAATTTTTATGCCCTTTTGCTCTTTCTTCTTGCATTCGTCTCAATGCATGAATCGCAAAATCAACTCCAAAAGAAACCATGGCAATAGGAACAATCAAATCAGTTATTAATCCTCCTTTAAATCCTAAAACAAATGACATTCCTTTGAGCCATATCATTAACCCTATAAGTCCTACTCCCACCAAAACCATAGCAACATAAGATCTTAGAAAAATTCCACACACTGCTATTGCTGCAATAACTGTCGCAGTAATAAATTGACCCGCTATACTACCTTGTTCTTCAGCTACTAAATTCACATCAATTGCTATTCCTAATGCAGTGTAAGAAGGATTATTATTATTCATAACTTCAACGATTTTTCTGCCGTATCTCTCCTTATCTATAGCAGTTTCGTCTGCCCCAAGTTCAATAGCAAAATTTCCTCCCCCAAGTTTTTTATTGTCTGATAGAACATCCACAAATAGAGCCGGAGATATCCAGTAATTTATCTCTTGATCTTCAATTACCCTTTTTTCACTATAAGCACCTTTAGATAATACAAATTTTGGATCACCAATTAATCCTGATTCAAATAGTTGATGCAAAATTAATTTAACGTCATCTTCATTTGCATCAGTTAATCCATTAGGAAAATCAGGATTTCTTTTCAGTGCACTGTCAACAGCGTTTGCAATACTATAAACTCCTGTGAAAGCTATATTGGTTGATTCATCGTAACCATTCCAGAGGTATGAGTTTTCTTTTAGGGAGCCAATAGACAGAGATTTATTAGAATCTAATTCAATTAGTCTATTCTGGTTATTCAAAAGTTCATAAAGACTTTGCTTGTCAATCATATCTCCGTCATTTGCTTTAACTACCATAGAAACAAAATGGACTGATTCAACAAATTTCTCATTAATTTTTTGTTGAACTTTGTACGCTTCTTTTTTAGGATCAAGTGAAGCATCTCCAGGATCTTTAAATATAAGAGGCATAAAACAAATCATCAATGTTAACAAACCAAAAATAGCCAAAATCTTATTTGAATGCTGATAAATTTTATCTAAAAATATATTCATAATTATATTTTCATTAAAAATTGTATTTTTTTGTTTCGAAGATGTTAAGAATTTTGTTATTTTACTACGAAGTTAACAAGTTTATTTTTAACATAAATTTTCCTAAGTATTTTTTTATCTTTAAAAAACTGTGCAACTTTTTCAGAATTTTCTGCCATATTAATTATTTCATTTTCAGATTTATCACCTTCTATTTCAAATTGGTCTCTGATTTTTCCATTTATTTGAATTACTATGATTTTGATTTCAGACCCTACAAGATTTTCATTCCATTCAGGGTATTTTTCATTGTGAATACTGAATGATCCGCCTTTTATACTCCACAATTCTTCTGTTATGTGTGGTGCCATAGGTGATAAAAGCCTAATTAATATTTCTACTGATTTGTCCCAAACTTTCTTGTCGCACCCTTCATTCCACAACTTATTTAGTCCATTTGTAAATTCCATTAATGTTGAAATTGATGTATTAAATTTAAATTTATCTAAATCATCATGAACCTTTTTTATTGTATAGTTAGTTAATCTTTCAATCTCATTGTCATTTTTAGCATTTTTCTTTAATTCTAAAGAATTTCTTGTGCATATATCCCAAACTCTGTTTAACCATCTTGTAATACCATTAAATGCATCATCACTCCAATCACCTCCTTGATCCCAAGGTCCTAAAAACATTAAATATAACCTCACAGAATCCGCTCCATACTCTTCTACTAGTGGATCAGGAGCCAAAGGATTTGCTCTCTTAGAAATTTTTTGATGATCTTTTAGCAGAACTCCCTGATTGAATAAGTTTTGGTAAGGTTCATCAAAATCAATAAACCCAAGATCTCTTAAAACTTTATTGAAAAACCTTGAGTACAATAAATGCATTACTGCATGTTCTGCTCCACCAGTGTATTGATGTACTGGCAACCAATCAGAAATAGTTTTTGAATTAAATGGCTTGTTATTATCAGGATCAGAAGCAAACCTTAAATGGTACCAAGAAGAATCTACAAAGGTATCCATAGTATCTGTCTCTCTTCTTAATTTTCCATGCTCAGGATGATTAAACCATAAAAATTCTTCATCAAGAGTTAAAGGTGATTGGCCAGTTGGCATAAATTCTTTAGCATCAGGGAGAATTACAGGAAGGTCCTTTTCCGATACAGGAATTATATTATTTTCTTCATCATAAAATATAGGTATAGGTGTGCCCCAATACCTTTGTCTCGAAATTAACCAATCTCTTAAATGGTAGGTAACAGTCCCATTCCCAATATTTTTTTCTTCCATAAAATTTGTAATACTCTTTAGAGCCTGCTCACTACTGACTCCATCAAATTGTGAAGAATTTACTAATATACCTTTAGATTCATTAGCCTGATTAATTTCAGACTCATTTTGTCCATCATTGGTAACAACAACTTTTATGGGTAAGTCATATTTTTTTGCGAACTCAAAATCTCTTTGGTCGTGCGCTGGAACACCCATTACAGCCCCAGTTCCGTATGTCCCTAGAACATAATCACCAATGAATATGGGTACCTTTTCCCCATTTACAGGATTTATTGCGTAACCACCAGTAAATTCACCCGTTTTCTCTCTTTCTGTAGATGTTCTTTCAATTTCAGAAGACTTTGTTGCGCTTGAAATATAATTTTCTACATTTTTTTTAAAAGAACTTTCTGTTACCTCATCAACTAAAGGATGTTCTGGCGCAAGCACAATAAATGTAACCCCATAAATTGTGTCTACTCTAGTAGTAAAAGTAGAGATATAATTTTTTGATGAAATTAAATCAAATTTAACAGTAGTTCCTAATGATTTTCCAATCCAATTTCTTTGCATCTGCTTAATTTTTTCTGGCCAACCTAAGTCGTCCATTTCTAAAAGTTCTTCTGCATAGTCAGTGATTTTAAAATACCACTGTGGCATCATTTTCCTTACAACTTCTGCCCCTGATCTTTCTGATTTTCCATCCACTACCTGTTCATTTGCTAATGTAGTTTGGTCAATTGGATCCCACCAAACTGCCCCATTTTTTCTGTATGCTATACCTTTTTCAAACATTTTTAAGAAAAAATATTGATTCCATTTATAGTATTTAGGTTCACAAGTAACTAATTCTCTACTCCAGTCATAGCAATTACCCATTAATCTGAATTGCCTTCTCATATTTTCTATGTTCTCGAAGGTCCATTTCATAGGATTGACATTTCTAGATATTGCAGCATTTTCTGCTGGTAATCCAAATGCATCAAAACCTTGGGTATGCAATACATTGAGCCCCTTCATTCTTTTGAATCTAGAATAGGTGTCTGCAGGAGTAAAAGCATACCAGTGACCAATATGAAGATCTCCTGAGGGATATGGAAACATAGTTAAAGAAAAGAATTTTTCTTTTTTGCTTGAATTAAAGTTAGTTTTATAGATTTCAGATTCATTCCATTTTTTTTGCCACTTGGGCTCAATAACTGAAGGATTATAAGGATTAAATTCTGAATCTCTTTTTGTTTTTTTATAGTTACTCATTAAGGTTTTACCACGCCACCATCTGCTCTTCTAACAGTATCCCATGCTCCTCCAAATTCTCTCTCTTTAAAAGGAAATTTAGCAGCTAGATCTTCGTCTATATCTATGCCTAAGCCAGGCTTCCCGTTAGACCACATCATGCCATCTTTTAAAGTTGGACAGCCAGGGAAAACTTTTTTTGTATTTTTTCCAAATAATGCTGCTTCTTGAATTCCAAAATTTTGACAGTTTAAGTTTAGTGCTAGATTTGCGGCGTGACCAACTGGGGATGTATCTCCTGGTCCATGCCAAGCAGTTTTTACTCCCATTAGTTCGCCAAATGCTGCAATTTTTCTTGCTGGCGTGATCCCTCCAATATCAGATATGTGAATTCTTATAAAATCTATAAGTTTATTCTTTATCATTGGTATAACATCATTCGGTGAACTATATAATTCACCCATGGCTATTGGTGTTGCGCATTGATTTCTTACCATTTCAAAATAGTGTTGATCTTCTGGGCCAAATAAATCTTCTAAGAAAAATAACCTAAATTTTTCAACTTGTTTGGCAAACCAAACTCCTTGTATAGGGCTAATCCTTTCATGAACATCATGAAGTATTTCTATTCCATAACCAAATCTATCTCTAATATACTCAAATAATGAAATTGCTGAATTCATATATGGCACAGGCTCAAATACACCTCCAGGATGAGCATAATTTTTTTGTGGATCATACTCAGTCAGCCAGCTTGTTATAGCTATGGGCCCTTTAGAAACATCTTTGTTATTTGCGGTGCTAGTTCCAGTTTTAGCACTTTTATTTCCATAAGTTGCATAACCCGGAGTCGCCACTTGGACTCTTATATGATGAAATCCTTGCTCCATAAAATTTTCCATCTTATCTCCAACCTCTTCATTAGTATCTCCAGAGGAATGAACATATACTGGCGCTGCTTCGCGGGATCTTCCTCCAAGAAGGTCATACACTGGCATGTTTGCCATTTTTCCTTTTATATCCCAAAGTGCTTGATCTACTCCAGATAAAGCATTGTTCAATACAGGACCATTTCTCCAATAAGATGAAACATATGAAGATGCCCAAATATCTTCAATATCTTTTACAGATTTTCCTTTTAGGAATGGAGCCAAATAATCTTCAATTGCCGCCTTAACAGGTGTCGGCCTTTGGGTAAATGTTGCACATCCGACACCGTAAAGTCCGGACTGATCTGTTTCAATTTTTACAATTACAAGCCTGATGCCATCAGGTTCAGTAAAAATTACTTTCACATTTTTGATTTTTGGATCAGTCATTTTTCACCAGCCTTATGATTTTTATTAATTTTACTTCAAAAATAAGAGTAGAATTTTCAGGAATTACTCCGGGAATCCCATCTTTGCCGTAAGCAAGTTCAGAGCCAATCTGTAGTCTTCTAACACCTCCTTCTTTCATGCCGGGAATCCCTAGGTCCCAACCTTTAATTACTTGTCCTTGGCCAATTCTGAATTTAGCTGTAGATCCCCTAGGATAAGTGCTGTCAAATACACAGCCATCTGATAACCATCCAGTATAATGGACTTCCACTTTATCATTAGCAATAACTTCCATGTCGCCTTTACCTTGAGTAATATCCATAAAATCTAAATCATTCTGCAAATTAATATAATTTACAGAATTATTATCTCCAAATTGTGGCGCGTCAGATGGATACATTTCGTTTTTACATTCTACAGGAATTGAAGTTGGCGTTATAACTTTTATTGCAGTGTCTTCAGGAACTTGTCCTCCAGATCTACATGCAAATGCAAAAATTGAGATAAAAATAATGATTACTATGTTTTTCATTTGGAATTAATTATTTTTGAAGCCTCATTTATACCGTCATTTAAAAAAGGGCCGATATTTACACATATACAATTTACTCCCATATTCAAATAATGATCAAGCTTTGGCACAGTTGTAAGCGCCCCAGCATTTTTTCCAGACCTTACAATCCTTTTTAGGGTATCGTCTATAGTATCTTGAACCTTCTGATCGTCAGCTCTTCCTATGTAACCCATGGTTGCTGCAAGATCATTAGGTGCCACAAAAAAAACATCAATATCTTCTACTTCTAAAATCTCATCTAAATTATTTACCGCTATTATGTCTTCAATTAAGACGATTAGCATTGATTCTTTGTTTGCTTTTAAAAAATAATCTTTAACTCCGTAGCCCTGCCTGCTCGTAGACATCCCTCTATTGCCAACAGGTGCAAATTTAGCAGAGTCTACAACATTTCTTGCTTCTTCAGCCGTATTAACATGAGGAACGCAGATACTTTGACTTCCTCTATCTAGAGTTCTGTAAATTACTCCCGCTTCATTTTGATGTACCCTAGTTATAGAGGTTTTATCCCATAAATCGCATGCTCTTGTTAAATCTGATATGTCTGCAAAATCTGCACTCCCATGCTCAGCCTCTATCCATATTCCATCAAAATCTAAAGGGCCTAGTTGATCTATTTGATCTGCATTGGCTACACCCATCAAAGTTAGAGCTGGTTGTCCTTTAGTTAATTTATCTTTTATTATATTTTTTCTTAGTTCAACCATTTGCTTTCCTCTCGGTTTCTTAATATAAGGTTATAAAATAAACTTTAGAAACAGTTTAATTGTGATTATGAATGATTTCAAAAATAAAACCTTAAGTATTGCAGGATCTGATTCAGGCGCTGGAGCAGGAATACAGGCTGACTTAAAAACTTTTTCTTCTTTGGGTGTGTATGGAGCAACTGTAATTACTGCTGTTACAGCACAAAATACAGTTGGAGTTCAGGATGTTGTAATGATGTCAGGAGATTTTGTATCTGAGCAAATTAATTCTGTCATGTCAGACATCAAACCAAGTTCAATAAAAACTGGAATGCTGGGCAATTCTGAAATAATTAATGCTGTCTGTAAATCATTAGAAAGTAACAATTATCAAGATTTGGTTGTTGACCCTGTTATGATAGCAGAGAGTGGAGATTCTTTAATTGATGATTCGGCTATATCTTCATATATTAATAAATTATTTCCTTTATCTACATTAGTGACACCTAATATTCACGAGGCTGAAAAAATTGCAAAAATTAAAATTAATTCTGAAGATTCCTTAATTAAATGCGGAAGATTAATTTTAGATATGGGTGCAAACAGGGTATTAATTAAAGGTGGTCATTGGAAAGAAGACATAGCAGAAGATTTTTTGTTTTCTGAAGGTGAAATGATTAGATTTTCAGAAACAAAAATCAATACAAAAAATACCCATGGAACAGGGTGCACTTTGTCAGCGGCTATAACAGCTTTTCTTTCTATGGGCGATTCTGTGGAGTTTTCTATTAGAAAAGCAAAAGAATACATAACCAACAGTTTAAAATACTCATATTCTATTGGAGACGGAAATAGTCCAGTAAATCATTTCCATAAAAAATGAAGATTATAGAGCACGTTAGCAAAAATTTACCTTTTATATCTTCAGTCCCTGAAAATAATTCTAACCATTTGGGGATAATTTTTCTTTTACATGGATTCGGGGCTAGTATGCAAGATTTAGTAAATATTGCCCCGATGATTAATAAAGATGATTACATTTTTATTTTTCCAAATGCTCCATTTGAGATGAGTTTTGGGTTAAACCAAAAAGGTTATTCATGGTTTGATTTTGATAATTT
>PBLC01000014.1 GCA_002721675.1 Chloroflexota bacterium | reverse complement strand
TCCTTGGCTTATCACTTGGTGAAATAGTTGAAATAATAATTTGGCTTGGCGCATCACTCGTATTTGTTGCAGTAGGTGTACTGAACTATAGGGGCGACTAAAAAAATATAAATAAATTTTAGGGAGGCATTCTTTAATGCCTCCCTTTTTTTTGTCAAAACATTTTAATAATAGAGTACAATTAGATTATGGCTAAAATAGATTTAAATTTGCAGTTTTTATTTAACGAATATGAAATTCTAGACAGATATAAGAAGTCTCATGAACTAGGCTTCAAATTTGTTGAATTACAGCATCCGTATTCTTTAGATTTGAATTTATTATCATCTTTAATTAGTGACTTAGATATGCTTCAGGTCCTTATTAATATTGATGTAAATAATAATGAAACAGGCAAAATGAATCTGGCTATTGATCCTAGAGGAATAGATAAATTTAAATTAAGTGTTGATAATTCTTTAATGTACTGTACTGAGTTAGGTGTAAAGGTAATTAACTGTACCCCTGGCCCCTCGATTGATGATTTGGAAAGGTCAGTGCAATATCAAACTCTTATAGAAAATCTTTCATATGCCGCACCTTTGTTTAAACAATCTGGCACCAAGTTGCTTATTGAGCCAATAAATACTTTTGATCAGCCAGGCTTTTTCATATCAAATTCTACTGATGGTGCAAAAGTTGTCTCAGATGTTTCTGATGATAACTTTGGACTCCAGTACGACGTTTATCATATGCAGTTAATGGAAGGTAATATCATGAATAATATCAAGAAGCATATAGATATTATTGGTCACTTTCAAATCGCAGATGTTCCAGGAAGACTGGAGCCTGGAAAGGGAGAAATTGGTTATTCAAATATATTTAATTTCATTGATGATTTGGGGTATGAAGGGTTTATTGGAGCTGAATACAAGCCTGAAAAAACTACCGAGGAAGGCTTAGAATGGATAAAACAATATGCTGGATTGGGAATTGCTTAAAAAATATTTATCCATATTAATTTTGGCAGTAATTTTATTTTCTTGCTCGGAAGATATTAAGTCTGAGCCTGAAATATACATTACCCCTCAACATGAGATTCCAAACTATGAAAACACAGAATGGATTAATTCTGACCCAATTTCTATTGGTGGCCAAGTAGGCGAAGGCAAGATTGTTTTGATAGATTTTTGGACTTATACCTGTGTTAATTGCATAAGAACCTTTCCTTTTATTAATGAGTGGAATAGTAAGTACAAGGATGATGGCCTAGTAATAATTGGCGTACACACTCCTGAGTTTGAGTTTGAGAAAAAAATTAAGAATATAAAAAAATCAGTTGAAGAAAATAATTTAGATTATCCAATAGTTCTAGATAATAATTTTGATATTTGGAACGAGTTCAATAACAGATATTGGCCAGCAAAATATTTATTTAATTCTGAAGGCCAGGTTGTGTACGCTCATTTTGGAGAGGGTGGGTATATTGAAGCTGAAAAAGAAATCCGAAAACTTTTAGAAGAAAAAAATAAAGATCTATCAAATAAGGAATTAGGAAAGATTGAGAACCAAGAAATAGACGAATCTGTTTTCGGTGGCTTTTATGCTGAAAATTCTGGAATGAATGATAAGAACGCAGATGGTGAGAGGCCATTTTATAGAATGACTAGAGAGCTATATATGGGAAGTGAGAGAAATCTTTCTTACGGAGGTGTTTATTGTGGAAATATTGATTATTATGACAACATAGGAAGCCCCCATAACTATATTGATGACTATGAATATTCTCATAATAAATTTTATTTAAGTGGAAATTGGAATAATGATTTTGAGAGTGTAATTTCTGGAAATAATTCTCCTTCTGAAAACGAATATTTATCTTTTAAATTTAGATCTAAGAGTGTTAATGGTGTTTTCTCAAGCGACAATGAATCTAAACTTTTTGTTAAATTAGATGGAAAATTTTTGGAAGAGAATGAAGCTGGGTTAGATATCAGTTTTGATAACAAAGGGAGGAGTTATATAAATATTAACGAGCCTAAAATGTACTCCCTTCTAATTCTTCCAGAATATACAGAGAAAGTGATCACTTTACTTCCGCAAGATAAAGGAATATCTGTTTTTGCTTTCACATTTGGTTCTTATGAGGAAGGATTTTAATGAAAATATATATATTATTAATATCCTTTATTTCGTTGTTGTTATTTTCATGCTCAACTCATGAAAATGTACAGATTTTTGTAGCTACAGAAGATCTTCAGGTTGGTACAAATAGGTTTTCGGTTGCTTTTGCAGATACTAATGGATTAGTAAATAAAGAGTCTTTAGAAGTTTCATTTAACGGAGAAGGAGGGTACCCCAAATTTAAGAAAGAACTAATATTTGTTGGCTTTCCAGACTATTATGATACGGGCTTAAATAACGGTTTATACACTGAGATAATTGATTTTGAAAAAAGTGGAGAATGGAAAATTAGTCTGGGTGATGGATATGCCATTTTTTCTGTAAAAGAGATTTCTGAATCTCTAAGCGTAGGTGATAGAGCACCGGCATCAAATAACCTAACTATTGATGATACATCTATTGAAAACCTTTCAACCGGAACTCCACTAAATGACTTATTTTACAAGAGTAAGGTTAGTGAACTTTTAAAAGCTAATGAACTATTTATCGTATCTTTTATGAGTCCAGCTTTTTGTATAGATCCTACTTGCGGACCTCAAATAGATACTCTCTATGAACTAAGTGAAAAATATAGATCTTTGCCTATAGTTCATATTGAAACTTATTTAAATCCTGTCGAGTTGAAAAATGATTTTGAGAAGAAAAAGATTAATCCAGTTATTAGAGAATGGGGCGTTGATGAAGGCCAGTGGTTATACGTAGTATCGAAATCAGGAATGATCGTTGCTAAATTTCAAGGCTATGCTTCGCTTGAACAGATTGAGGAATATATTAATTAGTGAACTCACTATAGTAATATTTTTAACAATAGTTATAATTAGAGTTTGCAAATTAAGGGCGATTAGCTCAGCTGGTAGAGCATCTCGTTTACACCGAGAGGGTCGGGGGTTCGAGTCCCTCATCGCCCACCACTTTAAATAATCCCTTTCTTCAAATCTGAAGATGAAACCCCTTCGGTATAAGGAACATCGATAACTTTTCCTCCCCATTCTGACATAGCAGATATAGCATTTTCTCTAGATCCTTTTTGGACACCTTGCTTCCAATCATCCCCGTGTAAAAAGTATTCAAATTTGTATTCCTTTAGATAAGGCACAAAATCAATACTTTCAACTGGAATGATTCCAGATACAGATCTTAATTCGGATAAAACTTTTGATCTTTCATTAAATGATGACAGCGGCTCTCCTTTATAACTTTTCATTGCATCGTCTGTCATTAAACCTACAATTACAGATCCATATTTTTTTGCTTCATGCAGTATATTTATATGTCCGTGATGTATTGGGTCTGCACACATAGTTATAAAAGCAAATGGCCTATTATTATTTTCTAAAAATTCATTTTTCATAATATTTTGGATTTAAAATTCTTTGTAATTTCATGCGGTAAGTGACTAACTCTTGGAATGTTATGAGTGTCTTCAGTAGATACATGAATCCTGTACATAGAAAGGCTATTAGTTGAAATATTTATTCCATCTAAATCTTCCTCTTTAAATTGAGGAAAATCTTTAACCATCTGGTACCCTGAGGCAGTGGCTATTCCGCAAATATCTATGGACTTAGATATCGAAGGCTGATCTCCTGTTGATTGATAAGAATAATTATCAAGAATAATATGAGTTAGATTCTTTGGAGCATAATACCCAGTACATGCAACAGAACCTAAATTCATTAATAAACTACCATCCCCATCAAAGATGACTACATTCTTTTTAGGGTTAGAGATTGCTATTCCAGTGGCGAAAGAACCTGCAAGCCCCATAGAACCAATCATATAAAAATTACTATTCTTGTCTTTGCATGAAAATATTTCTCTGGATATCATTCCTGTAGTAGAGATCACAAGATCTTCATCTTTTAATTTGCTCATTATTAATTTTATGACTTTATTTCTAGTGATCATTAAACAATTACCCCGGATTTAAAAATCAAAGCCTTTGTATTTGGTGATTTGTCGTATGAATTTAATTCAGAATTTAACTTTTTATTTATCTCTTCGTCGGCTTCTTCAGAATTTTCAAATGTGCAAATAGGTATATCGAGCATTTTAAAATATTCCTCAGTTTTTTCTCCCATTATCCAATGTTCTGGAGCATCATTTGGTTTTCCTCCATATCCTCGCCATCCAATTATTAGCAACACAGGGATATTATAAAGAAGATTAAATGATGTTAAAGGATTGATGATGTTTCCAATCCCAGAATTCTGCATTAATACGCAACAATTTTTATTTGATATAGAAATTCCTGATGCTATCCCGAGTGCAGTATCTTCTCTATTTGCTCGGAAATAATTTATTTCCGTATCGCTATCAACTTTATTGAATAGTCCACCGAAAGTTGAATCGGGCACTCCTGCTACATTAAAAAAAGAATGATCCTTTAATAATGCAATAAAGTTATCAGCACTAATACTCAAGGTTTAGTTCCTCTTCTGCCATTTTGAAATCGTCTTTAGTATGTAACTCAATCCACCCACCATCAAATTCCATAGAATTTATTTTTATTCCCTCTTTAATCATGAAATTTAATATATCTATTAATAAGCCTTCTGAGGTCCCCATCTTGTTCATTTTTGAAAAAGATTCCTTTAAATCTTTTATTCCATTTGGTGAAAAATAAGCTACACCAATAAACTCAGCTTCCGCAGATTCTAAATCAAGATTTTTTCCAAGATTTGAAACTTCATATAATTCTGACATTCTTAATTGGCGCCTATTGCTTGCAGATTTTTTTTCAGAATATGAAACTAATTCTAATTTTTTATCAACATTATGTTTGTGATATCTATAAGAAGAATCCACAGCAATTACGATATCTTCCTTGCTGGAAACTAGATTAGAAACAATTTTTTCATTAAACAATATGTCCCCATATGTTATTAGGGTATGTTCGCTTAAATATTTATCAGCCGACATAATCGAATGAAGTAATTTCTTCTCTTCAGGAAAATTAGACTCAATAAGTTTAGCGCCAGAATTTTCAATATCTTTGAATTTATCTAAATTGTTAACAGTTATAACAATATCTTCTATTCCAACTTTTCTTAGAGTTTCGATTTGATGTTGTACGAGAGTTTTGCCAGAGATATTTACGAGTGACCTTGGCTTTTCATCATCAGACTGATTTCCTGCAGATGCTATTATTGCTGATATATTAGTTGTTTTTTCCGAATCCCTCTCAAGTATCTTGTCATAACCAACTGCGGCAAAAAGTTCTTTAACTGTGGCGATATTTTCGTCTGATTCTAAGCTTCTTCCAGATTTAGAGATTAGTTTGGCAGTATCTAGCATAGATTGAAATGATGCTCTACTTAAATGATTTGCATGAATTATTATATCTACACCAAGATCTATTAATTCTTTGTCAGAAATTGAATTATAAGTTGTAGGAACGGCTATTAAGTATGGTCTTCTTCCAAGTTTTGAACACAATTCTTCATATTTTGGAATAAACTCTATTATTTCATTAGGAGTTTTTAATTTTGAATGAATCATTATTCCATCCGCTCCAGAATTAATATACTTTTCTGCCCTAGACATAGTTTCTTCCATGCCTAAACCTGCAATCAGGCTTTCTAGTCTAGCAATTATCAAGAAATCAGAAGTAGATTTTGTTTCCATTCCAACCGATAATTTTTTCGAGAAAATATCAGGGTCCTCCATGCCTGCCCCAACTGTTCCACCAAAGCTATTTCTTTTAGGGAATATTTTATCTTCTACAATTACCGCCGAAACGCCTTGATTCTCTAATCTTTTTACTAGAAATCTAAAATTATCTTCATCCCCACCTGTATCTCCATCAACTATCATAGGCTTAGTCGTTACATTCAATATTTCTTCAATAGTATGAAGTCTGCTTTCATTGCTAACAATTGAGGCGTCCGGCAACCCTTTGCTTGCAGAGTCAGTAAGACTACTTTCCCAAACGAAATCAAATTCAGATTTTTCTACAACTATTCCGCTAAGGCCACTATGAGCTTCAAGCCCAATTGCATTTCCTTTATTATCTAAAATTTTTTTAAGTGAAGAGATCCTGTCACCAGGCAACTTCTTTGATTCAAAAGTCATATTAAAATCGATACTAAATAAATTTGGTTGGAATTCTAATAGAAATTATACACGCATTTAAGTATAAGACATAAAAATAGGAATTAGGGCTAAATTAAGAATTATTTATTCTATTTATAGACCTTTTTATTATGTTTCTTGTATCTTCGATTTCAACTTTTACGGGATTATTATTTGCTCTTGCTGGATTGATAGTTAAAGGCAAAATTCTGTCTAGATTTTGCTTCAAATCTTTTTTATAAATTTGTAATTGGATTCCCAAATTTATTTTTCTAAATATATCTTCAATTTCATTAATTAGTTCTTCTGAACTGCTATGATTCGTTGCATCTAGAGTATTTTTTAAGAATTTGTCTTTTTCTATTGAATTAAATCTTATAGTCTCAATCAAAGTTAATCCGCACGCTAATCCATGGGGCATTCCTAACAAAGCAGTTAGAGGGTATGAAATTGAATGACATAAGGTAGTGTTAGCCTTAGATATAGAAATTCCACTTAAGTAACTAGAGATCAACATAGATAATCTTGAATCTTGATCTTTAGTATTATCAATAGTTTTGGTTATATTATTTTTTAAAATTTGGTAACCTAATTTCGCAGATTTGATAGAAAATTTATCTGCCTTTATGCTCCATGTAGATTCTAATAATTGGCATAATGCATCTATACTTGTCGATATTATTATTTCATTTGGTAGCGATAAAGATATCTCAGGATCTAATATAATTATCCTATTTAAATCGTTAGAAACTATTGAATATTTTAACCCTTTTTCTTTATCCCAAATTGTTGAAAATTGAGTTACTTCAGCCCCTGTTCCAGCTGTCGAAGGCACACAAATTATTTTAACTTTTTCATTTAATTTAGAACTGCTAGATTTTTCTAAGGCATCCATTGAAGTTTTCATGTTATTGCTTAACATTAAAGAGAGGATTTTTGCAGTGTCTATAACACTTCCTCCTCCTAAGGCAATTAAGATAATTTCATTATTCTGTTGAATTACTTTCTTGTATATTGGGTAAATCGCTTCCAATAATTTATCTATCGACTGGAAAGTAGGCTCTTCCTTTATTTCTAATACCTTTTCTGAATCGATATCTGATAAATATTTTTTGCAACTTTTACTAGTTATTATTACTGCTTTAGTTAAATTTTCGTATAATTCTTTTTTATACTTGGACCATTCATTAAGACCGATTCTTGCACTGGTACCATCCTTAATAAATTCGTCTATATTGACAGTCATATTTATTCTTCTTCTTCGACTCTTTCAACTAAAGCCTTCATATACCCTATTGCAAATGCAGTTGGAATTCTATTTGCCACACCATACTTTTCTTCTTTGTGATGCCAATGAGGATCTGTTGAGTTTCGGTCTGCAAGTGATCCCATTGTTGGATTATGATCAGGTATAATTATTCCATCAAAATCAACTTCTTTTAGTACTTTTATAATCTTATACATATCCATATAACCATCATCCAAGAAGGTTTCTTTAAAATGAGGAAGCGGTTTATCAACATTCCTAAAATGAATCTTGAATAATTTATTTTGATCTCCAAAATATTTTGCCATTTCAGTTACATTTTTCTCTGTCGTATCTCCGCCCTCAAGCCAAGTTCCTGCGCATAAGCAAATTCCTATATTAGGACTGTCTGCAATTTCTAATGCTCTTTGATATCCACTAAATGTGCTAAATATGCAACGAGGAACTCCGCCTAGCTTTAACCCAGGAGGATCATCAGGATGAATCCCTATTTTTACTCCTGAATCTTCAATAGTTGGTTTTACAGCTTTAATATAATATTCAAAATTTTCCCATAATTCTTCTTCAGAATATTCTTTTGAATGAGTTAATTCTCCTTTTGAAATAGTTCTTGGTCCTTTGCGGTCGTTAAGATAAAAAGTTTCAGCATTCACATTAAATGATCTTCCAAGGGCTCCTCCTCTTGTTGGCTCCTTTGCTGTACTCCAAACTCCACTGGCCATGTGTGCGTAAGTAGAATAAAAAATTCCTGCTTTACTCAAATCTCTAATATATTTTTTATAATCTTCTATAACCTGATCTCTATCATTTAAATTTAAAACTAAAGAATCATGATTATGTATACTTGAATTCCCAAATCCATATATTTTTAAGTCATGAGGCTCAAATATCTCTCTTTGTTTCATAAAAAAGTCGTAACTTGCCTCTCCTCTCCCTGCAAAAAGAGTCACATAATCAAGCCCTAATTCTTTTATAAATGCAATGTCTTCTTCGCTGGGGTTAGGGCTTACTTGTGCAGCAATTTTTATTTTTGATTTATTTGTCATTTTTATTAATTAAATTATGAGTGATAAAATATTATTTAATTTTTATTTTGGGGGATATTTATGAGAATTACAATGACATCTATATTATTTGTCCTGACGATAGGACTATTTGCCTGTGGTGGAGAAGGTAGTTCGGATGTAGCTTTTACACAAATTAATCCATCAGACAAGGTTTATACGCTAGAGGATTTGAAAAGTTTAGGCGTAAAAAAGGGGAAAACTTACAAGGTTAAGGATCTGCAAGACGCAGAAAGTGCATACTTTGTTTTTTATAAGAAACCTGACTCAAAAGAAGCAATTGAATACGAGATAAGATTTTATCCTAATCATGATTTAGCTATGTCGCCTGGCTTAAACATAGCGAAAGAAAGAGTTGGGCCTGACGCTAAATTAAAAAAAGATGAAGCAACGTGGGCTGAAGGCTTGAAGGATGCTAGGCAGTGTGGTGGAGCAGGAGGAGGAGTTAGTGGTGGTGGAGTAGGTGCAGCCGGAGATCATGCAGTTGGAAGTTGTTCTTCGCCAAAATACAATGAATTTTTTGTTATAGGAAATATGATTGCATTATGCCAAGGTGAAAATGAAACTGAATCTAGAATTCATTGTGTTGACCTACTTTCTTTAATCCAAGGCACCGAAGTTGAATGATTTTTTCAATCAAATAAGAATAGTCTTATTTGAAAAACCTTTTGATTTTTCAGGAAGATCTCCTAGAAAAGAGTATTGGAGTTTTTGGCTTTTTACACAATTGACGTTTCTACCATTGTTGTTCTTATCTCTTAGAGCAAGACCTTTAGCAATATTCCTTATTATTTATTATTTAATACTTTTTATACCCACTTTGGCCGTCACTGTAAGGAGATTGCATGATGTGAATAAGAGTGCCTTTTGGCTTATTGGATTTGCTCCCTTCGCACTATTAGCATATTCTTCACTTCTTTTTCTATCTTTAATTGCTCCAGATAATCAAACTGCAGTACAAATGGATATACTTCAAATTTTTCTTTATTCTATTTTTATTTTTGCCATTTTTGCACTTACATTGTGGTGGTGCTTTCCAATATTTATGTTTCTAGTAGAAGAAGGTAACAAAGAAGAAAATCGCTATGGGCCAAATAAATAATATTTCTTAAAAAATGTAGAATAAGTGATAAGTAGATAATAAAAATGAAATATATATATAAAACAATTTTAATAACTTTTAGTCTTCTATCAATCATAGGATGTTCTTCAAGTGGTGATGATGGGCCAGTGGTAGTTGGAAAAATTGTAACCAGCGATGTTATTTATAGTTTAGATGATTTCACTGGATCTCCAGTTAAGTTTAAAAAATCAAAAGAATATTCTGTCGAGCAATTAACATATGCTAAAGAAGTTTATTTTGGATTCAAAAAATTTGAAGATCCTGTAGATTATGAAATTAGATTTTTTGATTCTCATAATGATGCTCTTAATGGTGAGGCTCTAGTTAGAGAAAGAGCCGGAACAGAAGAAGAGATAAAACTTAAGAAAGATGAGGCTGTATTCACTGAAGGATTGAAAGATGTTCGAGAATGCGTTGGTTCTGGTTCTCAAAGAGGCATGGGAGGAGATACTAGCGGAGGAGCTGGTGTAGGTGGACATTGCTTAAATTCTAAGTATAAAAATTATGTGATTCAAGGTAACTTTATTCTCCTATGTCACGGTATTGACCCAAAAGACTCTTTAGGGAACTGCGAAAAGTTATTGGCACTTTTAGAAAAATAAAGCCAAAAGTCTCGATCAAATCATCATTATGTGTATAATAATGAGATGATAGATAATTAATTTGAAATTTACATTTAAATTAAATTAGCGGAGGTCACATATGCATCCATTTAATTATTATGCTCCCGAGACAATAGAAGAGGCTACTGAGATACTGAAGAAATACGGTGATAGAGCCAAGTGTCTTGCCGGGGGAACTGATGTTCTCGTTCAGGCTAGAGGAGAAAAATTTGAACTTGACGCAATAGTTGATGTAAAAAAGATTCCTCAACTCACTAAACTAGAATGGACGGATTCTCATTTAATTATTGGGGCTGCCACACCGTGTCATGTTTTATATGAAGACCCTAAAGTTTGTGAGGTATTTCCAGGTATAATTGATTCAGCATTCTTAATTGGAGGAATACAGATTCAGTCTAGAGCTAGTTTAGGAGGAAATTTATGCAACGCTTCTCCAAGTGCTGATGCAATTTGCTCTTTAATTGTTCATGAAACTACTTGCGAAATTGCTGGACCTAAAGGAACAAGAGAGATTCCTGTTGAAGATATGTGCACAGGACCAGGCAAAAATGCTTTGGAAAGCGGAGAATTTTTAGTTTCTTTAAAGATGCCATTAAAAAAAGGTAAGTTCTCTGCTTCTTATGAAAGATTTATTCCTAGAAATGAGATGGATATAGCAGTTGCGGCTGTTGCATCATCTCTTGAATTAAGCAATGGAAAAGTCTCATCTTGTAGAGTTGCATTAGCTGCAGTAGGCCCAACTCCAATATTTGCAAAAGAAGCTTCTGAATTATTAGTGGGCAAAGAGCCAACTGATGAAAATATAAAAAAAGTTTCTGAAAAGGCTAAGGACATTGCAAGTCCTATTGCTGATATGAGAGGAACGGTTGAACATAGAAAAGATTTAATCGAAGTTCTTACGAGAAGAACAATATCTAAAGCACTAGAGAGAGTAGGAGGATAAAATGGCTGAAAATAAAGTAAAAAAGGTTGCAGTAAATACAAAAATTAATGGCGAAGAGATGGATATACTTGTAGACCCATACGTAAGCCTTTTAGAGACACTGCGAGAAGTAGTTGGAATTACAGGAACCAAAGAAGGTTGTAACGACGGAAACTGCGGAGCTTGTACTGTTAACTTAGATGGAAGAATTGTGGATTCTTGTCTTGTTTTAGGAGTAGAAGTAGAAGGTAAAAATATTGAAACTGTTGAAGGTATGGCAACACCAGATGGCCTTCATCCTCTTCAACAAGCATTTCTAGAAGAGGCTGCTTTACAGTGTGGTATTTGTACTCCAGGCTTCCTTGTTTCAGCTAAAGCTCTGCTAGATAATGAACCTGATCCTTCTGAAGAAAGAATAAGACACTGGCTGGCAGGTAATTTATGTAGATGTACTGGTTATGACAAAATTGTGAAAGCAGTGTCTAAGGCTTCAAAAGAATCTAAGTAAAGGAGTAAAAATGGTATCAACTTCGGAGAATAAAAATTATAAAGTAATTGGCACAAGACCTATAAGGCACGACGGATATGACAAAGTTACTGGAAGAGCACAGTATGGTGCAGACATCAAACTTCCTGGAATGCTAATAGGTGCAGTTCTTAGAAGCCCTTATGCCCACGCAAAAATTAAATCAATAGATACTTCAGAGGCTGAGAAGATGGATGGAGTTTTCGCAGTTATGACGTCTAAAGATTTGCCTAGGCTGGGTGATGTAGTGAGAGGAAACTCAGAAGAATCGGGGTCAGAAAAACATTTAAGTGAAAATGTTATGGCCTTTGATAAGGTTTTATATAAAGGTCATGTAGTAGCAGGAGTTGCTGCTAAAGATCAAAATACTGCATTTGAAGCAGTTAAAAAGATTAAAGTGGATTATGAAGTTTTAAAGCCTGTTATAAATGTTGATCAGGCAATGGCGAAAGATGCTCCAATTTTGCACGAAGATTACACTGGAGATCACTTAGGAAAAAAAGTTAAAAATAGCAATGTTGCCGCTCACGCAAGACATGAAGTTGGAGATATTGATGATGGCTTCAAGAAGTCAGATTTGGTAGTAGAAAAAGAAGTTGACATGCAGACTGTTCATCAGGGTTATATAGAGCCTCATAGCGGTACTGCAGTTTGGGATGAAGAAGATAGGGTGAAAGTATGGACTAGCACTCAAGGATCGTTTTCTGTTAGAGATAGTGTATCGAAAGTACTGGACCTAGATGTATCTAGAGTTAAAGTAACTCCTATGGAGATAGGAGGAGGTTTTGGAGGAAAAATTCCTATTTATTTAGAGCCAATAGCAGCCGTACTCTCCAAAAAGACTAGGAGGCCTGTTAAGGCAATGATGAGCAGGACAGATGTATTCGATGCTACTGGCCCAGGTCCTGGAGGGAAAGTAAAAGTAAAAATTGGAATTGACTCAGAAGGAAAAATTTTAGCAGCTTATGCGGATATAAGACTTGAGGCAGGCGCATACCCTGAGGCTTTCATTGAGGCAGCAGCTAAGTGTGTATTTTCTTGCTATGATGTCCCATCTATGAAGATTGATGCTTATGATGTTTTGGTAAATAAGCCAAGTTCTGCTCCTTATAGAGCCCCAGCCTCTCCTCAAGTTGCATTTGCTACAGAAACAGTAGTTGATGAAATTTGTGAGATCAAAGGTTACGATCCTATTGATTTTAGACTCATGAATGTTGCTGAGAAAGGTACAAGAACAGCTTTAGGTCCGAAGTACAGAACTATTGGATTAAAAGAGTGTTTAGAGGCTGCAAAAAACTCTAATCATTGGAAATCAACTTTAGATTCAAATCCAAGTCCTGGCAAGAAAAGAGGAAGAGGTATAGCAAGTGGGTATTGGTTTAATATAGGATTCAAGTCTTCTGTAAATCTTTCACTTAACCCTGACGGTAAAGTAGCACTTACTGAAGGGTCAACTGATATTGGTGGATCAAGAGCTTCAATTGCTATGCAGGCAGCCGAGGTACTAGGAATTGCTGCCGAAGATGTAAGACCTTCAGTTGTAGATACAGATAGCATTGGAATTACTGATGTTACAGGAGGTAGTCGTACAACTTATGCTACAGGATATGCTGCATACAATGCTGCCCATAAATTGATTGAAGAGATTATTGAGAAAGCAGCTATTAAATGGGATATTAGCGAAGATCAGATAGAATATTCTGATGGAATTGTAAAATCAAAAACAGATTCAGAGTTAAAAATGACTTTAAAGGAGATTGCTGATGATCCTCCAGGAGGACCTATAGTTTCATCCGCATCTGTTGACTTAGAAGAAGCAGGAGGTGGTTTTGCAGTTCATATTGCTGACCTAGAAATTGATGAAGAAACTGGAAAGACAGATGTAATAAACTATACTGCTATACAGGATGTTGGAAAAGCAATTCATCCTTCTTATGTTGAAGGTCAGATGCAAGGAGGAGCTGCTCAAGGAATAGGTTGGGCTTTGAATGAAGAGTACTTTATGAACGAAGATGGAGTAATGCTTAACTCAAGTTACTTGGATTACAGAATGCCTATAGCGCTAGATCTTCCAATGATTGATACTATTATGGTTGAAGTGCCAAGCGAAGAACATCCTTATGGAGTTAGAGGAGTAGGTGAACCTCCTATTGTTCCTCCAGTCCCAGCTATTGGAAATGCAATTAATGATGCTTTAGGATTGAGGCTACTTAGCACTCCTATGAAACCTTCTAGAATTACAGAAGCTTTAAAAAGAAAAAAATAATTTTCTAATGATAAAAATCTTTCTTCCTTATAAGATAAGAGAAACTCTTGGCGTGCCTACAGAGATAGAAGCTGACGGCTCTAATCTTAGGAATCTTATTGATCACATAGAAGATGCGTATCCAGGTGTTAAAGAATATTTAGTTGATGAAGGGAAATTAAAACCAGGGATGTCTGCAGTAATTGATGGAAAAACAACAAGATTAGGTTTAATTCATAAATTGGATAATGTATCTGAAATACATTTCCTTCCCTCTATAGCTGGTGGATCAGAATGAAGGATAAACAATTTCCTGATTTAAATTCTAAACCTAATTTTTCCGAAATTGAACAAGAAATATTAAGTTTTTGGAATAAGGACGAAACTTTTAATAAAACACTCAATAAGGGCCAATCTTCAGAGTTTGTTTTTTATGATGGCCCTCCATTTGCTAATGGATTGCCTCATTATGGTCATCTGTTAACCGGATTTGTCAAAGATATAATTCCTAGATTTCAAACTATGCTAGGCAACAAAGTAGATCGTAGATTTGGTTGGGATTGTCATGGCTTGCCAGCCGAAATGGAATCAGAGAAAGAATTAGGAGTTTCTGGAAGAGCAGAAATAATTAAATTTGGAGTAGGAAACTTTAACGATCATTGCCAAAAATCCGTCATGAAGTATACGCAGGAATGGGAAAAGTCAGTAAATAGGCAAGCAAGATGGGTTGATTTTGATAACGATTATAAAACCATGGATATATCCTATATGGAATCTGTAATATGGGCCTTTAAGGAGTTATGGAAAAAAGGTTTAGTCTATGAGAAAGACAGGGTAATGCCTTACTCATGGAAAGCTGAGACTCCAATATCAAATTTTGAAACAAGACTTGATGACTCTTATAGAGAAAGAGAAGACCCTGCGGTTACTGTTAAGTTTAATTTATCTGAAAAATCAGAATACCCTAATACCAGTATTTTGATTTGGACTACTACTCCTTGGACATTGCCTTCAAACTTAGCAGTTGCTGTAAATAATAAATTAGATTATTTACTTATTAGTAATGGGTCTGAGAAATTAATAATAGGAGAATTTGCGTTATCAAAATATAAAAATGAATTAGCTGAATTTAAAGTTGAAAGGAAAATAGTTGGATCTGATCTTGTTGGGTTAGAGTATAGTCCTGTATTTAAATATTTTGAAAAACAACCCAATGCATTCAGGGTACTTTCTGCTGAATTTGTAAATACAGAGGAAGGAACTGGAATTGTTCATATGGCGCCTGGGTTTGGAGAAGACGACCAAACTATTTGTGAAAAAAATGATATAAAAACTGTTTGTCCTGTTGACTCTAGAGGGCAATTTACATCTGAAATCTCTGACTATTCTGGCCAACTAGTTTTCGATTCTAATCCAAAAATTATAAAAAAATTAAAATCGGATGGATATTTAGTTAGGCATGAAAATTATAAACATAATTATCCTCATAGCTGGAGAACAGATGAACCTCTGATTTATAAGACTCTTAATTCTTGGTATGTAGAAGTATCAAAATTTAGAGACAATATGGTAGAAAATAATCAAAAGATTAATTGGATACCTGACCATATAAAAGATGGAGCATTTGGTAACTGGCTTTCTGGTGCAAGAGATTGGTCTATCAGTAGAAATAGATTTTGGGGAACTCCAATACCTGTTTGGAAAAGTGATGATCCAAATTATCCAAGAATTGATGTTTATGGGAGCCTTGATGAGATAGAGTCAGATTTTGGAGTAAGACCAAAGAATTTGCACAGACCTTATATTGACGAGTTAACTAGACCAAATCCTGATGACCCAACAGGAAAGAGTACTATGAGAAGGGTTGAAGAAGTTTTTGATTGTTGGTTTGAGTCTGGGTCAATGCCCTTTGCTCAAGTTCATTACCCTTTTGAAAATAAAGAATGGTTCGAATCTCATTTTCCTGCTGATTTTATCGTTGAGTATATAGCTCAAACTAGAGGTTGGTTTTATACTCTTATGGTTTTATCAACCGCATTATTTGATAAACCTCCTTTTTTGAATGCAATTGGACATGGAGTAGTTATTGATGAGAAAGGATTAAAATTATCTAAGAGATTGAATAATTATCCAGAGCCAGAACAAGTATGGAAAAATTTTGGAGCCGATGCTCTAAGATGGTTTTTAGTTTCATCCCCAATACTTAGAGGCCAAAATTTAATGATGGATAGCACTGGCTCAGGTATAGATTCTTCTCTAAGGCAAGTAATAGTTCCTTTGTGGAATTCAGTATATTTTTTCAATCTTTATTGTAATTTAGAGAATTACAATCCTAATATAATTTATAAGGCAAATTTACCCATAGATAAATATATTTTATCTAAATCTAAAATAGCCTCCTTGGATGTAAAAGAATATTTAAGCAACTATGATATTACTGGGGCATGTGGGATTATTTCTGAGTTTATTGATACATTAAATAATTGGTACATAAGAAGATCTCGTAATAGATTTTGGGCCAAAGCCGACACTGCATCTGCCACTGATGCTTACGATACATTGTATACAGTATTAAATATATTATTAAAAATAATCGCCCCTCTGTCCCCTCTTGTTTCGGAGAAATTATTTATGAATTTAAATGAAAATAACTCTGTTCACCTAGAAAGTTGGCCCGATGTTTCAGGCATTGAATCAAACGATAAATTGATAGAAGAGATGGATATTATAAGAAAAATAGTTTCTACTTCATTATCTATAAGAAAGATAAATAAAATAAGAGTTAGGCAGCCTTTAAATATACTTAAGATTCAATCTAATAAAGGTGAGTGGGTTAAAGAATATTTTGAGTTGATAAAAGAAGAAGTAAATATAAAAAATATAAATATTGAGAAAATCAAAAATAGTGAAGATTCTATGCAATTAAAGATTAATCCAAGAATGCTTGGCCCTCGAATTGGCAATAAAGTTCAAGAATGTATTCAGTTGGCAAAAGAAGGAAAATGGAAGGAAGAAAATGGAGTTGTGATTGTCGGTGATTTTGAACTCAAAGACAGTGAATATGAAATTGAAACAATAATTAATGATGATCCTAGTTCCCAGTTAATCGAAGGGACTAATTTTATAGTTGAGCTTGATCTTTCTATTGATGAAGATTTAAGAAAAGAAGGCATAACCAGAGATTTAATAAGGGCAGTCCAAAACACTAGGAGAGAAAAGGGGCTTGATGTGTCTGATTATATAAGAATTAATATATCTGGTGATCAAGACTTAATTGATTCTGTAAATCAGAACTTAGAGTTTTTTAAAAATCAGATTCTTGCCAAAGAAGTAATATTTAATGATGAAGATAGTGAATTTGATTTTGAAGAAAAACTTAATGGAATCATGTCGCGCTTCAAAATAATTAAGTTAAATTAGTTTCAATCTATTTCTTTTTCTAACACTAGCGAAACTTCTATTTCCTCTTGCCCTCTTATTATATTTAATCTAATAGTATCTCCAGGTTTAAAGTTGTATGTCCAACTTATGTACTCGCCATAACTTCTAACTGGCTTATTTTCTATAGAGATAATTATATCTCCTGGCAATAATCCTGAATTGACTGCTGGACTACCTGAGGCTATTTCGAGAATTGCCACTCCTTTGAAATTTTCATCTAGTTCACATAAATTATATCCCACCTCACACAATGTATTAATAAAATTAGGATCCAAAGTTCTTCCCTCTATTCCATCCCTAGGAATTTGAACTTCTCCAAATTCTAATAAATCGTTTATGTATCTAAGTACAAGGTCAGAACTTATAGCAAATCCTATCCCTTCAGCGCCTCTCATAATAGTGCTGTTTATTCCTACTAATTTTCCTGAAAGATTGACAAGAGGTCCGCCAGAATTTCCCTCATTAATTGCAGCATCAGTTTGAATCATATCTGTTAATGTTCTGTCATCTTCAGTTTCTATTACCCTTTCTTTGGCGCTAACGATTCCTGCTGTAACAGTAGGCGTTCCGGCCAATCCGAAAGCATTACCTAAAGCAATAACCCAGTCACCAACCTTTAATTCTTTAGAACTACTAAATTCTATAGGCATCAATTCTTGATCAGTATTTATTTTTATTAGAGCAATATCACTATAAGGAACTCTTCCAATAATTTTTCCTTGATATATTGACTCATCATTCAAAATAACTGAAATTTCTCTCGCATCTTTTATTACATGATCATTAGTGACAATGTATCCATCTTCAGAAATTATCACACCGCTTCCATCTGCAGATCTGATTCTTGGTATAAAAAATCTATCTAAGGCTACTGTTGAAATATTTATAGCTACTACAGAAGGAGAAACATATTCAATAGTTTCACTTAAACTTGGAAGGTATGTTTCAGGTTCAGGGGTAGTTACGAGCACTTCTCTGCCCATGTTAGAACTACATGAGAATAATAGTAAAAATAGTAGAGTTATAGGCAATAAACTTTTATATGTCTTATTCACTGCTATATTTTATCATAGAGAATTACGAATATTTAAGGAAAATCATATAATGTTATTATGCCTTCAAAATCATCAAAATCAACAAGTTTTAGACCAAGGGACGGCAATCTAAAGCCCATTATTGTAAAAAGTGAAGTTAGAAGTGCCTCAGAGAGAGGGGCTTCATCTCCTCTGATAGTTGTTTATGGATTCTTGGCTTTAATATTATTTGGAGCAATTTTACTTTTTCTACCCTTTTCTCATAATGAACCCGTTTCATTTGTTGATTCTTTATTTACGGCGACATCTGCATCAACCGTTACTGGTTTAACTGTTTTGGATACCCCAACTAGTTGGTCTTTATTTGGTCAGATTGTTATAGCTTTTTTGATTGTAATTGGAGGGATTGGGTTTATGACAGGTGCTGCGTTTTTTCTAATAGCAGCAGGCCAATCTCTTGGGCTTAGAAGAAGTGTTCAAATTGGGGAAGGTTTAGGCGCTGATAACCTCGGTTCTATTGGAAATTTGGTTTGGAAAGTTGTTTTATCTTCACTATCATTTCAAATAATAGGAATATTTATATTTTTTATTTTATTTTCTTATTCTTACGGTTTTGGCAATATTCAGGAAAATGCTTGGTATTCTATATTTCATTCAATTTCCTCTTTTAACAATGCAGGTTTTACAATTTTTGGGTTTGGTACCAATCTTGAACCTTTCTCTAGAGGTTTAATCAATAATTTAGTTTTAATCGTGACTGCAGTTATGTTCTTTTTTGGCGGAATTGGATATTTTGTCATGTATGATCTTGTTCACCACCGGAGAATTTTAGGTAGTAAAGGTTTTAGAAGATTTAGGGTAGTTCTTAGTTTAGAAACAAAATTGATATTGGTAGGTTCTTTGGTTCTTGCAATTGGTGGGTCTATTTTAATTTATCTTTTTGAGTTTTCTAATCCTAATACTTTGGGCTCTATGACATTAACCGAAAAAATTATAAATAGTATTTTTACCTCTATGTCTACAGGGACAGCTGGCTTCAATTCATTTGATATGTCTCAATCTAACGATTATACGAATTTAGTGTGCACTTTTTTAATGTTTATAGGGGGAGGGCCTGCATCAACAGCAGGGGGTATAAAAATTACTACTTTTATACTTGCAGTATTAATGATAATGAGTCACATAAGAGGATCTAATAATATTTCATTCTTTGGAAGAGAAATTCCTTATGATATTGGCGTAAGGGCTATGGTTATATTGATTTTAAGTATTTTTATAATCGGAATTACGGTGTTAATAACTTTATTTATTGAGTTCTCTTATGCAGGCAAAAGTCATAATTTTGTACATTTAGTTTTTGATACGATTTCAGCTTTTAGCACTAACGGAATGTCTACCGGATCTAGCCAAGATATAAGTGACCTTTCAAAGATATTATTTTCATTTATTATGTTTATAGGGAGGTTAGGACCTATGACATTAGCATTATTGCTGGCTGGGTCGCAAAAGCCCGTTGATTATAGATTCTTTCAAGAGAAGGTTAGAATAGGATAAAAGGGGGTTTAATTGAAAATAACTCAAGTAGCTGTAATAGGATTAGGTAGGTTCGGAACCACTGTAGCTACTACTTTGTACCAAATGGGGCATGATGTCCTAGCTATTGATATTGATTCTGACAAGGTTCAGGAGTTGGCAGGTCAAGTAACTTATGCAGTTGCAGCCGATGCTACCGATGAATCCAGCTTGAAAGAATTAGGTATAGAAAAATTCGAATATGCCGTAGTTGCAATTGGGTCTAATACTGAAGCAAGTATTATGGTAAGTGTTTTGCTTAAATCTCTTAATATTGGAATAGTTATAGCAAGAGCTGTTTCAAAGCTTCAAGGTGACACACTTGAAAGAATTGAAGTGGATAAGGTTGTTTATCCAGAAACTGATATGGGAAGAACATTAGCTCATAACCTATTTTTACCTGGTATTCAACAATATATGGAACTCACCTCAACCTATGGGATAAGTAAAATTAAAGTTCCTGCGAGGTTCATTAGTCAGACTTTAAAGAATAGTAATTTTAATAATTTAAGAGATAGGTATGGGCTAGCCCTGATAGCTATTCAAAGAGGGGATGATATAATCCTGAATCCTGATGAGAATCAAACATTAACATCTAACGATACACTTATAATTGCAGGCCCTGATGAAAAAATTTCAGATATTGTTGGTCCATCAAATATTAAATCTGATGAGTAATTTTTATGGATAAAATTTTAATTATATTAGACAAAATAAATGTAAATAATAAATTAATGATAGATGATATTCAGTCTTTAATTAAGGCAAAGGGTGTAGAAATTTTTTATGTCTCCTTGGTTGAAATTCCTCTCCAATATCCTATTGATACTGAGAATGAGTATTTTAAAAAGGATTTTGAAAATGCAGAGCAATCGCTAAAGAGTTTTGAATCAGAACTTAATATAAAAAGAATTCCAAAATCAAGAAAAAGTGGAGGTTTGCTAAAGGTCAGAGACGTTAGTTATGGAATAATTGAACAAACTTCTTTAAATTCAATAGATTTAGTAATTGTGCCCGAGAAAATTATTCAATCTAATTCCAACAGATTTAATAAAGAATCTTATTTAAGTAAGATAATAAATAGTTTAAATTCTTCAATTATGATTTGGCGAGGTCAAGAATAGATGAGAGCGTTAATTATAGGATCTAGTGTTGTCGCGAGGCAAATTGGTGAATCTTTAAATGAAAAGGTTGAAAAATTAGTATTTTTAGATTCTGATTCTTATAAATTTCATTCTTGGGATTTATTTAAAGAGGATAATATTAGTTTTCAATCAGGTGATATACAAAAAATGGACACTCTATTAGATGCTGGCTTAGAAGAATCAGATATAGTAGTAGTAGATGCAGGAGAAGATGCAGTGAGTTTATTTGTTGCTCAAAAATGTAAGATTAATTTATCAACCTCTATATTTATAGTTTTAGATGATATGTCTATTTCAGATATATATCAGAATTCAGGATTTGTAATACTAGATTCTCATAATTTAAGTTCAAATAAAATAATAAAGCATTTAGAGAAATTTTAATGAAGAAAAATATTATTATTAATGGAATTAACGATGAGTCTAGGGCTTTATATGAGGATCTTTTAGATCATAATTTAGATGATGTGATATTTATTGATTCAAATAGAGAATTAGTTAATGATTTAAACTATAAATCTGACAGCCCAATCGCATATTTAGGTAATCCTATTTCTCCTGAATTTTTAGAATTTGTTGGTATTAACAGAGAAGATTCTGAAGCTATATTTGTTTCCATGACAGATAGCGATTCAGTCAATCTAATTTCCTGTGAAATTGCAAAATTAAAATTTGAATTATCTCAAGTAATATCTATTGTTAATAGTAAAGAAAATGTCCCTTTATTTAATGCTTATGGGATAAGTGAATTAGTATTGAGAGAAAAATCTATAATAGAGATAATACTTAATACTGCTGGAGTGACTTTGCCAATACGCCTAATGGATATTCAATTAAAAGGAACATCAGTATGGTCAATAAGAATACCTTCAGGGTCAGAAATAATTGGTGATGACTTATCTAAATTGAAAATTCCATTTAGGGCAATAATTTTAGGTAAAATAGATAGTAAAGGTAATCCTTATCAATCAACCGAGAACATAGATATCGAGGAAGACGATACTATATTAATTATTTCTTCTAATAGAAATGAAGAATCAATGACAAGATTTTTTCAAGGAAAAGAAAATGGGCAATAGTTCAAATATTGGGTATCTTGGGCCTAAAGGCACATATAGTTCTAGAGCTTCAGAATTGTATTCTACAAAACTAAATCAAGTCCCTTTCAATTCTATCAATGAGGTTTTGGGTTCATTGAAAGATAAAACTTCTGATTTGGTTATTGTACCTCTTGAGAATAGTATTCAAGGATCAATTGTTGAGGTATTAGATTTTCTTGCTGATGAAGAAAATAACTATAGTATTGTTGATGAACTTAATTTAAATATTAATCATTCAATATATACACTTAAAAAATTTAATAATGATAATTTTGAAGTGATTTTCAGTCACCCACAAGCTTTAGGTCAGTGTTATAAATATATAAATAATAATTATGCAAATGTAGAGTTGAAAATTTCTAATAGTACAGCCGATTCTATTAATGATTTAGAAGAGTATAATGCTCCAGGTGCATTTATAGGACCTCCTTGGTTGAAAGATAATAAGGAAGTTATTCTATTAGATGAAAATATTCAGTCTGTAAAGAATAATGTAACCAGATTTGTGATAATTAGTAATGATTTTCGTGAAGAAATTACACATAAAGATAAAACATCGCTAGTCATATCCTTCAACGGTGATTCTCCTGGATCTTTATACAATGCTTTAGAGCCTTTTGCAGTGAGTAAGATAAATATGACAAAGATAGAATCTAGGCCAACCAAAGAAAAACTAGGAAATTATTATTTTTTCATTGATGTAGAAGGTAATCTAAAAGATGAAAAACTTTCTGAATGCCTAACTAAAATTGAAAAGATATGTAATTTGAAGATCTTAGGGTCATACCCAATTTTTAATGGCTAATCTTCTTCAAGTTCTTCTCTAAGAGAATCTGCAACCCTTTTCCCTTCATTAGTTGCCTCTATTATTCTTTCTCTTGCAAATTCAGTTAGATCTTTAGCTTTATCTCGCCATTCATTACTTGCCTCAGTAAGAATTGCCCTAGTTTCATCACCAGGCCTAGGAGCAAAAATTAAACCACCAATCAGTCCCATTATGCCTCCAATTATGAATCCGCTCGAAAATCCTGAATCATTATCATTACTCATTAGTGCTATCCTTCTTTCCTTTTTTTGAATTTTTTCTAGCTACTTTTTTCCTCTTCTTTTTGCTTCTCTTTGCTACAGAGTCAGTAAATTTTTTGAGTGTTAGAGCTCCATTAATAATATTTGCAAAAGGTTTTGGAACAGTTTCTTTGATCTTATTTTTTAAAGAATCAATTTCATTTATTGATCCTTCTATATAACCAATTATCTTTTTTACTCTAATAAAGATAATCAATATTAATATTGTTGTAGTAAGCAAAAAGATAAAACTAGAAATTATTCCAAATATTATTAATATGTCTCTTATTGAAGCTATTATCATTTCATAAAATTATTTGTGCTTAATTAATATTGATATTAACAATAAAAGTTAATTTGGTAAATTATTTATAATTAATTATTAACTAATTACTTAATAACTTTGATCTATAAAATCTTTTAATTTCTTAGATCTGGTGGGATGCCTTAGTTTTCTAAGTGCCTTTGCTTCTATTTGTCTAATTCTTTCTCTGGTTACACCAAATTCTCTTCCTACTTCTTCAAGAGTTCTGCTTCTTCCATCTTCTAGCCCAAATCTTAGTTGCAAAACTCTTTGCTCTCTAAGATTTAAACTCTCTAGCACCATTCCTACATGCGACTTTAGTAAATTATTTGATGCCGCTTCAACAGGAGACAGCGATTTTTCATCCTTTATAAAGTCAGCCAAATGAGAATCATCTTCTTCTCCTATAGGAGTTTCTAAAGAGACAGGTTCTTGCGAAATTTTTAGAATTTCTCTAACTTTAGATGGAGGTAGATCCATTTCTTGCCCGATTTCTTTTGTAGTAGGTTCTCTTCCATATTCTTGTACTAATTTTCTACTTACCCTTAGCAATTTATTGATTGTTTCAACCATATGAACGGGTATCCTGATAGTTCTTGCCTGATCTGCAATCGCCCGTGTTATTGCTTGTCTTATCCACCATGTGGCATATGTACTAAATTTATATCCTTTTCTAAATTCAAATTTTTCAACAGCCCTAATTAATCCAATATTTCCTTCCTGTACTAAATCAAGCAGGGACATACCTCTTCCAATATATTTTTTAGCTACACTTACCACTAACCTTAAATTTGCCTGAACTAGGTGTTCACTACATTGTTTGGCATTATATTCTAATTTAGATATGTGATTTTTTAATAATCCTTCAAGATCTTCATCTGTAAAATTTCCTATAGGTATATTTTTTCTTTTAGTTTTCTTCTTTAATACCTTTATCTGATCTTCATCATCAAACATATGCTCAAACAACCAATCAGGAAATATTTGTATTCCTGCTGATAGGTCAGAAATATTAATATGTATTTCTTCCTCTGATAAATTTAATGAGTCAGACATTTCCCTTATCATTTGTTCTTGATCTTCAGATTTAGTGGAACTATTAAGGAAATCTTCAATGCCTCCAGTTAGAATATTTTTTACGTTCAAATCTTCAGCATCTTCAGGTCCAATTTTTTCTTTTAATTCTTCTATAAGATCAGTGTTGGATCCAATTTTTTTTAAGAAATTTTTTAACATAAAAATATTTGGATTATCTTGATCAGCGTTCTCTCTCATAAAATTTTTTATTATTTTTCCATTTTCTACTTGCTTAGCCAAATCTTTTTCACCCTGCGCATTTAATAAATTTACCTTACCTATTTCTCTTAAATACATTCTTACAGGGTCATCAGTTATATCTGCCTCGCTAATACTTGCTTCCCATGTTGGATCTTCTTCAATTTCGTTTACTTGATCTTGGGTTGGTTCATCCCAAGAATCGCCGAATTCAGAAGTTGCCCCTGGAAGTAATTTCCTTAATACTCTTGAGGCATCTTGGTTACTCTCTTCGTCATTAGAATCTGAAGTAAATGATACTGATATTGAATTTAATGGATCGTCCTGTGTCATCGTTTCTGGTTAGATTGTATTTCCTTTAATAATTTATTAGTGCTTAAACTATCTTTTATTACACTGTCTATTGTGTCTTCATTAGATTCTAGACCTAATTCAATAGCCTTTTGCTGCTCGATTTTTTTCCTCTTTAAGTGATGATTGTATAGTCTGTTTATACAATCATTTAGTTCAGTTATCAAATCTTTTTCATTAGTATTGGGCAAAGAATAAGATTTTAAGTCTAATATTATTTCATTTAATATATCATCAGTTTCTAATTCAACGTCGTCATCTGATTTCAAAATGTCAAAAATTGCTCTTAATTTAGGATCCTCAAAAAGTTCATTTGATTGTTGTTTAATATAATTTTTTAGGAGTTTATTTTGTAAAATCAAGGCTATAATATGTTTTTCGATAGGATTTTGATTATTTTTAATATTATTTGTAGTCGAATTAAGGGATAACTTATTACTTATAATTTTAGGAGAGGGAAGTTTTTCTCTTTCTATATTTAACTTGGTTGCTAGAAGGCCTAAAGTTTCATCTTGAGAATGACTATCTGTATTTTGAAATACAAGTTTATATACTACATTTGCAGCTTCAGTTTTCTGAACTTCATTTGTTAGGTCAAATACTAGATCTAGGCTATTTATTAAATGTTTATATAGAGAAGTGGAATTTGATATTATTTCTTTCCATTCTAGTGGATTTTGCCTAATAAGGTCATCAGGATCTTTGCCAGAATCTATTGAGGCAATAGAAATATATTTGTGCATATTAGATAAATCATTATTTGAACTTATTAATTTTATTAGATTATTAACTGAAGCCCTTCTTCCAGCAACGTCTGAATCTAGGCATAGAACTATTTTATTAGTATATTTATTAGCTTTTTTTAGTTGATCAAATGTTAGTGATGTCCCCATGCATGCCACAACATTATCAAATCCTTCTGAGTGGGCGGCAAAGACATCCATATATCCTTCTACAATTACGCATTCTTTGCTATTTGATATTGCTTCTTTTGCAATATCGAGTCCAAAAAGAAGTTCAGATTTATTGAAAAGTTCTGTTTGAGGAGTGTTTATATATTTTGGGGTTTTATTGCTAAGAGATCTTCCGCCAAATCCTACAAGAGCACCGTCTTCATCTCTAATTTCAATTGTTAATCTATCTACGAAAAAATCATGCCAAGTATTATCTGCCCATTTTTGAACAAGTCCTGATTCAACTGCTGCATTGCTTTTTACACCCACCTTTTTTAAATGGTCAACTAAAGTAGATAATCCAGTTGGACTTAGCCCAAAATTAAATTCTTTAATTTGTTCTTCTGAAAACCCTCTATCCTTAAGATAATTAATTGCTGGCAACCCATACCTGCTATTAAGAGAATTCTTAAAAAAATCTGCCGCTGATTCAAGGGCATGATTTAAATCTTTTTTAATGCTAGTAGTTTTTTTAGATTTATAATTATTTAATTTAACTCCTGCCAATTCTGCACATATATTCAGTGCTTCTACAAAGTTAATATTTTCTATCTTCATAATAAAAGAAAAAATATCTCCCCCAGAGGTTCCTGCACAAGATCCACAATAACATTTGAAAGTTTGACTCTCTGGGTAAATAACAAAAGAAGGAGTATTTTCAGGATAAAATGGACACAAGCCCTTCATTAATCTTGAATTACCTTTTAAATCAACATATTTTGAGACTACATCAGTAATATTTAGTTGAGATTTAATTAAATCAACAACATCATGTTGATTGTTATTTGATACGGTCATTGGTTAATCATATCAAATTGAACAAGGCTAGGACAACCAACTCTTAGAGAAATAATCTAGAGCCTGCCCTCAAACACATCTGACGCTAATGATGGATCTAATGTTTCTGCAAACCTAAGTGCGAAATCATCTGTCATCCCTGTAATGTAATCGATTACAGATTTTTCTAAGTTGCCATCTGATACCTCTAATAAATAATCTGGGATCAATTCTGAATTATTCATTAGGTAGTCAAACAAAATATCTATTATTCTCATAGAACTAATTGCCGCTGAAGAATTTGATACAGGCAAGTAGATATTTTCAAACATATAATTTCTTAATTCGGTAACTGTATCAATTAACTCCTTTGACATTCTTATCCATGGGTCGGATTTATCTTTGTTTCCCATGCAATCAGATGAGTTATCAATTATATTAGTTACAAGGGTATTTACTCTATCTGAGTGCTTCTCTCCAATTATCTGGATAATATTTTTTGGTAAATCTTTTATATTTAGCAAACCTGCTCTTGTAGCATCATTTATATCGCTAGTAACATATGCAATAAAATCAGATATTCTAACTATTTGGCCTTCCAGAGAAAGGCCTTCGATAAATTCTTTTGCAAAAAATTTTCCTTGTGGTTTTGAGTGCCTCTTTATTCCATCAATAACTTCATAATTTAAATTCAAACCCTTTCCATTCTTTTCCAATTTTTCTATAATTCTTACACTTTGCCTACTATGATGAAAACCATCAGTAGAAATCTTATTTAATGCAGTTTCTCCTACATGCCCAAATGGAGAGTGGCCTAAATCATGACCTAAAGCAATAGCTTCAGTAAGATCTTCATTTAACCTTAAAGCCCTACTAATTGTTCTGCTAATCTGAGCTACCTCAATAGTGTGAGTAAGTCTAGTTACAAAGTGATCACCCAGGGGTGCTATAAATACCTGACTTTTATGTTTCAGCCTTCTAAATGAATTAGTATGAATGATTCTGTCCTTATCAATTTGAAAGACATTTCTAATATCATTTTTTTGTTTTTCAGGCTTTACTCTCCCTTTTGTGTTTTTAGATGTTATTGCATGGGGTGATAGTAATGATTCTAATTCTTTTTGATGGTCAGATATTTTTTTTCTTGATTCTTTTTCCAATTTTTCCTCTAATAAAATTCTATAAGCCCTACATCTAAATTAGCAACATAGTCCCTTCCATATGCAACTATTCCTAGGGTTCTAATATCTGAACTTTTAAAAACCTTAGGTTGATAAAAATTTGATCTTTTGAATGAGTCGAAAGGTAATTCTATTTCTGTCCATTCTTTAGGTGCATAAAATTCTAGTGAATAATATTGCCATGGAAGCACAGTACGATTAGTTCTTATATGAATATTATAATTCTCATCATTCCCTCTTACCTTTATCTTAACCCCATTAAAAATTTTATCGGTATTAGATAACCTGGTTAAATCTGCTCTAAATTGAATAAATCCTCCGTTATTTGCGGTACTTACATCTCCTGTCATACGATAAAATTTTGAACCACTTTCTGATCCTATTTCTAATTTTCCAGAAGAAATTCCACCCATTACTCTGTCGGTAAAGAATATCCATTCTTGGTTTTTTTCAGGAGTTAAATTATCTATTATCATGGTTTCTGTTTTCAAACTATCTTCATTTAATCTTAAATAGGTAAAATATCCAACTGAAATTAATCCTATCAATATTGCAGAAATGATGAAATATTTAAATAAATTATTCATATTTCTATCTTCATGAAACCAGTTTTAAAGAGAAACTTAGGTTGTATCTATAGAAGTCAATTTCATCAACCATTGAGATAGCATTAATAAGATTTTGATCCTCTTTTAATCCTATAATGCATCCTTTTACTATTTCATTGTTTGTTGCTAATGTTTTTTTAATATATCCCATATATCGCAGGGTTTGGGCAACAGCAACATCACTAGTTTTATCTCTTTTTAGCTCAATAACTAAAAACTCTTTTTTATCCTTACTTTGTGCTAATAAATCTAATGGTCCAGTTTCTGTAGGAAACTGTCTTCCATTGTCGTAAATTTCATATCTATCGCCAAAAATTGTATCTCTCCAAAACTTTTCTATGTAATCCTCTAGATGTTTTTCAAGCAAAAAAGATGAAGGGACTTTCACTATATTTTGTTGAGAAGGCAGCGTTTCAATGACTTGTTCGTTGTTTAAATTTTCAGCGTATGATGAGTTGCCTATCTCAGGTATTGAATAACTTAATATCTCTTTTGCCTCATCACACGAAACTATTAACTTTATTGCTGAACCATGACTTGTCTGAACACTATCCTTATAATCAACAACAGATCCAGTTCCTAGATAAACAAACTTATTTTTTGTATCCCATCTTGCAAAAAAATGAGGAGTTAATTCTTTTGAAAGTATTTTTTTAAAAGTTGGTTGACCAGAATGCGATTTTGGTTTTCCAAACCAAACTATTGTATTAGTTTCAGGATCAAACTTATTATTAAAGTCATGTCCAGTTTTTCCAGCTACACCAATATTCATGAATATAATTAAATCATCACTCCCTTGTGGTTGAACATATCCTGTCGTCCAAGTGCCTGTTCTACGCTTTGGGACAGGTTTCTCAAAATATAGAAAATGAATGTCGTCCCTAGAGTATCCTGACCCTCTTTTAAATTTGAAACTTTGAATGGCACTCATAAATCCCTCTGCAGAACTATTCAACCGTTACTGTTTTTGCCAGATTTCTTGGTCTATCAGGATTAATTTTTAGTCTTAGAGATGAATAAAGAGATATTAATTGAAGCTGAATAACGTATAATATTGGATCTAAGAAAAAGTTATGACTTTCTATTGTTAAGTAATTACTTAATAACTTATTAGCACTAACATCATTCTTATCTATAAGTCCTATAACATCTCCATTTCTTGCTTGTATCTCATTTATTGTACTGATCATCTTTGGGTAAGTTTCATCTGGAGGGCAAAGTACAATTGATGGCATGTTATCTCCAATTAAGGCATTAACTCCATGTTTCATTTCTCCGGCAGCGTAACCTTCGGAATGAATATAGCAAATTTCTTTCATCTTCAAGGCCCCTTCCATAGCAATTGGATGCATAATGCCCCTACCCAGATACAATATATGCTCTTTTGATGAAAGTATTTTGGCTATTTCTTTAGTGTCTTTGGTATCGAGCAATAGTGACTCTATTTTAGAATCGAGCCCTAGAAGGTTATTTTCTAGGTTTTTCTTATTTTCATTATTTCTAGAAAGATATACAGAAATTATATATAGAGTGAGCGCAGTCGCAGTAAAAGTTTTAGTTGAGGCCACAGCATACTCTGGCCCACAACCTATATTTACATTAGCATCAGAAATTATTGATGCCTGTGATATATTTTTTTCTGTTACCGAAATAGTTTTTGCACCTTTAGATTTCGCATATTCTAAAGCTTTGATTGTCTCAGCAGTTTCTCCAGACTGAGTTACTCCAATTACCAAATCATTACTGTCTATTATTCTTTTTGAATCTATAAATTCTGATGCATTAATTGTTTCACTTTTTAAGGAAGAAATAGATTCAAAATAATATGATCCAAGTAAGCCAGCATTGAATGAACTACCCATTCCTATTACAAGAACTCTTTGGATATTTTCAAATTTTATATTGGATTCATTTAATTTATTTATAATAAGGTCATTTTTATCATCAATTATCCTTTTTATAGATTTTTTCTGGTAGAAAATTTCTTCTTCCATTTTGTATTGATAGGTTTCATCATCCTCTAAGATAGTATTGGTTTTTATATTCACAACTCTTTTGTTAGGTTTTTTATTCTCTCTAATAAAATTATTTTTATGCTTTGAAATTATTGCTATTTCGTTGTCTACTAGATACCTATATGAGTCACTGAATTTAGTTATTATTGTAGGGTCACTGCATATTATTTTCTCACCAGATTTATTTTCACTAATTACAAGTCCACCTGAATTCCCTTTTTTAATCAAAAAGATATCATTTGGATTATCTCTGTTAATCCCTACTATAGAAGAAGATCCAGTTATAGAATCCATGGCCTTCTCTAATGCATCTTTTATTTCTGATTCTGCTAGGTTGAATTCAATTAAATTTGCTATAACTTCAGAGTCAGTTTCTGAGGTAAAATCGTAGCCATTTTTTGTTAAATCATTTTTAATTTCTTGGTAATTTTCAACTATCCCATTATGAACAATTAAAATCTTGCCGTTTGAACTTATTTGAGGATGTGCATTTTTTTCATTAATCTTCCCATGCGTAGCCCACCTAGTATGAGAGATACCAGTAGTTCCGTTTATTTGATTAAGAACTTCTTTTTGTATCTTATCTATTGTGCCTATAGTTTTCTTAACAAGGAATTTGCTTTCTTTGTCGTCATATATAGCTATACCAGCGCTATCATATCCTCTATATTCCAAAGATCTTGTAAGATCAATTAATATTTTTGAAGCGTTTTCTTTTCCTATATATCCGACTATTCCGCACATATTTCTAATTATCTTTAGTTAAAAGGTAATCTTTCTTGGTGTTGTTTTTATACACCCCTCTTTTTTCAAGAGGTAATAATTCAGAAATTCTTAACATCATCTCATCTGTTAAATCTTTAAAGAATCCTTTTTCATTTACTAATTCTGATGCTTTATTTATCTTGAAAGGTTTTCCTATTGTAACAGTTATATTGCCACTAGGGTTAAATACTCTAAACAAGCCTTTCAGATGGCTAGTTCCTACGATTCCGACAGGGAGAATCAAAGGATCTAGATTATAAGCTAATTTTGCTGCTCCAGGTTTTCCAGATAATAACTCTCCGTTACTTCTTGTACCTTCTGGAAATATTGATATAGATCCATTTTTTATACTCAAAGTTTCTTTCATTTTTTTGAATGAATTTATATCCGCAACTCCTCTTTTAATAGGAAAGGCTCCATACGCTCTTAAAAAAAAATCCATTAATGGATTTTTAAATAACTCTATTTTTGCTGGAAATTTCAGTCTCCTGTTTATTGATGCTCCTAGAAGCCCAGCATCTATGTTTGATTGATGGTTAGATATTATAAGGAGATTTCCTTTTTTTGGAATAAGGTTAGTGTTCATTACTCTATATTTAGTCCATATCTTTAGATTCAATTTAAGAGTTATGCAGGATATGTTATATAGAATATTCATTATCTATTTCTTTGATAATTTTATTACTTACTTCTATGATATCAACACCTTCTGTGTCAATAATTAGAGCATTTTCTGGAACCTTTAAAGGGGCAATTTCTCTCGTAGAATCAATAACATCTCTATTTTTCATGGATTCAAGTATATCTGAATAGTTTTGTTTTTCTCTTTCAGCAAACCTTCGCCTTGCTCTTTCCTCAATAGATGCGGTTAAGAAAATTTTTAATTCTGCTTTAGGTAAAACAACAGTTCCAATATCTCTACCAGCAACAACAAAATTTTTATCAGTCACAATTGATCTTTGCAGTGAAGTCATTTTGTTTCTTACTTCAGGGATTTTGGAAATTAATGAAACATTACTCTCTACTTCTTTTGACAAAATTTCATCTGTTACATCAATTTTATCTAAATAAACATATTCCTTTTTTTCTTTATATGTGTAATCAATTTTGGTTTTATCAAGATGCTTAACAATTTCTTTTGTTTCTAACCTTATTGAATCTTTTATTAATTTTAGAGTAAATGCTCTGTATATTTTACCTGTATCTAGAAAGTCAAAATTTAGTCTATTTGCAGTCATTATTCCAACTGTAGTTTTTCCAGTACCTGCTGCGCCATCAATTGTAATTATCACCTATGCCTCCAAGTTGATTATAAATTTATCAAAAACTAATGAAGGAATAGCATTAAATTTGAGGTTATTTTCTGTGCTTAAAATATTTTCAATATTTTTCTTAATTTTTAACTTATTCTTCTCTTTAATTGATTTTAGAATAGATATAGTTTCCAAATTTTCATCAGTATCTTCGGTCCTTAATATTTTTCTAAATAAATTTTTCCATATTTTTAATTCATGCAAGACTCTTTCTTTGTCTTTTCTGTAAAGTAATGTCAGTTCTTTTGAATAATTCAATTTATCAGACATTGGTGAGTTAAAAATTTTTACTATTCTCCTAAGTACTTCTTGCCTCTCTTCAAAGAAAATGGGATCATCTAGCATATCAGACGCCTCGCCTAAAGTTGGTGATCCAAATGACATTATTTCTGCAACATCTTTTTCTCTATCAGAATACTTTTCTAATAATATTTCTAAGGTATTTTGCTTGGATATTTTATTTAATTTCCATATTTGGCATCTTGAAATAATTGTCTCTGCAATATCCGAAAGATTTTCTATTAAAAATATTATTAAGAAGTTGCTATCAATATCTTCTAATGTTTTTAGTAAACTTTCTGAAGATACTTTTGAAAGATAGTTTGCCTGATTAACTACTACAACTTTATGCTTACCCATAAAAGGTTTAAATCTCGATTTACTTATAATGTTTTCAGATATAACACACTCTCTTATTTGTTGACCTTTGGAGGATTTACAACTCCCACATTTTATATCTGAGCAAATAGAAGATCTTTCTATTATTGTAAAATCTGGATGAGATAGATTATTTATTTTGTCGCATGACATACATGTACATATTTTATTTTTATCAGATGAATTCTCTTCGCAATTAATTAGCCTAGAAAAATCTTTAGCAAGGGACATTTTACCAAGCCCCTTTTCTCCATATAAAATTAGCGCATTAGGTACTTTTTTTTCATCGTAGATTTTATATAAATTTTTAGTTAATTCTTTTTGCCCTAATGTTTCCCAGTAAAAGATTATTCCCTCCGGATTTCACTTGTAAGAAGAACATCGTCATAAGTTTCGCGCCTTCTAATGATTTTAATTTTTCTTTCAGAAATTAGTATTATTGATGGCCGTAAACTTACATTGTAATTACTTGACATAGAACTGTTGTATGCCCCAGAAACAGGTATAGCAATTAAATCTTTAGGTTCAGGGTTAGGAAGAAGTACGTTTTCTACTAGTTTATCTCCCGTTTCACAATATTTTCCTGCAATAGTTACTAATTTGTCATGATTAATTTTTGCTTTATTAACTGATAAAGCAGTGTAAGTAGAACCATATAAGGCTGGCCTAATATTATCAGCCATTCCTCCATCTACACTTACATAAGTTCTAAGGTTTGGTATATCTTTTATACCTCCTACTGTGTATATTGCTACCCCTGATCTAGCAACAATTGCTCTTCCTGGCTCTATTACCAATTTTGGATAGTCTATACCTAGATTTGAAACATTATTTTTAACTGATTCACATATGGTCTCTGCATACTGATCTGCAGTTACAATTGGATCTTTCTGCGTATAAGCAACAGCAAAGCCTCCACCTACATTGAAAATTTCTAATTTTTTATTTTTAGGATAATTATTCTTTATAAATTCAAAAACGTAGTCAATTGCTTCAGAGTACGGCTTTAATTCAAATATCGGGGAGCCAAGATGGAAATGTATTCCTTTAAGATTTAAATTATCTTTTGAGCTAGCCACATTCAATGCTTCTTTTGCGGCTCCAGTTTCTATTGAGAAGCCGAATTTAGTATCAAGTATTCCCGTTGAGGTCAACTCATGAGTATGAGGATCTACACTAGGGGATAGCCTAAGAGTTATATCTTGCAAAATGTTATTTTTCTTACAAATTTCATCCAATAAGTCTAATTCATAAAAACTATCAATTGTGATGAGCCCTATATTGTTATTTACAGCTTTAGTTAGTTCATGTTCGCTTTTATTATTTCCATGAAAATTAACCTCTTTCATAGGAAATTCAGATCTAATCAAAACTTCTAGTTCTCCACCAGAAACAACATCTATACCCAAATTTTCTTCGTTTAATATTTTTACTAATTCAGGATTAGTAAAGGCTTTTGAAGAATAAGAAACATGAACATTATCATACCTAGATTTAAATCCATTTAAATAAGATCTGGCACTATCTCTAATTGTTTTTTCGTCATAAATATAAAGAGGAGAACCATATTCTGATACCAATTTGGTTAGATCAAATCCTCCTATTTCTAAGTTTCCGGTCTTATTTATTCCTGTGCCTACAGGGAAAATATGTTTTAGTTTTTCTAAAGATTGTTCGTTCATATTTTTTTGATTATATCTAATTGTTTGGCTTTGATGTATTTCCTGAATTCATTTTCTAAATCTATATTTTTTTTGGCGGCTGCAGAAGTTAATTCAAATAAGATATTAGTAATCTCTTCATTTGAACAATGATCATATTTTTTTGTTTTATTTAAATCAATATCTATGTCTAGAGATTTTTTGTATAACTCATAAGCAAATGAAAGGGATGGAAGTGTATTGGTTATATTTTTTATATAAAATTCATCGTTTTTACTTTCTGACTTTTTCATTTTGCCCCAGTTTTTTAAAACTTTTTCTGAATTGATATCATTTTTTTTATCTTTAAAAACGTGAGGGTGCCTTTTTATTAATTTATTATTAATAGATTTTATTACATCAGATAGTCTAAATTCCTTTTTTTCCTCTCGGATTAAACTTTGTATTAGTATCTGAAAAAGTAAATCGCCTAGTTCACCTTTTAAAGCTTCGGAATCATTATTATCTATACATTCTAGGACTTCGTAGCATTCTTGAAGGATATATTGAGATAATGACTCAGAAGTTTGTTCGCGATCCCAAGGGCAACCATTGTCAGATCTCAACTTTTCTATAGTGGTTACCAGGTTAATAAAACTTTTTTCAATTTGAATGTTTGATGATTTCATAATTTGCGTTATTGTTATTTTATGAATTTACTTACACCATTTAGGTTAACACTTACCATAATAACTTCTCTTCTATTTATTTTTATAATTATAAGCGGTTCACTAAATTTTATAGTTAGATACGACTTTATTTACGATTATAATATTGCTACTTATTCTATCGATCAAAGAACTTCTTTAAATTTAGAAAAAATTAAGGAAGTGAATCTTAATATAAAAACTTATTTTTTTAATAAAGATGAATTATTGGATGTTGACATTTATTCAGATAAAGAAGTGCACCACATGAAAGATGTAAAGTCTATAATGAATCTCATTTTTAATTTGGGTAAAATACTATCTATTGTTTTTTGTGTATTAATATTTTTATTGTATTCATATTTTGGCGTGCATCCTAATAAAGTAATTTTGTATTCGATAATACTGTTTTCATCTATTCTCATATTATTAGGAACTTCTTTTTTATTATTTTTTCAAGAAATATTTATTATTTTTCATAAAATAGCTTTTAATAATGATCTCTGGATTCTTGACCCTAATAAAGATTATTTATTGATGATGTTTCCAGAAGATTTTTTTAGAGATGTGGCAGTTTTGATATTAGGAACTTCTTTTTTATTAAACGTTATAGTTTATTTTTTATTAAAAAAATTATTTTCCTCATCAAAATAATTCAGATATATCTGTTATCGTGTTATCTGGCTTGAATGCTAAATTATTATTTACACTCTTGCGTTTATTTACATAAATTGTTCTAAATCCAACTTTTTTTGCTCCAAATATATCTGTGAAAATATTGTCCCCAATGTGAACAACCTTATCTGGATCTAATTTAAAGTCATCTATAATTAGTTTAAAAATCTTTACTGAAGGTTTGGCAACTTTTACCTCATTTGATAGGTATATCTTGTCAAATAGATTTTTTATTCCGATTATTTCAAGATATTTATAATATGTCTTTGGTGATGTTATACCTGTGTTAGATGTAAGACATAATTTGTATTCTTTAGATAATAATTTTAATAATTCTATTGATTTAGGAAACAATTTAGGAGGATATCTTAGGAAACAACTATCAAGGATATCTCCAATTTCATTTTTAATTAAATCATCTTGATTTAAATTAAGAAGTTCTAATAATTTCCCTATTCTATTATGAAAATCAATATCTTTTCCTCTGTTATGATCTTGTGTGCATTTCTCGCTAAGTATATTTAAACTTTTTTTTATCTGGTTGTCAGATATATTATGACCTTTATTATTTAAATATAATGATAAATTTTTTACTCTCTGAACTGATCTTGAATTTATTTTCTTTCCTTGCGGCCTATCTGTTATCAATGTTTCCCATAGATCAAAGGAAATCAATTTAGTTTTTAATTTCATAATTTTTAGTATTTCTTAAGACTCATGAATAAAATGAATAAGTTATGAGTAAAAGTATATATGTAATTACTGGTTCTTTGGGATTTGTTGGATTTAATCTTTCTAAATTTATAATTGATAGTGGCCATGGTGTAATTGGTATAGATATTAGTAATAATTCTGACCCATTGAATATTTGGAGATATAAAGAGTCAGAAAGAATTGGTATTGAGACTGTTAAGGCAGATATTTCAGATAAGTATCAGATTGAATCTGTTGCTAATAAATTAAGTAAAATTGAGAATGTAAAAAGTATATTTCACTTGGCTGGTCTTGCCGGAGTTAGGAAATCCATTGAAAATCCTGATCAGTATTATAACGTAAATCTAAGAGGCACCTTTAATATACTTCAGTTGTTTAAATCAATTGGTGCAGAATCTTTAGTATTTTCTTCAACTTCAAGTGTTTATGGCAATATTCCTGCAGAACATTTTTCTAAAGAAAATGACCCTCTAGATACAATTTCTCCATATGCAAGTTCAAAATTAAATGCAGAAAAACTATGCAAGTTATTTTCTAATTTATATAAATTAAATATTTCTGTATTGAGGTATTTTACAGTATATGGAGGAGCAGGAAGGCCTGACATGAGCATATTGAAATTCATTAATTTAATTTATAAAGATAAACCTATAACAATATACGGAGATGGAAACCAAGAAAGAGACTTCACTCATATTTCTGATATATGCAAAGGTACATATGATAGTTCAAAATTAAAAGGTTTTAACTTGACAAATTTGGGAAGATCAAATCCAGAAAAATTAATTAATGTTGTAAGAGTAATTGAAGAAAAATTAGGTAAAAAAGCAAAAATCATATTTAAGCCTCAGAATGAAATCGATGTAAATAGAACATCGGCGGATATATCAAATTCTAAAAAATTGATTAATTGGGATCCTCTAGAAGGGATCGAATCTGGTATCTCTAAAACTGTTGATTGGTATAAAGAAAATAAAGAATCTTTAGAAAAATTAAGTTGAGGTTAATATTTATATTTCTAAATTTCAGATAAATAATTTTCGAAATTTCAATGACGTATCTTTAAATCTTGAGAGAGGCTCAAATTATTTTATTGGTAAAAATGGCCAAGGGAAAAGTAACTTTCTTGAGGCTGTTTACGCCCTCTCTATAGGCAAATCCTATAGAACATCAAAAGGAATTAATTTAATAAATCAAAATTCAGAATCTTTGTCTTCATTCATAAGAGGTATAGCTCACTATAACAATAGCGCTTTGGATCTTATTCTAAATGTTGAGTTAGATTCATATTCTAAAAGAGCATCTAAATCTTATTCTTTTAACAGTTCTAATGTAAGTTCTTTGGATTTTATTGGTAAATTAAATGTAGTTTTATTTGAGGCAAAGGACCTAGGTATCATAACAGGGAGTCCAATTTCTAGAAGACGATTTCTAGATATTCATATATCTCAACAGGATTTTTCTTACCTTAAAGCGCTACAAAGATACAATAAAGTTTTGCAAAGCAGGAATAAAGTTTTGAAGGATATAAAGATACGAAAATCTTCAAAATTAGAATTAGAATTTTGGACAGAGAAGATAATTGAAGATGGGTTAATTATAAGTAAGCAAAGAAAACAAAAACTTAATGAAATTAAGAATGAAACATTAAAAATTTTTCCTTATTTTATATCCAATAATGAAAATTTAGATATTAATTTTGTCCCATCTTATGATGATTTAGATAATTTGAACAATGAATCATTAAAGGCAAAATTTTTAGAGAATATTAAAAAAGAGATTTCTTTAGGGGCAACATTATATGGGCCTCATAAAGATGATTTTGAAATTAATATAAATAATAATCCTTCTTCGGAATTTTCTTCGAGAGGCCAAATTCGTACAATCACATTAGCTTTAAAATTAGGTGAAGCAAATGCTTTAAAAAATAATATTAATAGTTCTCCAATTATTGCTTTAGATGATATTCTTTCTGAACTTGATGAATCTCGAAGAGGCACTGTTATGGAGTATGTATCTAATTATGACCAGGTTCTTTTAACCGTTCCAGACGAAAAATTATTAGTAAAAAATTCTAAATCTATGGGTAAAATTTTTTATGTGAGTAATGGAGAAATAATTGACTCAAAATTTAGATAAAATTAAATCCAATATTATTAAATCAGCGGAGTTAATTTCTGAATCTAATAAGATAGTCTTAATGACAGGAGCAGGGATTTCTGTAGATAGCGGCATACCTACTTTTCAAGGTACAGAGGGACTATGGGCTAGGTTTGGTAAGCCTAAAATGAGTGCATTTTCTGATTTTATTAAAGATGATGATTCTTGGTGGAATAGAGAAATTAATCATCAAAGATCCCCTTATGTTATGGAATTAAGAAAGGCCATTGAAAAAGCAAAACCTAACGGTGCACACTTTGCAATTTGTGATATTCAAAAATTAGGAAAAATAGATTATGTAATAACTCAAAATATTGATGGACTGCATATCGAATCTGGATGTAATAATGTTATTGAGATTCATGGTAATAGAAATTATTTAAGGTGTGTTGGTTGCGAAAAAAGATATAAATTTTTACCACCAATTGTAAAAAAACCACCACCTTGTGATCATTGTGGAGGAATAATTAAATATGATTCTGTTATGTTTGGGGAACCTATCCCTGAATTAATATTAAGAGATTCTAAGAATGCAATTAAAGATTGTGATTTGCTAATTGTTGTAGGAAGTTCATCTACAGTTAGGCCTGCTGCTGGACTTTCTTGGATAGCAAAATCTGATGGAGCCAAACTGATCGAGATTAATATTAATGATACGAAGTTATCTTCTGAGTGTGAGATAATTTTAAAGGGATCTTCAATTGATATACTTCCAAGATTATATGAGGAGATTGTTAATCTATAAATTCTTCATGAAGTGATTGAGTTGCCGCTTCTAAGTCTGATTCTTTAATTATACATGTTATTCTAATTTCAGAGGTTGTGATCATCTCTATATTTATATTTTGATTAGATAAAACCTTAAACATTCTCGAAGCATATCCTGGTTGATTTTGAATTCCTGTTCCAACAATACTTACTTTGCCTAAACTACTTTGTGTTTGAATATTTTTCCTATCTGAGACTTTGCTTTTTATCAACTCATCTAGGCAAGGCTTAAGATCCTTATCGTCGAGAGTAAAACTTAGATTTGTCGTCCCTTCTGAACTAGCTGTCTGAACAATAACGTCTACATTTATACCCATTGCGCTTAGAGGCTCGAAGATAGAAGATGCTATTCCTGGCTTGTCTTTAATATTATTTAATGTCACCTTACTAACACCTTTTGAAGTAGGTATTCCTGTGACTGCATTTCTTATTTCCATATTTTTTTCACCTTCTTTTTTTAAAATAGTACCCTTAGTATTTTTTTCTGAATGCTGAATGGTCATAGTGACTTCATTTATAGCTGCTATTTCTATTGATCTTGGATGCATTTTTGCTCCAAGAGAAGCCATTTCTAACATCTCCTCGTAAGATATATTTTCTATCAGTTTGCTATTTGGAACTATTCTTGGGTCTGCAGAGAAAATTCCATCAACATCAGTATATATCTCGCATCTTTTAGCATTTAGTGCAGCTGCTAATGCAACGGCAGAAGTATCAGATCCTCCCCTTCCCAATGTAGTTGTTTCTCCTGAGTCTGAGACTCCTTGAAATCCAGCTACAATAATAACATCTTTATTTTCGAATTGTTCAAGAATAAGTTTTGTATTTACAGATGATATTCTTGCAGATCCATGAAGTGAATTAGTATTTATGCCTGCTCTAGACCCACTTAAACTCACTGATTTCACCCCTATTTTTCTTAAAGCTAAACTCATTAAGGATGCACTAACTATTTCTCCAGTAGATAATAATTGATCAAAATCTCGAAGATTTTCTAAATCGGACTGATCATCTAAAAATTCTGACCCCAATTTTACTAAATTGTCAGTAGAATCTCCCATTGCTGATACTACAACAATTAATTTATGACCTTCTAATAAAGATTCTTTAATTTTCTTAGCAACGTTTAATATTTTTTCTTGATTAGATAGAGAAGTACCACCATATTTTTGAACAATTATTTTCATCGTGATTTTATGTTATTTGGATAACAATATTCCTTGATTTGAAGGTTTTGTAATAATGGTATTTCCTTCTAAATTATGTTTCCTAGCAGCTTCTTTTATTTCATAATCTATTGTAAATTCATTTCCGTTGGAAAAAATCATTATAGATGGACCAGACCCAGAGACTATAGTACCTAATGCACCTCCTTCTATGGCAGCATTCATTATAGATTTCATTTCTGGAAAATCTTGAAGTCTTGTGTCTTGATGTAATGAATCCTTAGTTGCTTGGTTAAATAAAGTAAGATCATTTCTATGTAATGAATCAATTAGCAAGGCTACTCGGCTAATATTATAAACCGCTGATAATCTAGAGACAGATTTCGATAGTTTTTTTCTACTAGTATTTGTATTAGATATAAAATCTGGAGTAAAAATCATTATATTTAACTCTTTTGGGGTATTTATTTTCCTAACTATCCATTTATTATTTACATCATCAAATACGGATATAGTTAGCCCGCCAAATAAACATGGGGTTACATTATCAGGATGACCTTCTATTCTTATTGCTTTTTCATTTAGATCCTCTAGGGAAAATTTATTCTCATTTAAGTAGTTGCCAATTAATAATCCTGAACATAGAGCAGCAGCGCTGCTACCTAATCCGTTAGAATACGGAATTTGATTTTCACTGAAGATTTTTATTTTTGAAATATCAAATTTTGGGTATGCTTCAAGAATTCCAGTAATAATAAGATTATCTTCAACTTTTATAGAATCATAAGAGTCTTTACTTACCCCCGTATTTTCAATTATTAAGTTGTCACTGTTAAATGAAATCGATAATGAATTCCAAATATCTACCGCAAGACCTATACAATCAAAACCAGACCCTACATTACCAGTTGTTGCAGGAACTTTGAGTGTTATTTCTTTACTTTTTAACATTATATTGTGATTTATTTAGAGCCTAGAAAAGTGTAAGCTGACAGTGCAGCAATAGCACCTTGGCCTGCAGCCGTTACTGTTTGTTTTAGTGGCCCAGAAGCATTTGTTAGATCACCTGCTGCAAAGATACCTTCAACGCTTGTCTCCATAAGTTTATTTACTGATACCTCATTCGTTTCTTTATCAATATCAAGGCCTAATTGATTAGGAATCTCTAGCCTTGGATCTGCTCCTATTTCTATAAATAATCCCTCTGAGTTTATATCTAAAATTTGGCCTTTCTTATTAATAACCACTCCTTCAACTCCACCATTCCCTTCTTTTATCTCTTTAACTTCTGATTCTAAATGCAATTCTAAATTTTTACATTTTTCTAGTTGAGTTAATAAAATTTTTTCAGGACGAAATAGAGATGAGCCTCTATAAATTAAGTGAACCTTAGACGCGTATTTACTTAAGAGTATGGCTCCTTCTACTGCCGCATTTCCTCCTCCTACTACAATCGCAATTTTATCTTTGTATAGAGGGGCATCACATGTAGAACAGTAAGAAACGCCTCTCCCAACTAATGATTCCTCATTAGATAAATTTAACTTTCTTCTTTCTCTACCTACACACAAGATTACTGCTTTAGTTTCTATCTCCGCACTGTTAGTTTTTACTAAGAAACCCGTGTTAGTTTTAGAAATTTCCTCTAAATTTTCTTCAAATAATTCAATATCATAATTCATGACTTGGTTTTTCATATTCATCATTAAATCGAAACCATCTGCCTCTATTCCGGGGTAATTTTCGATCATTCCGCCTATAGCGGTTTCTCCTCCAAATTCTGCTCCAACTAGAACAGTTTGTACTTGGTATCTGGCCGAGTATAAGGTAGCAGAGTAACCCGCGGCTCCTTGCCCCGCGATTAATAATTCAGTTTTCTTCTTGTCCATGGAAATTATTATATATAAAACCAATTTGTTTCATAGTTATTTTTTGGATTATTCAGGGAGAATGTCATGATTTAAAATATGAAATTTATTAATTATGAATAGTTTGAAAACAGATGTAATCGTTATAGGGTGTGGGCCAGGAGGTGCTCAGACTGCAAGAAATTTATCTCGCAGAGGATTTTCTGTCGCATTGCTTGATTACAGGTTGAATGTAGGAGATAAGTTGTGCACAGGAATAGTTGGCACAGAGATGCTAAATCATTATCCAGAAGTTTCAAATTATGTTCTTAATAGATCTAGATCTGCAAATATACATTGTGACAAAGATTATTTTTTAACAATTGAAAAAGATACAACTCAGGCTTTAATTATTGATAGGGAGAAATTTATAAGAAATATTGCCCTTGAGGCTGAAGATTCTGGCACTATACTAAGACTACAAAGATTGGTTAGCAATTTCGAGATATCTGAAAATGGTGTTGAAGTTTATGCAAAATATAATGGGGATATCGAGAAGTATAATTCCGATGTATTGGTGATAGCATCAGGATATGGCTCAAAGTTAGCAAAACGCGCTGGGTTTGGTTTGAGTAAGCATTATATATATGGATATCAGACTAAATTAAATAACGTTGATGTTGATAAGGTAAACGTTTTTTCAGGAGATCCTCTCCCTAAAGGGCACTTTGGCTGGGTAGTCCCAACATCTAAAAATAAAGGATATTGCGGAGTATTAGGCAAAGAAAAATTACGAAATAATGGCCTTGAATTTCTTTCAGATATGCAACAGAAATTTAATTTTGATATAGAGGAAAAAACAAAAGTTTGGGGCATTCCTATAAGTCCAGTCGATAAAAAATCAAGAAATCGATCATTATTAGTTGGTGATGTAGCAGGTCAAGTAAAACCTACAACTGGAGGAGGAATATATTTTGCTATGAGATCAGCAGATGTTGCAGCTGAGGTTATAAATGATTCTTTATTAACTAGAGATTTTTCAGAAGAGCATTTTAATTCTTACTCCAGGAAATGGAACAATATATTTAAGAATGAATTAAGGATTGGATTTTTTGCTAGGCAATTTTACGAAAGTTTAAATAGTGATGATATAAAGAACATTCTAAGTCACATAGAAGAATCTGATCTTATTTCTAAAGACATCAATTTTGATTGGCATTCAAAAATTGTAATGATGGCATTTAAGACAAAAATTAAGTCTTACTTGAAGGGTAAAATGTTAAGGAAATTTAAAAGTTTAACTTTTAATTAAATTAATTATCTTTTGCCTAAGTTTACTTGATGATAGTCCGTGATAATCAATAACTTCTTCATTTGTGCCGCTTTGCGGAATTTCATCTACACCTATACTGGATAGTTTTATTGAGGAAATATCTAGATCTTTAACTATATTAACAATAAATTTTTCTCCAAAGCCTCCTTCAATATAATGGTCATCAATTGTAATTAAATGCCTGAAATCTTTTATTTGCTCTTTTATCCAGTTTGATGAAAATTTATTAAGCCAAGGAAAAGAAATTAACTTAGGGTTTATATTATTTTCTATAAGGAGTTCTTTTGCTTTCCAAAGCTCTGCAAATATTAAGGGGCTATAACAAAATATTACTATTTCTTCCCCCTCAGAAATTACTGTGCCCTCTCCCTTTTCATTTCATTTTTATTTGGATATTCAAAAGGCAGGTCAATAGGTAAAGAGCATAATCTTATATATATATTGTTAGTTGAATTTATTGCGTATTTTACTGCCAATGCTGTTTCTATTTCATTTAAGGGTTGTATCATTTCTAAATTAGGAATACCTGACATACTTGCTATATCTCTCACTGCCTGATGGGAGTGTCCTGGTCCACCTGGAAGTAAACCAGCAAGAGAGCCCACATATACTATTTTGGTTTTTTCTGTGGAATTATTATAGATCTGTTCATTTGGTCTGCTAGTTAAAAAACTAGAAAATGAATGAACAAATGGTATATAGCCCTCTTTTGCAAACGATCCTGCCTGAGAAACCATGTCTTGCTCAGCAATTCCGCACTCAAAAAATCTATTTGGAAATTTCTTTTCAAATTCAATTAATCCAGTATCTAAAATTAAATCCCCATCTAATGCTATTATTTTTTCATTATGAGATGCTTCCCTAATGAGAGCTTTCGAGTAAGCATTAATAAGATTTTCGCCGCCATTATTAATTTTCTTCTTATTTTTAACTTCTTTATTTGAAAAGTTAAAACTGTAATCTATGTTATTCGAATCAATGTACTTATTTAATCCTTCCGTCAATTCTTTTATACTCTTGTTATAAGTTTCATGGTCTATTGATCCGCTATGGAACTGATAAAATTCATCATCATTTAACTTTGCTCCTTCCATAAAGGAAACTCCACTTCCTTTCACAGTGTCTAAAATTATTACAGAGGGTTCATTTTGTTTTGAAACACTATTAAATGCTTTTGAAAATTCTTCAACATCATTACCGTCACAACGAACGGTATTAAGTCCAAATGATTTAAATTTGCCTTCTAGATCTTTTAAGTCACTAGTGGTACTAACTTTTCTGTCGGACTGAAATTTATTACTATCAACAAGGATTACTAATTCTTCCATTTTTTCTTGGACTAATCTGGTCATAGATTCCCATATTTGACCTTCTTGAAGTTCTCCATCCCCAGTCATAACAAAAACTTTACAATTTTTGTTTTTCAATCTGTTTGATTTTATTATTCCTTTTGCTTTAGAGATTCCCATTCCTAAAGATCCAGTGTTGGTAAAAATATTTGGAGTATTTATATCTGGGTGGCCGGGCAGACCATCAATTTTTCTTAATTTATCAATTAATGAGAAGTTTAATTGCCCTAAAGATATCATTGCACAATACATTGCTGGAGCGTCATGACCTTTAGAAGAGAAGAAATATACATTTTCTTCTTTATTGCTTATTTCTCCCATCACCCATGACATAACATCAATAGAACTAAAGGAAGAACCAATATGACCTGATCCAGCATTACATATCATATAAAGTATATTTATTCTGCATAAATCAGAAAAAATTTTATTTTTATGTAAAGGGTTTATTTCAATTGATCGTAAAGACTCAAAACTTTCTTTGTTTATATAAGATAGGTTCATTAATATGGCCTTTTATTTATTACAGGTAGTGTCGCTGTGCCGTTAGAGATTAGAATATTTGCTAATTCCCAATCTTCCTCAATATTTAAATCAAATCCTTCATCATTTATTGTAATAAAAGGAATTACAGTGTCTCCAGATATATTATTATATTTATTTACTGTTTCAGTGTATGCAATTTCTAAACTAGCATTCTGAACATATACCTCTGGCAGAGAAGGATACTGCGAACTATGTAATGGCTGCCCTAGAGGCCCTTTTTCTTCAAGGCTAACAAATGGAACCATATAATCATTTTCTATTTTCCACATTTTGCATGGATGTTGAAGGCACTTTTCTACAGCTCTAAGAGAATCGCATTTTGCAGAATTGAATAAATCAAAAGCTCTCAAAATGGTTTCAGGTTTTCTGAATGGACTTGTTGGTCTCAAAATACTAAAGATTTCATATTCTGTACCGTTATCTTTTAGATAATTTAATGAATGTTTTACCCATTCTATATCTGGAGAGGTATCCTCTGCGTATTCTTTAGGACGCATGAATGGAACATTAGCACCATAATATTCTGCTATCTCTTTTATATCTTCTGAGTCTGTAGAGACAATTATTTCGTCAAATATATTGCTATCTAATGTAGATTGTATTGTATAAGCAATTAATGGATGCTCTTTTAATATATTTATATTCTTGTTTTTAACCCTTTTTGAGCCTGATCTCGCAGGTATAAGTGCTATAGTTTTATTGCCCATAATTACCAAGCTGTCCAGCCACCATCAATTATCATATTACTTCCAGTTACATATGATGATGCCGAACTAATTAGGAATTGTATTGCCCCATTGTATTCAGATTCATTTGCCATTCTTCCTAGAGGAACTTTTGAAGAGTAATTTTCTATAAATTCTTTATCTTGATTATCTAAAACACCTCCTAAAGTTAGAGTGTTTACTCTGACATTCTTATTGCCCCAATATGTGCTTAAGTATCTAGTCATATTAAGGATTCCAGATTTTGAAGCTGAATAAGATATAGGTTTATTAAAGACTTTTTCTCTATATTCATAAATTCTTTGGTCGGGAGAGATAATTCCATAATGAGATGAAATATTTATAATAGAACCAGAGTTATTTTTGGCCATCTCGGCACCAATTATCTGACAACTCAGAAAGACACTTTTTAAATTAGCCTCCATTATTTTATCCCAGGCGATCTCTGGGTAATCTTCGAAAGGTCCATTCTGATCTTCTTTAGATCCTGGAGGTGAATCTAAGGCAGCATTATTAATCAAGGCATCAGGAACTCCAAGTTGATTAATCACTTGATTCAGTGATTTAGATATATCTTCCTTTTTTGTTAGATCAGTTTTAAAGAAAAAATAATTTTTATCTGGTAATTTATTAAGATTATCCGATGGCTGATTTATATCAAAATTACAAATCACCGCACCATTACCTATAAGGTGATTTGCGTAAACAGAGCCAAGCTTTCCGCTCCCACCTGTTAAAATAATGATCTTATCTTTTATGTCAAAGATATTTTTTGATTTATTATCCATATCTAGAAAGTCATTGATTTAATCTTTCGATTATATCGCAAACCTCTCTAACTGCACCATTTCCACCTTTGAGAACAGTTACATATTTAGCGAAATTAATTATTTCTGGGTGCGAATCCCTAACAACAATTGGCAGACCACAAATCTTCAAGGAACCAATATCATTTATATCATTACCTACGAATGCTATATTTTTTAAATCAATTTTTTGATTTTTAGAAATCTCCTTTAACTTTTCTTCCTTGTGCACTAAACCGTATTTACAATCTATATTTAATTTTTCTGCTCTTTTTTTTACACTTTCATTAGTTTCAGTAGAGAGTATTACCTTTTTTATTCCTAGGCTATCTAATTTACTTAACCCAAAACCATCTAATTTGGATGATTTAACCATTTCTTCGCCTTTATCATTTGAGTAGACGTAGTTATCTGTAAAAACTCCGTCAAAATCAAAGGCTACAAGTTTTATATTTTTGAATAAATTTTTAGTTTTTTCTGGAATTTCATTTATGTGATCTAAATAATTTTCCATTAGTTTATTCTATATCTTCAACCTGAAGAGTTTCATCTAGTTTGTAATCTTTAGTTAGTTTTTTACCTAGTACTTTTTCTAGTTCATTTGGCGAGATACCGTCTCCAGGAGACTTAAATGACAAATCATCTAAATTAATAATAGAGCCTTTAGTTAAATCTTTTTTAGCAACTATTTTTTTCCCCATTTTAAATCTCGCAAGTTTTTCCTCTGATAACAATTTTTTCTCAGGATCACCTAATGAGAGTCTTACATTTTCTAATTCATCAATAAGTTCTTTTAATAGTTTGGGAGTTAACGAAAACTGATGGTCGGTTCCTTTTTGGGATCTATCTAGAGTAAAGTGCTTTTCTATAAACCTTGCGCCTAACGCATAAGCTGCAACAGGTATTGAAATACCTGAATCATGGCCAGAGTAACCTATTACAGTATTAGGAAATTCATCTCTATAGGTACTGATTACATTAAGATTTATTGTTATTGGCTTTGCTGGATATATAGATGTGCATTGCATAATCACCACATTCGGGTTTATATCAATCACAAAATCAAAAGTTTTTTTAACCTCCCAAAAATCAGCAGCCCCAGTACTTATAATCATTGGTTTTCCAAATTTGGCTACCTTTTCTATTAATGGAAAGGTAGTTAGATCTCCAGATGCAATCTTGAAGCAATTAAGCCCCATTTCATTCAAGAAATCTGCACTTTTTAGATCAAATGGAGTTGCAAAAAATGTTATTCCATTTTTTTCAGAGAATTTAAAGAGTTCTTCAAAATCATTATCACTTAACTCTAATTTATCTCTATGCTCACCATATGTTGATGCAAAACTTTGAGGACCAACATAAGATGAATTAAACATTTCTGAAGTAAATAATTCTTTATTATCCCTTTTT
>PBLC01000013.1 GCA_002721675.1 Chloroflexota bacterium | reverse complement strand
CTGGAGCTTCCTCTTCTGGAGCTTCCGCAGCAGGAGTTTCCTCAGCCACTGGAGCTTCCTCTTCTGGAGCTTCCGCAGCAGGAGTTTCCTCTTCTGGAGCTTCCGTAGCAGGAGTTTCCTCAGCCACTGGAGCTTCCTCTGCAGCACCAGTTTCAGATGCTACAGATGATTTATCTTCTGATTTCTTCTTCTTCTTCTTTGTTAACTCCAGAGGTTTTATTTTTCCGTTATTATCAAAACCAATAATATGGAATAGTTTCAATACAGATTCTGATGGCTGCGCACCCTTAGTTATCCATTCAGATACTCTATCTTCTACTATTTGTACTGTTGCTGGGCTTGTATGAGGATCATAAGTACCTACCTCTTCAAGATATTTCCCGCCTTGCGGCTTCCTTTGGTCAGCAACAACTATTTTATAAACAGCTCTTCCTTTAGAGCCAATTTTTCTTAACCTAATTCGTACCATAAATAATTTGAACTCAAATCTTGTCTAATAATTTTGAACTAGATGATTTTATTTGGGTAAAACAGATAATGTCAATTAATTTATAAGTAAATTTAAGAATGTTAATATATTTATACTATGAAAATTAGACTATTCGCCTCATTAAAAGAAGATTTTGGATCTGGGATAATAGAAATTAATGATCCCAAAATTATTGATATACGTGATTTAAGAGAATACTTAGAGACAAATTTTAATCTAAAAACAAAAAATTGCATGACAGCAGTAAATCTCGAATATGCAGAGGATAATTTTAAGATAAATGATGATGATGAAATATCTTTTATACCACCAGTTAGCGGCGGATCTTCTAATGATTTGGTAGAAATAATCAATAATGAAATTGTTCCATCAGAATATTCTATTTCTAAATTATCATCTTATGGCGCTGAACTAACTTTTCTCGGCATCTCTAGAGATCATAATGAAGGCAAGAAAGTAGAGAAACTTTTTTATGAATGTTATGAGCAAATGGCAAAAAAAGAAATTTTGAATTTAATCAATAAATCAAAAACAGAATATGATGTTGGCTACATAAGGGTAGTGCATAGAATTGGTGAAGTTAGCCCAAGCAATATTAGCCTACTTGTAATAATTAGTTCTGCCCACAGAAGAGAGTCACTAGATTGCATGAGTTATTTTTTAGATAAATTTAAGAAAATTATCCCTATATGGAAAAAAGAAATATATTCAGATGGGTCAAGGTGGCTGGAATCATGAACTTAACATAGAAGAAACATTTTTAAGCTAATCTTAATATATGCAAATTAAAGTTGGCGACAAGATTGAAAATATAACCTTGCCTTCTATTGATGATTCTATTTTTGAATATAAATCTGTTAAGGGAAAAAAGATTCTACTTACTTTTTATCGGTTTGCAGCATGCCCAATGTGCAATCTCAGAATAAATGAATTAATTAAAAGTTATGATTCTTTTGGAGATAATTTTACTCATATAGCAATTTTTGATTCTTCTCTAGATAATCTAAAAAGGTTTACGAATAGGCACAATGCTCCATTCCCAATTTTAGCTGATGACAAATTCCAGTACTTTAAAAAATATGATGTAAAGAGATCATTCCTAGTTTTTCTTTGGAGCCAAATTATCAGAGTTAATAGGCAAATTAAGGCTATGCTTAAAGGTTATATTCCATGGGCGTTTAATGGATACATTTCTACTCTTCCTGTCGATGTACTAATTAATGAAGAAGGAATCGTTTCCCAAGTGAAATATGCTAAAGATTTGAGTGATCACATTCCTATTAAAAATATTCAAGAATTTACTTCTGATTAATTTATAAAATCATAAATACACTCCAATTCTTTCTAGAACTACTTAATTTATAGACATCTAACTACTAAAAATAGTAAAATTTGAACCTAAAATTAAACTAGCGGAGAGTTCGCATAGAGGCCTAGTGCGTCGGTTTGCTAAACCGATGTCGGAAGTAATTCCGACCATGGGTTCGAATCCCATACTCTCCGCCATTAAAAAAGGAAGATATTAATATATGAAGAATTTTCATGTTTCAACTGTTGGATGCCAGATGAATGTATCTGATTCTGAAAGGCTAGCAAGCGGATTAAAAGAACTTGGGCTTGAAGAAAATAATGATGTTTATTCTGATTTAGTTATTTTAAATACGTGTGTTGTGAGGCAGACCGCAGAGGATACAGCTACAGGACTTCTAGGAAAGTTAAAAAACATAAAGAAAAATAATCCCTCCATGATGATATGTGTAATGGGATGTATGGTTGGCCCAAAAACTATTGATCTTGAAAAAAGGTTCCCTCAAGTAGATATTTGGGCTGCTCCTCAGAAATTTGAAAGAATTTTAGAACCAGTTTCAGAAAAATTAAATAATAAACTAGACGGATGTATGCCTGACTTAATCCCATTACAGCCAAAGATTGCAAGCTTTGTTCCAATAATTCATGGGTGTAATAAATTTTGTTCATTTTGTATTATTCCTTACAGAAGAGGTAGAGAGATAAGTAAGACCATTTTGGAAATCAAGGACGAGGTATCCAAGCTTATAAGGAGAGGTGTAAAAGAGGTAACTTTATTGGGTCAAAATGTAGATTCTTATGGTCATGACCTAAACCCAAAAACTGACTTGGCAGACCTTTTGTCAGAAATTAATTCTCTAGAAGGATTAAACAGGTTGAGGTTCTTAACTTCTCACCCTAACGATATGTCATCGAAAATCATTAGAGCCATTAGAGATTTACCAAAAGTATGTGAAACAATTAACTTACCTTTTCAAGCAGGAAATAACGATGTTTTAGAGAATATGAGGAGAGGTTACACAAGGGAAGAGTATTTAGAAAAAGTGCAAGAAATTAGAGAAACAATACCTAATGTTTCTGTGACAACTGACCTTATTATTGGGTTTCCTGGAGAAACCAAGGATCAGTTTAAAGAAAGCGTAGATATAGTCGAAAGAGTAAGGTTTGATAAAGTTCACGCATCTATATATTCAGATAGGCCAGGCACAATTGCGTCTCGAAAAATGGGTGATGATGTTGGCAGAGAAGAAAAAAAGAAAAGGATGGCTGAAATAGTAGAGTTGCAGAAAAAAATTAGTATGGAACTTAATTCAGAATATCAGGGGGCTACTCAAGTGGTTCTAGTTGAAAATAATTCTGATGGGGTATATTCTGGGCGATCAAGATTGGATAAATTAGTATACTTAGATGGTGAAGATATAGAAATTGGAGATTTTGTAGAGGTAAAAATTACTGAGACAAGAACATGGTCGCTAACAGGCGAAGTGCAGAAAAAAATTAATAATGAGATAGAAGGTCAATTAATTGAACATTAAATCTTATCAACCAAGAAAGTTGTCTATACCAGTCACAGAACTGGAGCAGGCCTCTTTTTGTCAATTAGATGACAATTTAAGAAGCAAGACTCTTGAAGAAGAGTTTAAGTCTGGCGTTAAATGGCAAAAAGTTCCTAATAGGTATCTAAAAATGAGCCCAGAGGAAATTGATTTTGAGATAAATAGAATGAAATCAATTATAGGCTCTAAATTATATATTCTGGGTCACCATTATCAGAGAGAAGAAGTAATTAAGTTTGCAGATATAACTGGAGATTCTTTTAAATTATCCTTGGAGGCATCTAGAGAAAAAGAGGCAGAATTTATTGTTTTCTGTGGAGTTCATTTTATGGCAGAAACAGCTGATATATTAACTTCTAAGGACCAAAAAGTAATTCTCCCAAATATGGCTGCAGGCTGCTCTATGGCAGATATGGCGCCTTCAGAAGATGTTCAAGATGCATGGGATTATGTTACTTCAGTTTCAGATAATTATGTTCCTATAACTTATATGAACTCGACTGCTGCAATAAAATCTCTATGCGGAGAAAATGAAGGTCTTGTTTGCACATCAAGCAATGCAGACAAAGCATTCACAAAGTATTTCGAATCTGGTAAGAAAATATTTTTCTTTCCTGATCAACATTTAGGCAGAAATACTGCTCTTTCTCTTGGTATTGATTTAGGTGAGATTAAGTTATGGAATCCATTTAAGTTAAACGGAGGTCTTTCAGATACAGAAATAAAAATAGCAAAAGTTTTGGTATGGCAAGGCCACTGCTCCGTTCATACTAGATTTACTGTCGATCAAATAGAAATGGCGAAGAACGATAAGAATGCAAAAATAATAGTTCATCCTGAGTGCACTAATGAAGTTGTAAGTAATTCTGATTATGTTGGTTCTACAGAATATATTATTGATGTAGTGAGCAATTCAGAATCAGGGTCTGTATGGGGAATTGGCACAGAGATTAATTTGGTAAAGAGATTGGCGCTGAAAAACCCTGATAAAGATATTTTTTGCTTAGATCCAATTGTATGTCCGTGTGCAACAATGTACAGAATTCACCCTGCCTACTTGCTTTGGGTTTTAGATGGAATTGGTGCTGGTTTAGTTATAAATCAGGTGGAAGTAGATTTTGAAACTAGAATAAACTCAAAGGTAGCCTTGGATAGAATGTTAGAGCTTTAATAATGAAGTTCAAGAACTTTGAATCTATTGAAAAATTAATTGATATTGCAATTAACGAAGACTTTGCCAATGGAGATCCAAGCACTGAAGTTTCAATTGGACAATCTTCAGTTTCAGATTTTATATTGATTTTAAAGGAGCCAGGAGTTTTATCTGGTATAGATCTTGCTGAATTCGTATTTAAAAAATTTGACCCAAGGATAAATTTTGATTCACTAGTTGAAGATAAATATTCAGAGCCAAGAGTGTTTGCCAAAATAAATGGCCCTACAAGATCAATCCTTACTGCTGAGAGGACAGTATTAAATTTTATCCAAAGAATGAGTGGCGTGGCTACTACAGTATATGAGTATAAAAAACTTATCCAAGACCTTGATGTAGACATAACTGATACAAGAAAAACAATCCCTGGTTGGAGAATTTTAGATAAGTATTCTGTTTTAGTTGGTGGAGGATCTAATCACAGAATTGATTTGGGTGAAATGATTATGATAAAAGATAACCATCTAAATACAGGAAATTTAGAAGAAATAGTTAATAGGTCAAAATCTAATTTTCCTAAACTTAAAATTGAGGTAGAAGTTGAAAATGAGAAGCAGTTGGATGAGGTACTTTTTTTGCCTATAGATAGAATAATGTTGGATAATTGGGATCCTGAAAAAGCATCAAAGGCAGTAAAAAAAATAAGATCAAAAAATAAAGATTTATTGATAGAAATATCAGGTGGTATAAATAAAGAAACTATTAGGAACTATGCTTTATGCTTACCCGACATAATATCATTAGGATCAGTTACACATTCTGCAAGAGCATTGGATATTAGTTTAGAATTACTTTAAAAATTACTTCTAGGAATTTTCCTGTCATTTGAGTCAATAATTAAAGTTACCGGGCCCCAATTTTTAGACTCTATATTCATTTCTTCTCCAAAAATACCTGTTTCAGTCATTGCGTGATTATTTTTTAATTTACTAATAAATTTTTCATAAATAATTTCCGCATTTTTAGGGTCTAATGCATTTCTAAAATCAGGTCTATTTCCAATTCTAGTAATACTCGCCAAAGTAAAATTGCTAATTACTAATATAGACTTTTTTCCACTTTGCACAGATAGTTCAAAATTGGAAGAATTGCTGGGGAATAATCGTAAATTAATTAATTTCTTTATGATGTATTCTGAATCTGTTGCTGTGTCAGAATTAACTATTCCTAAAAAAACTAGAATTCCTTCATTTATATTTGAATAAATTTTAGAATTTATTGATACAGACGCAACTTTGACTCTCTGGACAAGTGCTATCATTACTCAGGTTTTTTAGATTTACTAGACTTATTTTTTTTAACGCTTTTATTGTCAGATTTAGAATTATTCTTAGTAGATTTTGATTTAACTTGACTAGTTGATGATCTGTTAGATGTTGAATACCAACCTGACCCTTTAAAATGAACAGAAAATGCGCTGATTATCCTTTCTCCATTTTTTACACAATCTGGGCACTTGGCAATAGGTTTATCGCTGAAATTTTGAATTATTTCAAATATTTCAGTATCGCAATTTTTATTCAAACATTTGTACTCGTAAATAGGCATATTAATTAGAATAATAGAATTTAATCAGACTGATTATAAAAAATTGACTTTAATCTCTCAACTTTAATACATATATCTCCATTGATAATCAATTTATTTCCGGTAACCACCCCTATTTCTTTTGAATTAATATTGTGTTTTTTTGCAATTTTGATTATCTCGGCAGATTTTTTCGGGTTGCAACTTACAATAATAGCAGATCTATTTTCTCCAAAATATATAGATTTTTTATTAATTCCATCTAATAATATATCAGATCCAATATTACCTAATATGCAACTTTCGGCAATAGCTATAGAGATACCGCCTGTTGAAACATCATGAGCAGAATTAATTAGTTCATTATCAATTATTTCTATTAAGGAATTTTGTAGATTAAACTCTTTATTTAGATCAACATAAGGTGATCCAGAAAGTTTATTTTCAAAAATTTTTTGATATTCTGATCCAGACAGTAAATTTTCATCGTCTTTAATTAACTTTTCCCCTATAACAATTATCTTATCCCCTGAACTCTTGAAAGACGCAGTAACAACTTTTGAGTAATCATCAATATGTCCAATTGCTCCTATGATCGGGGTAGGGAAGATCGGCTTTTCATTTGATTCGTTATAAAGACTTACATTTCCGCTAATGATAGGAATTTCAAATTTTAAACATGCCTTTCTTAATCCCTCTATAGTTCTGGTTATTTGATACTGAACATCCATTTTTTCTGGATTACCCATATTAAGCCCGTCTGTAAGACCGATGGGTCTTGCTCCTGTGCATACTATATTTCTACAAGCTTCTGCAACTGCCATAGATGCGCCTACTTCAGGGTCTAAATAACATTTTTTTGAATCACAATCTATGCTAATAGAAATTGCTTGATTATCTTTTTTTAACCTTAATACAGCAGCATCTGCTTCTCCAGGCAAGATAATAGTATTTAATTGAACTTGATGATCAAATTGGCTGTAGACTTCTTTCTTTGATGATATGTTAGGTGATTTTAAAAGACTCTCTAAAATTTTATTCATATCACTAATTTTATTTTTAACTGGAATGTACCTCTGAACATTATCTATCCATCTTGGTTTTTTGTCTGATAGTTCATATGCTGGAGCATCAGTAAGAATCTTTACAGGCGTATTAAGTATTTCATTGCCCTTATATTTAATTTTTACTATCTTTGGTTTGATAAATTCACCAATTGTATTTGCCTTAAGATCCCTATCTTTGAAGAATTTTAAGAACCTCTCTTCCTTTACAGGGTCAACTATGATTAACATCCTTTCTTGAGACTCTGAAAGCATTATTTCGTATGGAGTCATAGCATTTTCTTTTAAATGGACTTTGTCTAGGTTTAATTCAATCCCTAAGTTACTTTTTTCAGCAACTTCAATTACTGAGCTAGTTAGTCCGGCAGCACCAAGATCTTGCATTCCAATAATTCCTTCCATTTTTGCAGATATCAGGCAAGACTCTAAAAGAACTTTTTCTAAAAAAGGATTTCCTACTTGAACCGCTGATCTAGAATCAGAACCCTCTTCTAATGATTGTGAGGCTAGTCCAGAGGCACCATGAATCCCATCTCTTCCTGTGTCTGACCCTACCAATATTGCTAGATCTCCTGCCTTATCAGCCTTAGCATTTAATATTGGCGACTTATTTTCTATAATTCCGACGCACATAGCATTAACCAAAGGGTTTGTTGTGTAGCATTCTTCGAATTCTATCTCACCTCCAACATCGGGTATTCCTAGACAATTTCCATATGTAGATATCCCTTCCACAACTCCATTTAACAGATATTTGTTTCTTGGGATATTTTGAGGCCCAAATCTAAGTGAATTTAATATAGCAATAGGATAAGCCCCCATCGCAAATATATCTCTTACAATCCCTCCTACCCCGGTAGCAGCACCTTCTTTTGGCTCAATGGCAGATGGGTGATTATGAGACTCCACCTTCATTACAATTTTTATTCCATTTCCTACATCAAGTACGCCTGCATTTTCCTTACCCATCTCAGACAATACTTTTGAACTTTTGTTAGGCAACTTTTTTAGTAAAAGTTTTGTGTGTTTATATCCACAATGTTCACTCCATAGGGCCCCAAACAGACCTAACTCAAGCGATGAGGGCTCTCGATTTAATAGTTCACATATATCGAGATATTCAGATTCAGAAAGTGCTATTTCTTTTAATAATTTTCTATCTATCATGTTTTAAAAAGATTTGATCATTGATTTAAAAATTAAATTTCCGTCTTCGCTCCCCAAATCTGGAGAACATGACCTTTCTGGGTGAGGCATCATTCCCAGGACATTTCCATTTTTATTATAAATTCCAGCAATATTGTTCAGAGATCCATTTGGATTTACATCATCACTAATCATTCCAGATTCAGAACAGTATTGAAATGCAATTTGATCATTTTCTTGAAGCATATTTAAGGTGCTCAAGTCTGCCTGATAATTTCCTTCTCCGTGAGATATTGGAATTTTTAGAATTTTATTGTTAGGAATTAAAGAGGTAAATTTTTTAGAATCATTAAATTTGAGATTTACAAAACTACAGTTGAACTTTAAGTCTTTATTCCTAATTAATGCGCCAGGCAGGATTCCAGCCTCACACAAGATTTGAAATCCGTTACATATTCCTATTATGGGCTTACCTTTTTCATTTAATTGAAAAACATCTTTCATCACTACAGAAAATTGAGCGATTGCTCCTGCCCTTAAATGATCTCCGTGTGAAAATCCGCCTGGAAGAATAACAGCATCAATATTTTTAGGTATAGACTCTTTGTGCCAAATAAAGGAAGTTTTAACATTTTTAAAAGAAGATAGAGCGAATTCGCAATCTCTGTCGCTCCAAGTCCCAGGAAAAACTATTATTCCAATATTCATATAAGAATCTTATACCTGAAAGGAGCAAATGGTAAGTTTATTTTGAAATATTAGGGATAATATCAGGGAAAGGAAAAGGGAAAAAACTAAGTCTCTTTGCTTTTTCTTTTTTTGTTGGCCATTTTTTTCTTTTTTAAAGCACTAGGTGGCTCAAATGCCTGCCTTTTCCTGGTTTCAGAAAGAATGCCATTCTGCTGGACCCTTCTATTAAAGCGCCTAAGCATGCTATCAAAAGCTTCGCCGTCTCTTTGTTTTACTTCTGTCATATTTGTTTTCTAATAAATCAACTGTGAAATTATACATGTTGTTTACTGAAGGTTCAATAATATATCAGAGAATGTTTATGCAATCTTGAATTCTTGAAACAGACTCTTCTATTCCAAGCACTTCAATTGATTCAAATAATGGGGGCGAAACCTCAGCACCAGTAATACAATTCCTGATTAGTCCAAGGTAATCTCTAAGTTTTAATCCCAAGTTTTCACAATTATCTCTCAGTAATTTTTCTATATCAGAATGTGTTATGTTATTTTTTTTCAATAACACAGTTAAATCAGTGACTAGTTTGTTTAATATTTCTTTTATTTCTTCACTACTTAAAGATCCGCATTTAATAATACTTCTCTTGGGTTTTGTATAAATAAAGAAAAACCGAATTGATGGCAAAATTTCATCAATAGATTTAATTCTTTCTTTTACCAAAGGAATAATTTTTGATAGTTTATTGCTATCTAATTTATACGTATCATCAGGTTCCTCAAATAATTTATTTTGTGTTAATTTGATCAAGGTTTCATTGTCCATTGATCTGATATGCACTCCATTGAGCCAACTAAGTTTTTCTGGATCAAATATAGAAGGGCTTACACTTAGTCCTTGAAAATCAAAATTATCGATAATATCTTTATAACTTAGAACCTCTTTATCATTTCTAGGTGACCAACCTAATAGGGCAATATAATTTACTAAGGCTTCTGGTAGCAATCCACTTTTTTTGTATTCGATTATAGAACTTGCTCCATGCCTTTTACTTAGTTTAGTTTTATCTTTTCCAAAAATAAGGGGCAGATGAACAAAAGATGGTGGCTCTAATCCTAGAAATTTATATAAAAGAAGGTGCTTGGGAGTACTAGAAATCCATTCTTCTCCTCTAAGCACATGACTAATAAGCATACTGGAATCATCAACTACATTTGCTAAATGGTAAGTAGGGAGTCCGTCAGCTTTTAAAATAACAAAATCATCTATCTTTGAGAGATCAAATTTCATTGAACCTCTCCTGAGGTCATTAAATTCAATGTTGCCTGAAAGAGGTACTTTTAGTCTAACAACAATAGGCAATCCTTTCTTTTTAGATTCCTCTAAATCTTCTCTTGATCGATTTCTAGAATATCCATTGTATCCGGGGGGCTTACCTTGAAGTTTTTGATCTTCTTTCATTTTTTCTAACTCTTCTGGCGAGAGGTCGCACATATACGCATTTCCATCATCTAGCAACTTGTTGACCGCATCTACATAGTGCTTTTTTCTTTGAGACTGAATATAGGGACCATAATCCCCTCTGGCATCAGGCCCTTCATCATAATTCAATCCTAGCCAATTAAGTCCTTCAATTATGTTTTCTATAGACCCTTCTATCTGTCGTTTTTTATCAGTATCTTCAATTCTTAAAATAAACTTTCCTCCATTTTTCCTTGCAAACGCCCAATTAAATAAAGCTGTCCTCATTGCGCCTAAATGAGGATCACCTGTAGGGCTTGGGGCAAACCTAACTCTTACTTCTTGTGATATTTTTTTATTCATCAATTTCTTTCAATTCTATGAGATCAAGAAATTCTTTCGGGATATTGTCTTGAATTTCTACTTCTTTATTATTTGAAGGGTGATTAAATTTTATTCTAATTGAGTGCAAAAACAATCTAGGAATTTTATTTTCAGTCTTTGAGTACAAATTATCTCCAACTACTGGACAACCAATTGAACTTAGATGAACTCTAATTTGATGAGTCCTGCCTGTTAAAATGTTTACTTTTACCATAGAAATATCATTATTTTCACCTATTTTTTCGTAAGAAGTATAAGCAGCTTTCCCATTTTCTACTAAAGCCCTTTTAATTTTATTTGTTGGATGCCTTCCTATTGGAGCTTCAATGATTCCTTTATTTTTAATTGGTCCATTTACTATTGCTATATATTCCTTAGTAACCTTTCTGTTTTTAAATTTTAGTTTTAAGTCATTATACGATTTAGGATTTTTTGCTATTACCATTAGTCCAGACGTTTCTTTATCTAATCTATGCACTATTCCAGGTCTTTGGGCTTCACCAACATCTGAGATTTCAGGATATTTTTCTATAATTCCAGAAACTAGAGTTGGCCCGTTATACGTCTCTGAGGGGTGAACTATAATACCTTCATCCTTAGACAAAACAATAAGATCTTCATCTTCGTATTTAATATTTAAATTGAGTTTAATTGGCCTTATACTTGTATTAGATATTAACTCAGAAATTTTAATTTCATCGTTGCGAATAATTTTTTCTGAACTTCTTGAAACAGGCGACCCATTCTTTTTAACCAACCCTTTATTTATTAGTTTTGAAGCTTGGCTTCTAGAATAGAGGGTATTATTACTTATGAACTGGTCAATTCGGATATCTTTGCCATCCTTATAAATTATTTTTTTCATTTGCTTTTCTCTCTTCCTTCCAGTTTATATAAAGATAAAAAGCAAGCATTGCCATTCCAACACTTATGCATGAATCAGCGATATTGAAAACAGGCCATGAACCTACATCTATGAAGTCTGTGACTGAGCCAAGCCTAATTCTGTCCATGATATTTCCAAATGCCCCACTAAGTTGAAGTGAGATGGATAATTGCAGAGCAACCGAGTCTTTAGCAACAAAAATTAGAAAATATATAATCAATATTATTGCTAATATTCCAACGATCATTAAAAAAAGATTAGCGTCTTGAATTATACTAAAAGCACTTCCAAAATTTCTGACATGTGTAAACCTAAAAAACCCTTCTTCAGGCACTGATTCGCCAACTTTAAGGGTTCTTAAAATTATCTCTTTTGAAATTTGATCTAATAAAAAGAATACTAAAACTACAAGAGGTATATAAAATTTTTTATATTTCAATAACATTTTTTTCATGGTATAGCTTAATTTGATAAACTAATAAACTTCTATAAGTAATTTTATATTTTTAAACAGAAATAATTAAAAGGAAAGAATTTTGATTGATTTGAGAAGTGATACGGTCACAAGGCCAACTAACGAAATGAGAAAAGCTATGTATGATGCTGAGGTTGGCGATGATGTTCATGGAGAAGACCCAACGGTCAATGAGCTTCAAAATATGGCTGCAGAAATTACTGGGAAAGAAAGCGCTTTGTTAGTGTCTTCTGGCACTATGGGGAACCTAGTTTCATTACTTACCCTAACCAAAAGGGGTGAGGAGATTATTTTAGGGGATCAATGCCATGTTTATGCTTGGGAAGGAGCAGGTGTTCCTATTTTTGGAGGAGTAAGTCTAAATGTTGTAAAGAATGAAGAAAATGGAACTATGGACCTAGATGAAGTTAGTAATTCTATTAACCCAATAGATGATCATAAGCCTACTACTTCTGTAGTGAGTATTGAGAATACTCATAATCAATGCGGAGGACATCCTGTTGATGAAGAATATATTAGAAATTTAAAAATTTTATGTGATGAAAAAAAATTAAAAATCCACATGGACGGCGCTAGGCTTTTTAATGCTGCAACTGCATTAAATACTAATGTTTCAAATCTAACTAAATATTTAGATACAGTAACGTTTTGTCTTTCTAAAGGGTTGTCTTGTCCAGTTGGGAGCATTATTTGTGGATCAAAAGATACCATATTGGAGGCAAAAAGGTGGAGAAAAGCTATAGGGGGAGGAATGAGACAAGCTGGAGTATTTGCAGCGGCTGGTATTGTAGCATTAAATAATATGGTAGACAGATTGCATGAAGATCATGAAAATGCTAAAAAAATTGGAAATGGTTTAGCAGATATCGATGGGATTGAAATTGATGTTAATTATATAAAGACCAATATAATTCGATTTACTCTAAAAGATAAATCATTTGATATGAATAAATTCAAAAATTGTCTATCTGATAATGGAGTAAATATATCTCCATCTGGTGATACCGTTAGAATGGTTACCCATCGCGAGGTTTCTACTAATGATGTTGGGCTTGTTTTAAGAGCCGTATCAAAATCAATCCAAGAACTAAAATGATTGTAGGCCTAATTGGACTTATGGGTTCGGGGAAATCTACGGTAGCAGAATATCTAAGGTCAAAGAATATGGCAGTTATAGATTTAGATGCACTAAGTCACGAGGTCTATAATCATGGTACTAGTGAATACTATAAAATTTTAGAAATTTGGGGTAATGATATTTTAAATGAAGATTTACAGATAAATAGATCTAAATTATCAAAAAAAGTTTTTAGTAATTCTTATGAATCAATCTCGATTGATGACTTGAAAAGATCAGGATTAGAAAACTTAGAGTTAATAGTTTGGCCAAAACTTGAGGAATTATTAACTAAAGAACTTAGTAGTCATAAAAGTGAAGAATTATTATTTATTGAAGGCGCCCAAATTGTTAAAAGTGGTTTTAATAAATATTGTGATAAATTATGGTGTATTGTTTCTTCTATTGAGAATATTAAATCAAGACTTGATTATAGGCACGTAAATATTTTAGGAAGATTAAAGATTCAAATTGAAGACTATGCACAATTAAATAATATAGATGAATTTATATATAATGATTCAACGAAACAAGAACTAAATAATAATGTACAATTTCTATTGGAAAGAATAAGAAAGGAAACCTAATGGCAACTAAATCCTCAGATTCTAAGAATTATAAAATTGAAGATTATTCAATACAAAAAGAGCCATTTTACATACCCGTTAGTGATGAAGTTCAAGTATTTGAGTCAGCATATAATCAAAAAGTTCCGATTTTATTAAAAGGCCCTACCGGGACTGGTAAAACAAGATTTGTTGAATATATGTCATGGTATATATCCAATAACGTAAAAAAATCTGTACCTTTAATTACAGTTGCATGCCATGAAGATCTGACCGCAAGTGATCTTGTGGGAAGATATTTGATTGATTCGTCCGGAACTAAATGGATAGATGGACCACTTACAAGAGCGGTAAAAAGTGGAGGGATTTGTTATTTAGATGAAATTGTTGAAGCAAGGAAAGACACTACTGTTATTGTCCACCCTTTAACAGACCACAGAAGAATATTAACAATTGATAAGTTAGGGGAAGTTGTAGAGGCAGCAGATGGCTTCTTAATGGTTGTCTCATACAACCCCGGGTATCAAAATGCACTAAAAGATTTGAAGCAAAGCACTAGGCAAAGATTTGTCGCGATTGAATTTGATTTTCCATCTGCTGAATTAGAAACAAAAGTTTTAAAAGAGGAGGCAGGGATAGATGATTCAATTGCAGAATCTTTAGCATCTTTAGGTGAGAAAATTAGGAATCTAACTGATCATGGTTTAGCCGAGGCTGCAAGTACAAGAGTGCTTATATATGCTGGCAAATTAATTAAAGATGGAATAGAACCAAGAAGGGCTTGCCAAGTAGCCGTTACTTGGGGCATAACTGATGATAAAAAATTGTATAGAAGCATAGAAGAAATTATAAGTGCGATATTCCCGTAAATTATGCATAAATTAAGGGAGTTATTAACTAAAAAACCTGTATTTGAATATGAAAATATTACAAATTTTCAAGGTTACAAAAGTGCTGCAGTTTTCTTGCCGATTTCTATAAAAAACCAAGACTATTCAATTTTATTTCTAGAAAGATCTAAAAATCTATATTCTCACAGCGGTGAGATTTGCTTTCCTGGTGGTTCATTTGAAAATAATGATGTCAATTTGTTGAATACCGCTTATAGAGAAATGAAAGAAGAAGTAGGTGTAAAGCAAGAAAATATTCAACTAATTTCTCCTTTAAGTAAGGAAAAAACAAGAACAGGATATATTATTCAGCCCTTTATAGTTTTGATTAAAGAAGAAACTGAAATAAAGGTTGATGGAGAAGAGATTGTTGATTACTCATTCATATCTATCTCAGATTTAATGTCTATGAAAAATAAAAGGAAATATTATTTTTTATCTAATGAATTATTAATTAATAAGCCAGCATATATAATAAATTATCAATTAATATGGGGCGCAACAGCAAGCATACTTGAAGAATTTTTAAAAATAATTGTCTCAGAAGATGATAGATATAAGCAGTAAATTAAAAAAATATAGTTGGATAAATGTGACAGAGTTAGACGAGAGTCTAAATATTTTGTCTGAAGGCCTTAACGAATCGGCTTTAAATGAATGGGCTGAAATAATTTATTCTGCTCTTGAAAGTGATTCTATTGCATCTAACCAACAACATGAATATATATTAAGTTTTATCTCTGAATCATCAAATGTTTTTAGATCTTTGCCTCAGACTCAATTCATTGAATGGGCGAAGCAGTCGAATAGAATTGCTTTTGCAGGTGCAGGCTTAGGAGAAGTTTATGTTAAGAGTTCCCCTGAAATACTCAAGACCTTAAGGCCAAGGCATTTACTTGACTGGGGCAATTTAGGCTTAAGTTTATTTAAATCATCAAAAAATTCTTCACTTTTAACTAAAAAATTTTATGAATTATCTCCTTCAATTAATGCAGTATCTTCTTATGATGATCTTGAAAAATTAGTAGACACTTGCAGAAGAATCTCTGCTAGAAATATTAACTATTCTCTAAAAATTATTGATTGGGTTTATAAAATTTCACAATTTAGCCCTAATGATCTTAAAGCTTGGAATGAAATAATTAATAAAGTTTCTAAAATTTTGATTAAAGATTTTGAAAAGATATTTCAACTCTTAGCTGAAAATGCTGATTTAATAAATCAGAAAAAAGATTTTATGAAGGCCCTAATTAGAATTTTAGATTCTAACCCTCAAGATTTTCACATGACAATAATAAAATCAATTGAGATATTTTCAGATATCTCTTCTAATTATTCTGATGAGTATGAAAAAATGTTTATTATTCTCTCCAATAGTTATATTGATGAACTGAAAGGCTATTCGTTAAATTTTCAAAGTTTAAGACGAGGACTTTCTAGAGAAAAATTTATTATTTGGTTTAATAATGGAATATCGATTATTAATTCTGGTGATAGTATTGAAGGTTATTTTTCACTTGATAGCATTGAATCTAAGTTATTATTTAACGAGTTGACATTTTCGGTAGATTTAGATGTTGAAAAAGATATTCTGAAGTTTTATTGTTGTGCTTTAAGTGGCCAAGATTTAGGAGTCCAAAGCTCCAATATAATGGTTGACAAAGAAATTGGATGGTTTAATTCTAATTTAGCTACAACTGAAGGATCCACAATTTACCTGCCAGAGTCAATAAAGAAATTTCCTGAAAAGGAAAAGAATTTTTCATGGTTAAAAGTTATAGCTACTCATCAGGTAGGTCATGTTGAATTTGGAACATTTAAGTTAAGTTTAGAATCTCCATCTTCAAATTTTAAAGATTTGAGGCATTCACTAATCAAGAAATTTGAAAAAACATTATCAAAAAATATGACAGAAATAACTGACATGACAAAGTTTTTTAAGTTATTTGAAGATACAAAATTAGCACAAGATATTTTTTCAATTTTAGAGGCCTATCGAGTAGATGAAAAAGTTTTGCTGAAATACAGAGGAATAGCTAGCTCTTATAATGACGTTAAAGAGAACGCATTAGAATCAAGACCTGATATTGAGAGTTTGCCTGCTAGGGAACTATTAATGGAATCAATTATAAGATATAGTCTTAGTCCACAAAAATTAAAGGTACCAAAAAAATTACAATCATCACTTAATAAACTTTTAAATCTTTTAGTAATTTTAGGTAATCCAAATTCTCTAATAGAAGATACTGCTGAAGCAACCTTAAGGGCTTATAAGATTTTAATTAATGTAAAAAACGAATTGCAGGAAGAATTAGAAGAATATAATTTTCAAGAAAATGAAAGTATTGAAGAGTTTGAAGATTCTTATAATGATCTATTAGAATTTTACTCCTTTTCTTCTGAATCAGAATTATTAGAAAATCAATCAGATAATATTGATGAAGAAGTTAATGATGAATTAAAAATGGACGATTATTCTTCACCGCAAGAAGTAGAGTATTGGGGTGAATTTAAACCAGAACTATCTCAGTTGATGCTTGAAATGAGCCTAGGAGAAGCAGAATTTTCAGAAGATGGAGATTTGTCAGATCTTACAACAGAGCAAATTGAAGAAATGCTAAAAGAGTCAGTCGATGAAACCTTAGATGAAAACACGGAAAATATAGTTGAATCTGAAATAACTCAAAATCTTGAGGAAGCACTAAATGAAATGCAAACTGAAAAAATAGAAGAAGATCAATCAAAATTTGCTGATAGATTTGATCATTTTGATGAAGATGGAAAATCACTTGAAGCAATTGAAGAGAACCAATTTTTATATGATGAATGGGACTTTAGAGATGAAACTTATAAAAAAAATTGGTGCTTGGTTAATGAAAAAAAGATTGGAGAGGGAGACCTTCAGTATTATGATGAAACATTAGAAAAATACGCAGATATAGTTGCTGATATAAAAAAGCAATTTGAATTAATGAATCCCGAAACATATAGAAAAATTAAAAGACTTGAAGAAGGCGAGGAGCAAGACTTAGATTTAACTGTTGAGGCTATGGTTGATTTAAGGGCCGGCATAAGTCCTTCAGAGAAGCTCTATTGGAGAAGAAATAAAGTAGAGAGAAGTATAGCGGTCGCTTTTTTGCTTGATATGAGTGCTTCTACCGCTGAGGCTATTGATGATACAGATTCTTCTAGAGATGAATGGTCTGCCCCTGATAATCCTGAAAAATATATGGAGTGGCTTAGAAAAAGAAGATCTCAGGGATTTAGAAGGTCCTATAAAAGGATAGTTGATCTTGAAAAAGAGGGATTAATTTTACTCTTAGATGCTCTTGAGGATTTAGGAGACACATATGGTATATTTGGTTTCTCAGGATATGGAAGAGAAAATGTAGAATATTTTACAATTAAAGATCTTGATGAAAACTTTTCGCCAACAATTCCAAAAAGAATTGATCGCATAAGCCCATTGCATGCAACTAGAATGGGCCCAGCAGTTAGGCATTGCACTCAAAAACTTTTAAAAACTGAAGAGAAGTCAAAATTTATATTTTTAATTAGTGATGGCAGGCCTCAAGACAGAGGTTACAGCAGAGAAGGTGTAGAGAAAGAGTATGCAGTAAATGATACAAAAAAAGCCCTACTGGAAGCCAAGAGTGAAGGTATAACAACATTTTGCCTAACAGTTGATAAGGAAGGCCATGATTACATGAAGAGCATGATGGAAGATTTAAGTTATGAAGTATTAGATGATATTGCGTCATTGCCACTAAGAATTCCACAACTTTATAGGAATTTAACTTCAAGTTAATATATCAATTATTGTGAATAATCGATAGGTTAGGGCTGATAATCGAATGCAGGGCATTCCTCGGAGGGTCCTTCTTCTTGAAGGTAAGGTTTTTCATTATGAGGGGTAGTGCAAAACATTAATTTAGCTATATCATCTATCCAACCTTCTGATACTAGAACCACATCCTTAGAATCTTGAAAAACAGCATTGGTTTCGCCTGTTTGATTATACGTTGGTTTAATATTGCTTAAACTAACAGTAATTGGTTTTATCAACAAGGTTCCGTTTTCAGTAAATGTGTTATTTCTTAGATAAATATAAGTACTATTGTTATCAATTCCATATTCTAAGAACTCCTGTTCTGTTTCTAATCCAGTTGCTACAACACTAACAATTTGCGGGTTTTTCATATGATCTAATATTGAATTTGGATAGTTGATTCTGGCCACCTCTTTGCCGTCACAAGGTTCTTTTTCTATATAGGGATTTCCAGTAAGATCATCAATTAAAATCTCACATATTTTCCAAGGAGGCTCTACTTTACTATCTTTTGTAAATATATCTCTTCCAAGTGCTTTATATAGAATGCCAGAATGATAAATTAGTATTTCGTTGATATTTTCCTTTTCGAAGTCGTAAATCCAAGTAGGTCTAGGGGGATTATTTAATAAGTTTTCAAGCGCATTTCCATAAGATGCATTCAAGGTATGAACAAAATTTTGGTTTTCCAATTTAACAAACTGATATGATTGATCTGAACTTAAAATTCCAAATTCTATAATTATTGGATCAACATCATTAAACTCTAATTTAACTTTAAAAAATGGGTTTTTTAAGCCAAATTGGTCTAAATTCTTCGAATTTTCTTCATCTAATGTTCTTTGGATTAAAGGGCCTTTGAGAAGATATGTGATTCCTGACCAACGAGTTGGATTAACTGGGAAAGTTCTATCACCTTCAATAATATTCCATGAATTGTTAAATTTTTCAAACCTTATTTTATTATCAGCTCCAGTAAAATCTATTGAAATTATTTGATCTTCAGGCGCAGTATATAAAAATGATTTACTTGATTTTTTAGATTGACTAACATCATTAGATACTTTTGGTTCTTGTAATAAAAATACAGTTGAAGGAATAGCAATAGAAATAAATACAATAAGAATTAAGGAAAGTTTAAAATTCATTATCTTCTGCGCCACCAAGACCAAAAGGCTAAAAATACAGATATGCCAGGCAAGAAAATCCACCCACTCCATCTAACAAAATTTCTTTCATCCTGGGTTAATACTAATTCTCTGAAAACTTTAACTTTAGGCCTTATGGAAATTAACTCAACATCACTAGTAAGCCAGTTTATTGAATTAGCAAAAAGATCTTCATTCTTTGCTGAAAATAAGAACTTATTGCTCGCAAAATCTGCATCTCCAGAAATTATTATTTTTGAAGATACATATTCACCTCTTTCATTTTTTAGAGGAGTTTCATTAATAGTAGATATAGATTCTACTGCTAGTATTATTGGCAATGGGCCTGCAAGTTCATTTTCACTATCAAAACTAATTGATTCTTTTGAAGTTTCTTCCCAGCTATTTAAGGTAGTATAGGCTATTGGCTCTGCACTAATATAGGGCACTCCATTTTCAGTTAGTGGTATTTCATCTGGTCTTAGTGAAAGTCCAATAAACCTTGACCCAGGAAAATACATTACATCAAAATTATGAGTAATTGGGTGCTCAGGAATTTGAAGATTAGAGTCTTTAATTTGTAAAAACTCTATATTTGGAGCAACATAACTAGCTGTATCAACTAATGTACCTTTTCCAGTTACTACACCCCAAGGGGCAACTAAATTTGATAACCCCGAAGGAGATTCGGGCTCTAATAGAAGCATTAAATTCCCTCCGAGCCTAAGGTACTCTTGAATCAATTTTTGTTCTGAAGTTAAAATTTCGTCTTTCGCATCTGCGATTACAAGAGCAGAAGGGAATGACTCTTTGCTCCCAGAAAGAAGTATTCTTGATAATTCATCAGAGGTTGTAGATGTCACAAAATAATTGTCTCTTTCTAAAGAAATTTTTGCTTGACCAAAAGATTCAGATGCCTTGTCTATGTTAGTTATATCTCTTTCTTCATGTCCAGATAAGAATAATACGATTTTTTGCTGAATTTGATTTACAACTAATAACGCTGAAATAAGATCTTTTTCATTAAAGGCATCAATTGTTTCGTTAGGATCTTTTCCAACTATGTGCGAAATTCTCTGACTTTCTTTGAGTTTCAAAATTAATACTGGCAAATCTCTGCCAGCAAGATATCTGTCAACATTTAAACTGCTGGCTAAGTTGGGGTCTATATCAGGATCCACGTGCTTGTAAGTCAGTTTGTATTTGTTTGAATTTTTTGAAAACTCACTCAATAGATCTTCAGTTCGACTTATTGATAGCTTATCTTGACTTGAATCAGATCTTAAGAAAATAAAAACTTCTAAGTCTTCTTTAAGGCTATCTAACGCATTTAATGCTTGACTTGACAATTGATATTCTTTAGAAGCAGTAAGATCAGATCTAAACCATGATGGAGAAGCACCTCTATCATTAAGTGTATAGATTACCGAATTTGTAACTATTAGAATGAAAATAGTAGCGATTAGTATGAATATTGTATTTGCTCCATAAGCACCTTTTGAAGAAAAAACAACTTTTTTAATATTAGTTATGTTAAGCAGAAAAGATAATATAAATGATAGAATTCCTATGAATAAAACTAGGAATCCAGAAAACTGTATATCTCTTAAAAAAATAATAATTATTAACCCAAGGAATGTTGCAAGGACCCCGAATGCAAAAGATATGTACTGAATCGAATATGAATAATTTTTTATTAAATCAATAATTTTCTTTGATTCATTATTAATTTCACCCCTATTATTTTTCACTTCCACCTCCTCGTCTCTAGTATAAGAATCGTGGATAACAAAAATATAATTGAAATAGACAAGTAAAATATAATGTCATACACAGATATTATCCCTCTAGCAAAATCAGCAAAATGCCCCTTTTCTGCTATTCCAAAACTGCTTGTATCAAATACTGAGAATGAACCTCCTAGTTGCAATTCATTTAAAATAGTTCCTAGAATTCCTGGAACTCTTTCCGAAACAAAATTAATAAATGTAAGTAGAGTTAATATGCCTGACCCAACTACTAACGAAACTAACTGATTTGAACTTAATGAAGAAGCAAAAATCCCTATAGATAACGTTGAGCAACTGTAAAGAATTAAGCCCAAGTATCCTGTGAAAATTGGGCCTAAATCAGGCACACCAAAAATAAACAATATTATTGGATAAAAAAGAGTCCCAGCGAGCATAAATAAAACTATTGAAAAAGAAGCTAAAAATTTTCCAACTACAATTTCATGTTCCTTTAGTGGAGAAGTCATTAAAAGTTCCATAGTACCCAATTTTTGTTCCTCAGCAATAAGTCTCATAGTTAGTGCAGGGGATAAGAAAATCAAAAAGAAAACAGCTCCCGCTAAAAATCCTCTAATACTAGCTTCCGAAAAGGCATCAGAAACAGAAGCAATAAAGAAAAAGCCTGTTACAGTAAAAAAAGATGCCGCAACAATATATGCCATTGGAGATTTGATATAACTTAGAAGTTCTTTTTTGAATATTGTATATATATTAATCATTATTCAGATGTTAACTGTAAAAATATTTCTTCAAGGGTTAGCGGCAATGAATTCAGTTTATGAAGGCCGATGCCATTTTCTACAATGAGCCTTGCAATATTTTCTTCTACACCATGATTGGATGACATTTCAATAATATAATTTTTATATTCACTATTATTATCAAATTTACTCCTTACATCCACTACATAACTCTCGTTTCTTAATAATTTAATGAAATTCACACCATTATTTTCTTTAATAGAAACTTCACATACTTGAGTTGATTGGAGTCTCTTAGATAAATTATTAGGTGTATCATCAGCAACAATTTTTCCATCATGAATTACTAAAACTCTTTTACATATAGTTGTTACTTCAGGAAGAATATGAGAACTAAGAATCAAAGTGTGTTCTCCCCCTAAACTTTGAATAAGTTTCCTTGTTTCTACAACTTGGACAGGATCTATTCCAATAGTTGGCTCATCCATAATTAAAATTTTAGGTTTGTGAATTATAGATTGAGCTATACCGGTTCTCTGCCTGTAGCCTTTTGAAAGTTTTCCGATAATAGTATCTCTGTAAGTTTCTAAACCCGTTATATCTATAACTTCATCAGTTCTTTTTGATATTCCGCTTTTCATTCCTCTTATAGAAGCCATAAAATTTAGATATTCCTTTACAGTCATATCTAAATACAAAGGGACGTTTTCTGGAAGATATCCAATTTGCTTTCTTGCTTCAAGAGATTTATCAACAATATCATAACCCCCAACAGATACTTTTCCATTGGTAGGCGGAGTGTATCCTGTCATAACTTTCATTGTTGTTGATTTTCCTGCCCCATTTGGGCCCAGCAAACCAACTGTTTCGCCTTTTTCAATAGAGAAGGAAACATCTAATACAGCAGGATAATCCCCGTAATATTTAGACATATTTGAAATCTTAATCATTTTAATTAATATTTTGTGTGTGCTAGAACTTCTAAATGGAAATGATAGCCAATTAAATTGTTATATTCAACAATACTTGGATTGTTTTGATAAAATAATCTTAATATGACTTTATATTCACCAAAAGAAATATATTTAGATAATGCTGCTACGACTTCTATGAGACAAGAAGTTCTCGATGAGATGATGCCATATTTTACTGAAAATTATGGCAATCCCTCTAGTCTTTATAGCATAGCCCAAATTGCAAGAGATGCTGTAGATGGATCTAGAGAAAATGTAGCAAAAATACTAAATTGCAAGCCTAGCGAGATCATATTTACTAGTGGCGGAACTGAGTCTGACAATATGGCTATCATAGGTGTTGCTAAAGCATTAAAGGAGATGGGGGGTCATATAATAACAACTAAAATAGAGCACCATGCAGTAATTCATGCTATGGAGGAATTGGAATCAATTGGATTTAGGATTTCTTATTTAAATGTAGATGAGGCTGGACTTATTAATTTAGATGAACTGGAATCTGAAATAAGCAATGATACCTCTTTAGTTTCAATTATGTTCGCCAATAATGAAACTGGTGTTATTCAGGATTTACCAAAAATAAGTCAGATAGTTAAAAGAAGAGCTAAGAATTTGCAAAAGGAAATTTATATTCATAGCGATGCAGTTCAGGCTTCGGGCAAATTAGACTTAGATACAAAAAAACTTGGAATTGACCTAATGAGCCTTTCAGGCCATAAAATTAGAGGACCTAAAGGCGTGGGGTGTTTATATTTAAAGAGAGGAATACCTATTGCCCCAATAATTGTAGGAGGAGGCCAAGAACGACAAAGAAGGTCAGGAACAGAAAATGTTCCTGGAATTGTCGGCTTTTCTAAAGCACTTACCTTGGCTAATGAAGAGAAAGATAAATTTAATGTTCATTGCAAAAAATTAGTTGATATTCTGAAATTGAAGTTACAAAATTTAGAATATCCTCATATTATTGTAACTCCTGATAAAAACTCTTTATCTAATATTTTAAATGTCTGCTTTAAAGGATTTGAAGGTGAACCCATATTAATTGGCTTAGATATGAAGGGGATTTTTGCTTCAAGTGGGAGTGCATGCAGCTCGGCATCCTTAGAGCCTTCTCATGTTTTAGTAAGCATGGGTATAGATCCTAAATTAGCTGTGGGGTCAATAAGATTTAGCTTTTCTTTAGATAATACCTCTGAAGAGGTAGATGTTTTAATTGAATCATTGAAAAATGTTTTATCTGAATTGCATATATTAACTCAAACATAAAAATGAGATCACTTTCGAATAGATTTTTAATGTTAATAGCAATTGCTGCAGTTTTACTTTCGGCTGTAGTTACTTCATTGTTAATATTTAAGCCATTTGAAAATTATTATCCATTATATGTATCTGGAAGGACCTTATATATAAAAGCATATGATCCTGTGATTACTAAAGAATATGATTACCAAGATTTAGATAGTTCACCCAAAACTTTATTTGCGCCAGAAGGCAAAAGTTTGGCTATATTAAATCTTGAAGTTACTAATGCTGCTTCTGCCGAGATAAGAATAATTTTTAATGAAAATTCTAGTGAATTTATATCAACAGATGGATTTACTTATAAACCTACAAATCCATTTTCAATTAGTCAAAATACTACAAAAAATAATGAAGATTTGACTTACCCAATATGGGGACCTTTTACTTTAAATAACCTAGAGAGGGCAGAAGGCTTTTTATTATTTATTGTTAAAGATTCATTCAAGCCAAGCAAATTCGCATGGAATGCCTCTGATAGGGTTTTAATTTCTTTTGATTAGCAATTTTAACCTATAAATAGTGGCCCAAATACTAAAGCTACGATAGTCATTAATTTAAGTAATATATTTATCGAAGGGCCCGAGGTATCTTTGAATGGATCCCCTACTGTATCTCCTGTTACTGCGGCTTTATGTGCGTCTGACCCTTTTCCTCCATGATTTCCTAGTTCAACATACTTTTTTGCATTGTCCCAGGCTCCTCCAGAATTTGCCATAAAAATAGCCAGAAGAAATCCAGAGACTATTGATCCAGCTAGCATTCCTCCAAGAGCTTCAGCTTTTAAAAATAGCCCAACAAGAATAGGAGAGATAATAGCTAAAATACTAGGCAGTATCATGGCTTTAAGTGATCCAGCAGTACTAATTGCAACAGCTCTGGCAGCATCAGGCTTAACCCCTTTTTTCCCTGCCTTTAGACCTTTTATTTCTCTGAATTGCCGCCTTACTTCCTCAATCATTGCCCCGGCAGCAGTTCCTACTGCCTGCATAGTCATCCCAGAAAACAGGAAGGGAAGCAACGCGCCTATAAGGACCCCACTTAAAACCTTTGGGTTCATAATATTTATAGTGGTAACATTTGTTACTACTCCGTATGCAGCTAAAAGTGCTAATGCAGTCAAAATTGCTGATCCAATTGCAAATCCTTTTCCTGTAGCAGCAGTTGTATTCCCTAAAGCATCTAAAGCATCTGTTCTTTCCCTTACCTCAGGTTTAAGTCCTGCTTGCTCTGCTAAACCTCCCGCATTATCAGCTACTGGACCATAAGCATCAGTAGATAAGGTTATTCCTAAAGTGGATAGCATGCCTACTGCAGCCAACCCAACCCCGTATAGTCCAGCAAGATTGTATGCAATCAGTATTCCAACTACAACAGATAAGGCAGGAATAGCCGTACTGTATAGACCTACAGATATACCCGCAATAATGTTTGATGGATGACCTGTTAAAGATTGTTTTGAAATCCATTTAACAGGAAAGTACTCATATGATGTGAAATATTCAGTTGCGGTTCCAATAACTTGACCTACAGCAAGTCCGGTTAGTACAACAAAAAATAATTCAACTGGTAGGGCTACATCAAACATGAAGGAGTTTGCAAAATAAATTCCTGCAAGCGCAAGAATAGCAGCACCGAAAATTCCAATCCTAAAAGACCACAATAATGAATTCATAGATGCATCAGGTTTGGTTCTAACCAAAAACGTACCAATAATTGAAGCAATTATTCCAATTGCGCTAATAATTAAAGGAAGCATTATTAAATTACCTGTAGAAGCGTCTGGAAAATTTGGTGTATTGGTAGCAATTACGGCTAAAGATATTGTTGCAATTAATGATCCAGCATATGATTCAAATAAATCGGCACCCATGCCTGCTACATCTCCAACATTATCTCCAACATTATCGGCTATGGTTGCGGGATTTCTAGGATCATCTTCTGGGATACCTGCTTCCACTTTTCCAACCAAATCGGCACCCACATCAGCCGCTTTTGTATATATACCACCACCAACTCTCGCAAATAATGCTATAGAAGAGGCACCAAAACCAAAGCCGGCAATTATACTTGTGGCAGCACTGTTGCTATCAAATATTACCCAAAGCAAAGATACTCCCAGTAAGCCAACTCCTACTACTGTTAGACCCATCACACTTCCTGTATTGAATGCAACCCTCAAAGCCTGATTAAGCCCCCCTTCAGCAGCCTCAGCAGTCCTAGAATTCCCTCTTACAGCAATATTCATTCCTACTAACCCTGCTATTGAAGAGCCTATTGCCCCTGCTAAATAAGATATTGCTGTCCATGGGCCAGAATTTGTTTTAAAGCCTTCGGCACCAAAAATATTCATGTCAACTACAATCCAAAGAATTGCAAACATAATGGCTACAAAAAATGAAAGTATTGTATATTCTTTTTTAAGGAAAGCGTAAGACCCTTCTTGAATAAGGCCAGCTATTTCAGATAATTCTTTATTTTTAACTTTCCTCTTAACAACATTCCAGAAAAAATAAATAGCTGACAACAATGCTATTCCAGAAGATGCCAATACAACCAAAACTAAATTATCCATAATTTTTCCTCGCTAATTTTTTTTCAATTCTTCTTTAAGAGAATTGATACTTATTTCTAGTTCTTTTCTTTCTAAAGCAATTGTAATGTCTCCCCGTGTTCTTTCCACCACACTTCTCAGTTGGTCTGTTGTCCTTCTTAGTCCGGCAGTTACACCTTCAGGGAAATCAACTGATTCTAGGACATCTACAACCCCATTCATAATTTCTAGGTATTTTTCAGATTCTATTACTTCGTTATCTCTAATTTTATCTAAAGCTGACCTTCTTAATTCGCTTGCTGCTTCAGCCATTCCTTTCAACAAGGAGCTAGGGGAGAAAATGTTGAAGTATTTTGAAGGAACAACTTTATTAGAAGTAAAACATATAAAAAATATTGCCTCACATAATTCTTTTTCTCCGTCTAGCATAAATGTAGAATTAATGTCGGATGAATATTTAATCACTTTTGGTTTTACTGATTTTAATTTTCTGATTCCTTCATCAATCAACTTTTGAGATTCTTTAAATTCACCTCTATGAGCCGCCCTTATTGATCTTGATGAAATTCCAATTATCTCTCTAGATATTTTTAGTCCTATTTCTCTAGATTTATGGATATCCTTGAACATTGAATTGCTCAATGTAGTAACTTTTTTTATTGAAGTTAGTGATTTATTTTCCATATTCTCTCATTATTTTTTTTATATCTAGAACTTCTTTTCTAGGATTGCCTGATAAGGTCACTGCACTTGAAATACATAAAGAGTCAGCTCCAAACTCAAGAACCTTTCTTGCCCTTTCTTTATTTATACCGCCTATACCAACAATGGGTAATATAAATTTATTGTCCTTAAGATCTTTTATAACATTTATTGACGAGGGTATTGTATCTTTTTTAGTGGTTGTTTCAAACAAACTTCCTATTGCTACATAATTAAGATTAAGTTTGCTTGATAATATTGCTTCCTGTTTAGTTGCATTTGAATTTCCTATTATAAAATCATCTCCGAATATTTTTCTGCATTGATTTACATCCATATCTTCTCTTCCTAAATGAATACCATCCGGCTTGGTTTCTAGAGCCACATTAATCCTGTCATTTATTATAAACAAGGTGTCATTGGCACGGCATAATGTTTTGACCAAATTTGCTTGCGCTATCATTTCTTGGTCATTAGATTCCTTGTTTCTTAGTTGAATTGTATCTGCGCCAGCTTCTATAATTTCTTTTGCAAGATTATAAAGGCCTGCATTTCTTATATTGTTGGGATCTATAATTATATATAAGCCTAAATTTTTCATAACTCCATCTTATTTATTGGGCTAAAAGATTTTCTATGTATTTTAGTAGCCCCTTTTGAATTAAGTGAATCGATATGAACTTTTGATCCATACCCTTTGTTATCTTTAAAATAATAACCTGGGAATAAATTTTCATATATTCTAGACATCATAGTATCTCTCGATACTTTAGCGATGATTGATGCAGCTGCAACTGAAACAGATATTGTATCAGCCTTGTTGAATCCAACGTTGTTATGGGGGATATCTAAATTTATAGCATCAATTAAAATAAGATCTATATTTGTTTTTAAGTTAGATATTGATCTTTTCATGGATAGTTTTGTTGATTCTAATATTCCATACATATCAATTTCTGTATGTGTTGCAATGCCAATTGAAAACTCTGATCTAGAATAAACAATTTCATTGAAAAGCCTCACCCTTTCCGTTTCAGATAATTTTTTGCTGTCATTAAATTTCATAGGATTGCCCATTATTAAACCTTTGCTAAGTTTCACAGAAGCAGAGACTACCGGGCCAGCGATCGTTCCTCTTCCTACTTCGTCTATGCCTATAATGCTTTTTATACCTTTATTAAATGCCTTCTCTTCAATTGATGAATTTGGATAATCAGGCACATCTAGGGTCGAAATGTATTTTTTTATATTCTCTATAATGATAATTTGATGGCTTCAGTTGGTATATTTTTATTTGAGAATTTATCAAATTCTATAAATCCTCCTCCTACAACCATATTTTCTTTATAAAGCACAAGAGCTTGCCCAGGTGTAATTGCTCTTTGAGGTTCATCAAAAATAAAATTAATATCCCCATTTTCTAGATAGACTAACTTGCCGGATGCAGGAAAACTCTTGTACCTAATTTTTGCTTTTAATTCCATACTATCAGGTAGTTTTTGCCCGGAAATAAAATTAACTGATGACATAAGAACATTCTTTTTCATTAGATCCTGTGGTGGCCCTACTTCAACATTATTACTGTCAGAGTATATGTTAGTCACGAATAATGGTTTTCCTTTGCTTTCAATCCCCAAACCTTTTCTTTGACCTATAGTGAAATTATGTATTCCATCATGCTCTCCAAGTTTTTTTCCAGATGAATTGATAATATTGCCCTTAGTACTTTTTACTTTGTTGTTGATATATTTTTTATAATCCCTATCTGGAATAAAGCATATGTCTTGAGAATCAGGTTTATCAGCATTAATTAATCCGAATTCCGTAGCTATTTCTCGAATTTCAGTTTTTGAGTAACCTCCGACAGGAAGTTTTAGTTTGCTCATAATTTTTTGATTTAGATTAAAGAGCACATAACTTTGATCCTTTGTCTCATCTATACCTTTTATAAGTTCAAAATTGTTATCGTTTTTTATAATGGTTGCATAGTGACCAGTTGCTATAAAGTCAGCTTTTAAGAATTCAGCTCTTTTAAGCAAGAAGTCGAATTTAAGTCGGTCATTGCATGCTAAGCAGGGAAAAGGTGTCCTTCCTTTTTGGTATTCAGATACAAAATAATCAATTACATGTTTGTTGAATTCTTTTTCAAAGTTTAAGAAGTAATGTTTTGATCCTATTTGCCTGCAAACTGATCTGGCATCCTCCACATCATCTAGAGAGCAGCAACTTTTATTTAATTTTGAAGCAGTGTTGTCTTCATACGGGAATAATCGCATTGTTACTCCAATGACATTAAATCCTTGCTTATGTAGTAATACAGCAGCTACCGAGGAATCAACTCCTCCGCTCATTGCTACCACAACAGTTTTTTTATTATTTAAATCAGACATTTTATACAATTTTAATTAATATACACGAAAGGTTTATAATTTATATATATGGGTAAGTCAATGTTATTAGAAAATTGTGCAAGAAAAATTGCAGATTTAGCATCAGAAAATTTAGGAGAAGAAGTAATTTTGCTAGATACTAGTAAAATTTCAGTTTTTTCTGATTTTTCGATTCTTGTGACTGGTCAAACAGATAGGCACCTTGAAAACTTAGCGCAAAAAATAATGCGTGCTATGAAAAAAGATGGTAATAAAATTCATCATAAGGAAGGCACAGGAAAGACAGGTTGGATTTTACTTGATTTTTTTGGACTTAGTGTTCATATACTTTCAGAAAGAAGTAGAGAGAATTACGATTTAGAGAATTTATGGTCTACTGCGAAAGAAATTGTCAGAATTCAATAGGATTATTCAATCCACTTGTCTATGGTTCTAGAGTATTCAATAATTTCATCATTCTCAAAGTAAAGTGATATTTCTCTTTTAGCATCTTCGCTATTTGCAGACCCATGGATAATATTTTTTTCAACTGTTAGACCTAAGTCACCTCGTATTGTTCCTGGCGCGGATTCCAAGGGATTTGTAGACCCCATTAATGTTCTTGTCTTTTGAATCGCATCATTCCCGGTTATCACAATAGCAACGACAGGCGATGAGGTAATAAATTCAATTAAGCTTCCAAAAAAAGGTTTTTCTTTATGTTCTTGGTAATGTTTACCTGCCAATTCGCTGTCCATTTGTATCAGTTTCAGACCTGAAATTTTTAAACCGCTTGATTCAAGCCTAGAAATTACATCTCCTATAATCCCTCGATTTACACCGTCAGGCTTTACTAAAACTAAAGTTGATTCACTTCCCATTATCTCTCCTATTTTTTCTTTGTTATATTCGGTGACCTTGAATAAATTGGGCGAAGATCAGAATATTTTTCTATGTCGCTTTCTGACTCAAGCCTTCTAATTAACTTTAAAATATGTTCAGGTTTCCTATAACTTCGATCAGCATATTTGAAACCAGAAAAATTTTCAAAAATTGAAGATAAATTTTCTCCGCAAAAAAACGTATCTTTGGCAAAAACTTTCTCGATGTCTTTTAAGTTTACTATTCCATCAGGCTCTCTATTATCTATATTATTAATATCTTTCCAGCAAAAAGCATCAAATCCGGCAGGTATTAATGCGACTAAATTATTTAAATAATTTGAATCTTTATGCCCTTCTAACTCAATTTCAAAAGTTGGAATTCCGATTATTTTGAGGTTATTATTTTTTGCAATACCTAAAGATAGGCTCATACCAACTCTTATCGAACTAAAACCGCCGGGACCAATCGCAACTGAAATGCAATCAAAATCTTCTTGATTTAAATTGGTCTCTTCAAATCCTTTTTTTATTGAATCAATTAATTCAATGCTATGGTTATTTTTTGATGTCCAGCAATCTTCGTGCAATATTTCATTTTCCGAAAAAATAGAAACTGATACATTCTTAGTAGATGTATCTATAGATAGAATATTTTTCATATTAATTTTTCCAAATTTTCTTTTTTATTTGATCTAATTATAATTTTTCTTTTGCTGCTCAAATCAGTGTGCTCAAGTATTATCTCCAAGTCTGGCTCTGGGAGATATTTTTCACCTATTTCAGGCCACTCAATAATTAAGTTTCCATCTTCGAGATATTCTTCAAGGGCTAGGTCAAATATCTCTTCTGAATTATTTAGCCTAAAAAAATCACAATGATTAATTGAAATATCTCCAAAATAAGAGGTTACTAATATGAAAGTGGGGCTTTTAGCTGGTTGTGAACACTTATAAAATTCTGTTATACCTTTGACTAAGGTAGTTTTTCCAGCTCCTAATGGACCTTTTAAGTAAGCAATTTTCCCTATTCCAATAAAAGGAGCAAGTTTCATCCCTAACCCTAATGTTTCTTCAGAAGAATTAGTTATTATTTCCTTAGAAAAACTATTCAAAATGCCTCCATGCACTTAATTTTGGTGAATATTTTCCCCCATTTAAGTTGTAAATAATCTGATTTTCGCCTATCTCTTTTACTTCGCCTATAACAATTATTTTATCCATAATATCATTGGGCAAACTATTAAATGTAAATAAAAGTTCAAAGTCTTCTCCTCCATTGATAGCCATGTCATAATAGTCTTCCGGGAAAGATTTTTTTAAATTTTTTGATATTGGCAATTTGGTTACATCTATTTGAGCAGAAACATTGCTAGATTCACAAATATTAATTAACTCTGTATTTAATCCATCGCTAATATCTGTGCAACAAATTACGTTATTAAAGTACAATTTTCTGGCTAAAGATAGATTAGGATATGGCTTAAAGTGTTTAGAGGTAAGATGCAAATCTGCTTTATTATTTTTTTGTAAACTCAAAAATCCGCCTAATGAATCTCCCAAAAATCCGCTCACTCCAATCTTATCTCCTGGCTGAGCGCTATTTCTCATCATGCCTCTTCTCATAGAAGAAGTGTCATAATCAAAAAAACCAACAGCAGAGACGTTTATGAATAATTTTTCTGCCCTAACAATATCTCCTCCAACTATTGTTGCTTTAAACTCATCAGAGCATTCTTTCATTCCAGTTATTAGTTCCTTAAAATCTTCTATGCTGAATTCTCTATTTATCCCTATTGATACTGTAAAGTAATTTGGAATTGCGCCCATAGATATGATGTCACTTACGTTAATTGCTATGCTCTTCCATCCGATATTATTGAATGAATAATGTTCACGATTAAAATGAACATCTTCTACTATTGCATCTGAACAAAATACTAAAGGGCCTCCGTCTATATTCCCCTTTACAATGGCAGCATCATCGCCAATGCCAATACCAAAACCACCAGCATCAAAATTTGGATCTATAATATTTTTTATAATATTTATGAATTCTTTTTCTTTATCCATTTATTAATTTATAAGATATATTAGAATTTAATTTAATTATACTTAAATAGGAGATAAAAATGCCTACAATTGAAGTTAAATGGTTTGAGGGAAGATCCCCTGAGCAAAAAGCAAAGTTAGCCAAGGCTATTACTGATGCAGTAGTTGAGATAGGGGAGACCACTTCAGATGCAACACATATAATTTATCATGACATTAAAAAGTCTGATTGGGCTCAGTCAGGAAAATTAGTATCAGATTCTTAATAATGGGTGAAATTCCTTATAAAGGCCTTGGAATGGTTATAATTACAGTTTTAGTTTCTTTGGCTTTATTGATTTATATAGGTGCTGATTATTCAGAAAGTCGAATTAAAAATAGGGTTAGCCATGGAAACTCAACAGATGTTTGGTGGGAGAGGAGTTTTATTTTAGTATGCCCACTTCATTGATCAAAAAAATAGATGAGAAATATCACTTGCGTCATTTTGCTTGGGTGATAGTAATAATTGCTTCAATAATCCAAATGGTGGGCAGCACTATAAGAAACGTTTTTGGAGTGATGGTGGATCCAATGTCAGAAACTTTTGGATGGTCTCAGGGACAAATAGGCTTAGGTTACGCAATTGCCGCACTATGTACAGCCCTATTTAGTCCTGTCTCAGGAATCATAGGAGATTTAATAGGAGCCAGGAAAACTATGGCAATTGGTACAGTTCTCTTTTTGGTAGGCATGGTTTGGACAGCTACTGCATCTTCAATAATAGAGTTTTATATTGCATACGGGGTAGTTTTAGGTATAGCCCAATCAATCTACTTAGTGCCAATTGTGCCTGCTGTCGTTAGTTGGTTTAAGAGAGGAACTGGGATAGGCACGGGTGCTATGATGGTTGCATGGAGCATTGGGCCAGCTCTTTCTATTCAAGCATTAGCTATATGTTTTGAATACTTTGGATGGCAAAATACCTTTCTTATATTTGGAATTTTTGGATCTATAATTATAGCAGTATGCTTATTGTTTTTTTATGACTCTCCAGAAAAAAAATCTACTCTTCCTTATGGCTGGATGAGTACTGATAATAAATCAGAAATCAAAGGAATCCTGTGGAATTCTAAGAGCCAGAAATTAATTTTTAAAACTGATAGTTTTTGGCATTTGGTAAATATTCATTTTTGGGGATGTGTTGGTCATGCGGTGATTTTGGTTGCAGTAATACCAATGGCTGTAAACCAAGGAATAAGTCTTGTTGCTGCTTCTGGCGTGCTGAGTATCATTGCTATAGCTAGTATTTTTTCAAGATTTACTGCCCCCATAATTGGTGACAAATATGGAAGCAAGCCTATAATTTTTATTTCATTTTTAGGTCAAGGTTTATCGGTTTTATTACTTTTAAATGCAAGTACTATATTTGATTTTTATTTATTTGCTATATTATTTGGCCTTCCCTATGGAGGTGAAGGTACAGTAGTTCCTATAATAAATAAACAGTATTATGGCAGATTCCCTATGGGGACAACTTATGGATGGCAGTTATTTGGTGCAGGGATAGGAATGGCTATTGGAGGTGTAATCCCAGGAATTGTTTTTGATATAACCGGCGGATATGTTTTTGCAATTTGGGTTTCAGCTTTATCAAGTCTTTGGGGGGCATTGATAGTTTTGATGCTTAGCAGTACAAAAGAAATGATTGTTGAATACTCAACATAATTTAATTTTATATATATAATTCTTCATCATGGCCCGCTAGCTCAATGGTAGAGCAATTGACTCTTAATCAATAGGTTCTCGGTTCGAGCCCGAGGCGGGTCACCAAAGTTCCACATAATTTAATTTTTACGATAATATATATTTATTATGAAAAAAATTATTTTAAGTTTTATAAGTTTAATTTTGTTGTTAGGTTGTGGTTCTAGTGATGAATCAGAGGATATTCCTATTGTTGATCAAGTAACCAATGTAGATCAAACCTTTTCTATAGAAGATTTTAAAACAGTTGGTTTTAAAAAGAGCAAAGAATATAAAGTTGATGATCTTCCAGGCGCTACATCTGCATTTTATGGATTCATAAAAAATAAGTTAGATCCTGACGACCAAAAGATTGATTACGAAATAAGATTTTATGCAAATCACTCTGATGCTGTTCAAATAGGTACAGAATATGTTGAAAATGCAACAGGGGAGGATGGGTGTATTACAAAAGACTGTGCTTTGTGGACACCAGATTTAAAGCATCGGCAGTTTCTAGCAGAAAGGCTAGGGAATACACATGCAGGCAATGGTCAACCAAAACCAAAATACCTTACATATGTAATCTATGGAAATATGATAATGATGTGCCCTGGCTATAACATGGAAGATTCAAAAATAAGATGCTCTAAAACTTTATATGATGTAGTTCCGAGTGCAATGCCTGTAGCAGAGTAACTACTTTATACTGCTAGCCGCTTTATCTAAGAATTTTCTAGTATCGTTTTGATCCTCAGTTGCTAATGGTTCCATTAGAATAATTAGATTTCCATGTATTTTGAATTCTGTATACATAGGCTCTCTTCGAACACATGCCATCCAACTAGGTTTCATGGGCTCTGAATTATCAAATTCTTCAATAAATGCATTTTTATTTACTATAAGTGAGTTTTCAAACCCTAAATTATTCCTAAAAGATTTGTAATAAACAGAAGAAGAGTTTGGTTTATTTTGTTTGTGTCCTCTACATTCTGTTCTTTCAACTTTTGGCCCATGGGCTATATTTTTTTCAACAACCTCAATTTGCTCTGTTTGTTCTCTGCCTGCAAGTGCACCTGCAGAATTGGCTAATTCCAATGAAGCATATCTTAAAACAGCAACATCTCTACCTTTATAGAACCCCCACTTTGCATCTGTTGAATCAGGGAACTCAGTATTAAAATCTTTTTTTACTTTGAAGCCTGCGGTCGAAACTTCATCCATTGAAAAAATTTTAGTTACTTCTGTAATTTCTTCTTCTTGCGAGCAAGCAAAAATTAATAAAATTAATGAAAATAAAATTATAACTCTCATAAAAACCTCAAAAATTATAATAACAGTTTTGAAACATTTATGTGATAAAAATTAGAGAAAAGGAGATATTTATGTACGGAAGTATATTTAGCATGAAACCTAAAGAAGGCCAAAAAGAAGCACTAATCGAGTTACTTCAGGGAAGCCCTAACAACAGTAGAATGGTTGCTTGGTTTGTAATGAATCCAGATGATGATGGTGATTTAATGGGTGTAGCTATTTTTAAAGATAAAGAGTCATATAAGGTAAATGCTGAAAAAGAAGAAACTCACCAGAATTTCTTGGAAATGATGGAATTCTTAGAAGAAGAACCTTCTTGGAATGATGGTTCTTTTGTTGTCGGAGAATTTATATAAAGTTTAGTTGTAAATCCAAATAATTAGGAATATAAAAAAAGGGGAAATCAATGGAAATATTACCCAAAAGATCCATTCGTTTCTTGTTTCTGGTACATTAACAGGAATATTTTTCCATTTGAATTGTTTAATTATTATCCCCTTAATTTATTTTTACATTCGAATTTTTAATTCATACTGTATATTAATGTTTAGAAAAGATAATTTGTAAAAGGTATTCTCTTGTTATGAAAGGGTTTATTAAAAATATAATTAGTGTTTTATCAATATGGGCTATTTTATTTATTGTCTCATATTTTTTAAGTTTCAATTCTACTTCATATGAAGGATTTGCAACCCCTCATATTATGATTTTAACTGTCGTATTAATTCAAATTATTTTTTATTTTCATTCACTTATTTTCAAAACGGATCTACTTTTCGATTTCATTGGTAGTTTGACTTTTATAACTTTGGTAACAATAGGATTTGTGTTTATGGTCAATCCTGATTTTAATAAAATTTTTATTTCCTTTTTGTTATTTTTGTGGGCATCTAGACTGGGAATATTTTTATTATTCAGAAGGATCAAGGCAAAAAAAGATGTCAGATTGCAAAGTTTTTTGAGACCTCCTTCTAGGTTGTTTCTTTTATGGAATATTCAAGGTATTTGGATAATATTTTCCTCTCTTCCGTTAATTGTAGTTTTGTCCTCTAAATTAGAACACGATTTCGGCTTACTAGAATGGGGTGGTTTTTCGATTTGGTTAATTGGTTTTTTAGTTGAAGTAATAGCAGATAACCAAAAAAGAAATTTTAAAATAATCAATTCCTCTTCATTTATAAATTCAGGTCTTTGGGCCTATTCAAGGCATCCTAATTATTTAGGCGAAATACTAATTTGGCTTGGTATAACAGTCATGTCATTTAAATATCTTTCTGGATTTGGATATATAGCACTAATTACTCCATTATTTGTTTTTGTATTATTAAGATATATTTCTGGAGTACCTCAGCTTGAATCAATTGCTAATGATAGATGGGGAGGAGATGATAGATATACAGAATATAAGAATAAAGTAGGATTATTGTTTCCAAAATTATTTAATGATTAGTACAGTTCTTAGCTTAATATTTTTTGCTATGTTTATGACTGGAAGCCCAGGCCCAGGCAACCTTTTGATGATGGCAGGCGGCTCTTCTTTAGGATTTAGAAAGTCTATACATTTTTTATTGGGATTAGTGACAGGAAAAACTTTTGTTAACTTTGCAATTGCAATTGGTTTAGGTGTTTTTGTTGTTGAGAATAAAATTATATTTGAATCATTAAAATACATATCGTCTGCATTTATTATTTACCTTTCTATTTCATCTTTAAGAAATAAAAACTATAAGACCGATTTATCAAAATTTACTTTTAAAAATGGGTTATTAGTCCACCCTTTAAGTCCTAAGACTTGGAGCATGATAATTCTTGCTCAATCACAAATTTCAGATATTAATTTATCTCAAATCCAAAGATCACTAATAATTCGGGTAATTTTTACAATAGGACAAGTAATATTTCACTCCTCTTGGGGGATTGCAGGGTCGATATTAGGTAAAGCTTTTGATAATAATATTTGGACTAACAGATCTATACTAATTATTACTATATTGTTTGTAATTTGGTTTTTACTTAATTAATTCTAATTAAACCCAGGGCTGTCAACATTGCAGACTCTAATTCTTCCATCCCCTTTGGCTCTCTCTTTCCCTAGTATTGACCCCTCAAGAAGATACAAGTTATCCATATTTTTTCCTCCAAGGACACAGTCAAATGCTCCATGCGTATTAGAATCAATTTTCCCTGATATTTCTCCTCCCTCTGCAACCCTTACCCAGCCTCCAGGGCCACCAAATTTATAATAAGGTATTGCTACCCAAACCCTCCCTTCGACATCCATAGTAATTCCATCAGTAGGGGCGCCTAAGTCAGCAAATATTCTTCTATTATCTAAATCTCCATTAGATTTTATGTCGAATATTGATAATCGATATGCAAATGTCTCTGCAACAACCAATTTTTTACCATCAGGACTTATAGCCATTCCATTTGTAAATGTCATCCTATCTGCAACTCTTCTGACAGATCCATCTACATCAACAAGCATTATTGAACTAAAAGTAGGCATATTATCTGGGGCAATGGGAATATTTTCATTGAATGATTCTAATGCAACTGTACCTACGTAAGCCCTTCCAGAAGAATCAGTAGTCATATCATTTATAAAATTATTTTCATGAACCCCAATGTCTGCATACTCTTTAGTTGATTTGCCATCATATACTAAAACTTTTTTATCCTGTAGTGAGTTTATTAGAAGGTCATCATTTTTATTCCATCCTAATCCAACTGGAAGCCCGTCTATTTTTACAACTGTTTCTTTATTTCCTGCTTCTGTGAAACTAATAACCTCGTTAGAAAAAATATCTGAACAAATTAACTTATTATCTTTCCATCTTGAGCCCTCTGGAAATATTAAATTGTCTGCGAAAGTTTCAAGTTGCATTTATAAGATATAACTAAGGGTTAATAGAGCCAGCACAGCAGGAGGAGCAACTAGACAAATCAATACAAATCCAGGAGTTATTGCCATGAGCAATTTGTTGGGATCTTGCCATTCCATATCATGAAATTTTTTTTGGACTAAAAGTTTTTTCATTTTAGAACTTAATTCTTGAATTGAAGGGGTTGATGCAAGCCTAGAATCTGGTTTTATTTCTTGAAGATCTTTTTTTAATTGGATAAGTTTTTCAATATTCGAAATATTCCTATCTCTTGAATATTCATCATTTACTTCTAACTGAGATATATCCCTAATGATTATTTCTATTTTTTCTCTGTCGGATGTCATCATCATAAAATCAGATTATAAAAAAACTTAATTTAGTGGAAGTTATATTGACCTATTAATGGAATTAAATAAGAATTTAAATATGAATATATATAATTTTAAAGATATTGATAAGTGGATTGTGGGTAATTCTTGGATAAATTCTGAAATTGTAAACCTCAATGAAAAGTTGGGTATAGATATTGGATCAAGGTGGGCAACATCTCAAAATGAGAGAAACGCAGCAAAATATATACATGAATTTTGGAAAAACGAGGGACTTCAGACTTATCATGAAAATTTTGATATTGAAACTTATAAGTTTATTAATAGCACCCTAGAGGTTGAAGGAAAGCAACTTGATGTTAAGCCTTATCACAGATGTCCATCTGTTGATTTAGATTCAGATATGATTGATTTAGGTCATGGGACTTATCGTGAAGTTAGTGAAAAATCAGAAAATATCAAAGATAAGATTGCATTAATTTATAGAAATCACGAACCATTTACAGAACAAGAGCCAATAAGCAATAGAGTTGCTTTTATTTCAAATATGGGCGCTTCTGCAATAATTGTAGGAGATCCTAAATCAGGTAGAAGGATGGAATATTCTTCAGTATGGGATACTAGAGATCCCGAATCAGTATATCCGCCATTACCAATAGTTAATACATCTAGCGAGCACCTATTGTTATTGAAGAGATATGCTCAAAAAAATCATAAAGCAAAATTAAAAGTAACAACAGAATTTTATAACGCAGAAACATCAAATGTTGTTGCTGAAATACCTGGGGAAATAAAAGGTGAATATATTGTTATGTGTGGACACCATGATACTGTATTTGATACGCCAGGGGGGAATGATAATACCTCAGGAGCGATTGCTGTAATTGAAACTGCAAGGACAGTAAAGAAAGCTATAGATGAATTCAAACTTAAACCAATTATCGGTTTAAGATTTATTACATTAAGTGCAGAAGAGCAAAGGCTACAAGGGTCATTTTTTCACGTTAATAATAATTATGATTCTAAAAATAAGCCAAAATATGTGCTTAATTGTGATGAATTGTCTACAGGGAATTTAAAAGGAATTGTCTTGGGTTTTTCGCATTTAAGAAATTTTTTACAAGGACAACTTGATACTTTAAATGAAGATCTGAAAGTACATGTAATGTCTCAAATAGATGGACATTCAGATCACTTCCCCTTTTTAGAAGCTGGAATTGATGCTTCTCATCCTTGGAGGTGGAGATTTTTTGGTAGATATCCTTCTTGTGAATATCATCATGAGCCTCCAGATACTTTTGACAAATTAAATGTAAAAGATCTTAAGTATTATATTTCTACTTTTTCAAGATTACTTATTAGATTATCCTTAATACCAATTGAACAGTGGCCAAAAAATCCATTAACTAAGGAGATAGTAAGGACAAGGCTTGATGAAGAAAAAAATTTTGAAATAAGAACAGGATGAGTAAATGAAAATTACTGATTTAAAATGTGCAATAATTGGAAAGACTCCTGTAGTCAGAATATTAACTGATGAAGGAATTTCTGGCTTTGGTCAGGCAGAATGGGCAAAACCATACTTGAAACCTTTTGTATTATTTTATAAGCCTCAACTTCTTGGTGAGGATCCTACCAATGTTGAAAGAGTAATGAGAAAGATTAGAAGGCTTGGTGGTTTCAAGCCATACGGTTCTGCTGTAAGTGCTATTGAAGTTGCATTATGGGACATTGCTGGCAAGGCATCTAATTTGCCAATATATAAATTACTTGGTGGAAAAGTCAGGGATAGGGTATTGGTCTATAACGGAGGAATAAGGTTTCCTATTGAAGGTAAAGATAGCCCAGAAAGTTTTGCAGAAAATACTCTAAAAATGAAAAACTTAGATGAAGGTTTTTCAATAATTAAGCAAGGGATTGCTGTCCATGGAGAATTTGCATCAAATTTCGATGATTATTTTTATGGTGACGTCCATTGGGATGAAAATAATAGCATTGTTTATGAGGACGAATCAGACCAAAAACCATGGGCATTAAGTCAATATATTCCGGGCGGTGGACAAATAACTGAGAAGGGATTTAATTATACTATTGAATGCATTAAAGCTATGAAAGAGGTCCTAGGAGATGAAGTTGGTTTGGCTCTTGATTTGGGCCCAGGTATCAATCCGAGCGACGCACTAAAAATTGCAAAAGCGGTTGAAGATTTAAATATAATGTGGTTAGAAGATATGATAACTGGCGACTACACGCCATATGTGCTAGCCGACCTTTATCGAGACGTTACAATAAACACAACTACCCCTATCCATACAGGCGAACAAATATATTTAAGACATAATTTTAAGGATTTAATAGATAAAAGGGCTGTTAACGTAGTAGGTCCTGACCCATTGGATGTAGGAGGTTTGGCTGAAACTAAATGGATTGCAGAATATGCTGATATGAACGGGATAAGCATAGCCCCTCACGGAACTATTGACGGGTTAATTGGGTTAGCGGCTCATGTTCAATTGGCTGCAACATTACCAAAAAATTATATTGCTTTCGAATACTGCGTACCTTGCCATAAGTGGTGGTACGATATTATAGATGGCCTTCCAAGCCCTATTGTAAAAGATAGTTATATAGATGTTTGGGATTCACCAGGGTTAGGTATATCTTTTAATGATGGCGCAAAAAAATATCTTAAAGAAGAAGATAAAGATTTTTTTGATTAAAGATTTTTACTTTTCTTTTTTTTAGAGGATTTATTTTTAGATATTCTTTTAACAGTAATTTCAATTGATTTCCAAATTTTTGAATCATTAGGTGTTACGAAACTCACGGCTTCTCCTATTGATCCAGCCCTTGCAGTTCTTCCAATTCTGTGAACAAAATCTTCAGGCGCTTGAGGTAAATCATAATTGATGACATGTTCAATATGAGGCACATCAATTCCTCTAGAAGCAATATCAGTAGCAATCATTATCCTGAACTTCTCATCTCTAAAATTATCCATTATCCTGCTTCTTTTATTTTGTCTTAATCCGCCATGTAGTGCAGTAGATTTAATCCCTTCTCTTTTAAGTCTTTTAGATAACTTTTCAGTTCCATACTTTGTTTTTACAAAAACTAAAATTGATCCGTCTCTTTTTTCAATTTGTTTAGAAAGTTCTTTGAATTTATCTTTTGGGAAAACATTAATTACATCTTGCTTTATATTGAAATTTAAAACTTCATTTTCTTGTATAGAGATTCTTTCGGGCCTGTTTGAATATTTTGAAGATAATTTAATAATTTGATTTGGAAGTGTTGCAGAAAACATTAGCATTTGCCTTTTATTATTTATTGCTTTGAGGATATCTCTTACTTGGAATTCGAATCCCATCTCGAGCATTTTATCTGTTTCATCTAAAACCACTAATTCACACCTATTAAGATTTAATGAACCTCGATCTAGATGATCATTTATTCTTCCAGGTGTACCAATAATTATTTGGGGTAATTTTTTAAGATTGTTTGATTGAGAATATATACCTTCACCTCCAATCAAAAGTATACTTTTAATATTAGTGTGATAACTGAGAATAATATTTACTACTGAATATATTTGCTTAGCCAATTCTCTTGTAGGTGTAAGTATCAATCCAGAGGAATTGTTATTATTTTTTATCTTTTCAATTAAAGGTAGAGTAAAGGCGAGTGTTTTTCCTGATCCAGTTTGTGCATTTGCTAAAATATCGCGGCCAGTTAATCCTATAGGGATTGCTTTTGATTGAATTGGAGTTGGATATTTAAATCCAAGGCCATCTAAAGCTTTAAGAGATTCATTTGATAACTTAAATCTTGAAAAATTATCCATCTATAGAAAACTTCTTCACTTTGTTCTCATCAATTTCAACTCCAAGGCCAGGTTTTTCAGGTACATATAGGTATCCATCCTTAAATTTAAATGAATTATCAATACCAATGGAGTATCTTATGGGATTTTCAGATTGATCAAACTCCATAATAGGCTCCTGTGTAAATTGGCTTGGAGAAGAAGAGATTGGAAGATTAGTAAAAGTGGATGCGAGATGCAATGAGGCAGCAATCATAATTGATGTTCCCCATACATGGGGATAGACATGAATCCCATTAGCATAAGCTAAAGATTGGACATGTTTGAATTCTGTGATTCCCCCAACATTGCCAACATCTGGCTGAATTATATCGAAGGCCTTTTGGTTTATAAAATCTTTAAACTGATATCTAGTCCTTAAACTTTCTCCGCCACTTATTCGGATTTTTGAATACCTAACTAATTCTTTATAGCCTTCAACGTCTAGGCCCATAATAGGCTCTTCGAAGAAAAAAATGTCCATTTCATATAGTTTGTCTGATATATATTTAGCAGATCTTAAATCATAAGCTTGATTTGCATCCACAAATAATTTTGTATCTTTTTTGAGAGATGATTTTACTTTTTTGATTCTTTCTAAATCTTGATCAATTGGTAGAGCTCCAATTTTAATTTTCATTGAATTAAAACCCATTTTTTCATAATTTGTAGCTTCTATAACTCTTTCATTAATTTCTTCTTTAAAATCTTTTCTAGTGTAGTAAAGTCCTGTTGCATAAACATGAACTTTATTTTTGACTTTTCCCCCAAGCAAAACAGAAATAGGAACCTTAAGTTTTTTACCTACAATATCCCACAATGCGATATCAATCGCGCTCATAGCGCTTCCCCCTATGCCAGGGTAAATAATAGGATTATTAAGTTCATCAAACATGTTTTTCCAAACTTTTTCTCTTTCAAATGGATCTTCTCCTATCACTGTATTTTGAAACATTTCTTTAAATAGACCTACGCCTCCCCATCCTTCTCCCCAGCCGTGTATACCTTCATCAGTTTCTATTTTTACTAATGTTGCCGACCTTTTATCATTTCCTCCATTTCCCCACCAGAATGGCTCCTTAAGTTTTGCTTCAATTTGGTATGTTTTTATGTCAGTAATTTTCATATTTAGTCTTTCCACCTACTAGAAAAGAATATTGGCTCTTTTTTGTTTTTTATAGAGTATTTAAGCGCTTCTTCTAACAATGATACATCCAAATCGTTTTGCAAATATCCTTCATGAATTGCATTGTAGTACTTGTTAGTTGGCTTTCCTATGCCTTCTTTGTTCATTTTGTAATACAGAACCTTCTCATCATTATTGCCTATCTTGGCATAAAAGTATTCTTTTTTATATATATTAGGCACGCCTTCAAATGTATCTAAATTTTTCTCATCTTTAGCAGAAATCAAAAAAATTAACCCATAAACTTTTGAGTTGTGATGTTTTTCTACATCTGCTACAGACCTAAATATTAACCTAAAGTTATCTAATGCATAAATCATTATTACTTTATGATCTGGGCATCTAGATTTCATTTGTTTTAAATTAAGATTGCTACCGTAGGCAAAATAATACATATAATCCATTTCAAATATTTGAGTGCGCTAAATATAAAAAAAATTATAATACAAAAGCAAATTATTTGAATTTAATTAAATTGTTTTTAAAAATACCTATATTTATTTCCGGGAGCAATATATAATCCTTCCTGTTAAATAAATAAAATGGCGTCTCGCCTACTACTCACCCCCAAATTATTTTGGTTACAAAGGAGGATGGTATGAGTTCAGGAAAAATTAAATGGTTTAATTCAACCAAGGGGTATGGCTTCATTGTTGATGATGAATCAAGCAAAGATGTTTTTGTTCATATTTCTGCAATGAAATCAGCTGGAATTGAAAGTTTAGACGAAGGTGATCAAGTATCCTTCGAAATAGAAGAAAATAACGGAAAAACTAACGCTATAAATCTTTCAAAAAGTTAAGATTCTGTCTGTTGCAATCTATTTACCGGTTTTATATTAATTGGGTAATTGATTGCAGCAGATACAAATCCTAGCAAAACACATATCCACCACACGGGATCATATGAACCGTACAGGTCGTATATTCTGCCGCCAATCCATGATCCCAAAAAAGATCCAATGTTATGAGATAGAATTGTTATTCCAAATAGAGTTGTGACATAACCTTGACCGAAAATGTCAGAAATGATTCCATTTGTTAATGGCACTGTTGAAAGCCATAAAATCCCAAGAATAGAAGCAAAAATTAAAACTGTTAATTCATTTTTTGGGGAAATTATAAATATCAAAAAAAGTAGTGACCTCATGCTATAAAGAGTTGATAATAGATTTTTCTTAGATAATTTAGAACCCAAATATCCGAATGATAATGTTCCGACAATATTAAATAGCCCTATAAAAGATAAAGCAGATGCTCCTACCCATGGTTGAAGATTATTATCGTTCAAAAACGCAGGTAGATGCGTTCCTACAAAAGTGACATGAAAACCACAGACAAAAAAACCAGAAGTTAATAAGATATAACTTTTATTTTTTGAAGCTTCTCTAAGAGAGCCAGTCAATGATTGATTTTGTTCTTCTTCAACTTTTGTATTTTGGCTTTTTAGAGGGTCATTATTTTGATTAGATGAATTTTTAGCTATTAAAAAAGAGAATAAAAAAATTAAAGATACAATAAATGCAGATACAAATGTTGCTGTCTGCCAACTATAATTTTGTATGATTATATTTATAATCGGGACAACCACAAATTGACCTAGAGACCCTGATGCCATGATAAGCCCTAGAAATAATGATTTGTTTTGAGCAGATACTGATTTTCCTGTTACCGACAAAGCAATTCCTAGTATTGCAGAAGATCCAATTCCTAATAATATCCTGGCTCCTAATAAGTCTGTATTATTGGCTATGTTTCCAAGCCAAATCCAACTTATTATCTGAAGAAAACATAGAATAGATAATGATTTGCCAGGGCCATACTTATCAGCCAAACCTCCAAAAATTGGAGCAAACAATCCTGAAAATAGTACTCCAAGGCCACCAGCTAAACTAAATAATTCTCGCCCGGTATTTAACTTTTCGCTCATTGGAAGCAGAAACAAACCTTGCGAATGGTTAAGCCCTAGCGAAATAAAAACACATGAAGCTGCCGAAATTAATAATGTGTATTGAGATAGTTTTGTCATTTATAAATTACATATAAATTTAATTTTTGTGACAAAAATATCTAAATTAATTTGAACAGTTACTAAAGTTATTAAGAAAAGAGAAAATGAAAATATTCTTAATTTATTCATAAAATCTTTATGAGATATACTAGGTGCGGATACAGATAACTTGTTAGCAAAGCTAAGACAAAACTCTATTGTTGTCCATATAATTATAAATGCAATAATTAGATTAATAATTAGTTCACTCATAGGTATTTTTCACTTGCTTTAGGATTAAAAGTTACTCTGCTTAGTGTTGTAGTACCAGTGTTTTTAAAATGATGAGTGCAATTTGGTGGGACTAGCACAAAATCTCCTTTCTTGATTGGGTATTCTATATCATCAACCCAAATTATACCTTGCCCTCTTGTTATAAAAACCTGATGCTCCCAATCATGGGAATGATGTTTGCTAGATTCTCCAGGCTCATGATCATGATATAGAGATACTACAGTTGGAACTCCATCTTCAGATCCTAAAATAGGGTTACTGAAATTATCAATATTTTTTATAACTGGCTTCATAATTATTAATAATTTGGTAATAAATGAATGTTACAGTATTTTTATAAAAAAGGAGATAATGCCAGAAAATATTTTTAAAGCCTCGGATGTAGATATAAATTACTTTCATAACGGCGTTGAGAGTAAAAAAACTCTACTTTTTATTCATGGATGGCAAGGAGGCTGGGAAGTATGGAAAAATTTAATTGATCAATTTGGTTCTTATAAAATTTATGCTGTAGATCTGCCAGGGCATAATAAGAGTGGTCACCTAAAAAACTATAATATTAATACTTATTACGCCCCTATACTTGAATTTGTGGAATCTATAAATGGTCAATTAATAATTGTTGGGCATTCATTAGGAGCATCTATAAGTCTTCAGGTATCATCCAAGCTTGGATCTAAAATTACCCACCAACTTTTAGAAGACCCACCTTGGTTTTCTGAAGAAAGAGGAAAGGTGGCAAGTGGAGAAGTATCTGACAAACTTATTAATGACCAACTCATTAAGTACGAAAAAGGTAGTAAATTTTTCTCTGAATATAAACCTAATTGGAGGACGGTCCTAGATGCAATATTTTCTTACCAAAATTTTGATCCAGAAATATTTAAAACGAATCCATTCTGGGGAGCGATTCGTGCATCTTTAGCTTTTCATCATGATATAAAAATTTGGCAGAATGCTGGAGAAAATAATGATTGGGTTTGGCATGATGCTCCAGAAATTTCAAAAAATATTTCAGCTAAAACTTATTTAGTGGGAGGAAATAATCAAAAAGGGGGCATTATGTTGGATGTTATAGCTGATAAAGTTTCAAATAATATAGATAAATGCGATATTTATAGATTCGATACTGGCCACAATATTAGATTTGAAAAACCAGAAGAGTATACAAAACTTTTAAATCAGTTAATTAATTCCTGAGTTAATCTATATTAAATACTATCTTTTTTTGCAGATCTAATTTTAGATCTAATTTTATATCTAATATAAGGCTTTATATAGTAATGCTTAACGAATGCATCTATTTGTGGATACCCTACTTTTTTTCTCAGTTTATTTTCAATGGTTGTCCAAGGACAAATCCATCCTTGACCTATTGAAGCATTTAAAAACCAACTGATTAATGGGACGCTTATGTACCATGGCGCCTTCACAATCATTACTGGCAGTGAGGCAATGAACAATAATATGTACACATGGTGAGAAATAATCACCGAGTATAACAATATGTAGTCAATAAGTTTTTTTTCTTGAGTACTCATTAAAAATGTATAATACAGATATTTTAAATTCTAACAAGAAAAATGAGTCATATAGTAATTGTCGGGTCTGCAAATATTGATATAACACACAGAGGTAACAGATTTCCCAGCCCTGGAGAAACTTTACCTAGCGATAACTCATATATCTCTCTTGGAGGCAAAGGTTTGAACCAATCTATTGCTGCGTCAAGACTAAGCAATAAAAAGATTGTAAAGTTTATTGGTTCGGTAGGGGAGGATGCATTTGGTGAAAAAATCAAAAATGACTTATTAAATGAAAAACTTGATATTTCTGACTTAAATACAACTAATGAAGATATGACAGGCAATGCGATTATTTATATAGACTCAGATAATAATAATCAAATTAGTGTCTATCCTGGAGCAAACTCAAAAAATGGTGACTCAGAAGTAGAAGTTTTTTCCAATATATCTGAAAAAGTTTCTATAGTTATGCTTCAACAAGAAATTCCAATTGAAACAAATTACAAGATATTAAAAGTTGCTAAGAACAAAAAAATTATAACTATTCTTGACCCAGGACCACCAAAGGAGGAGTTTAGGAATTTTACAGATTATTTGAAACTCGTAGATTTTTTAACACCTAATAAACATGAAGCTGAATATATTTTAGGTAAAAAAATTAATGGGAAAGAGTTGGAAGCAGCTAAAGAAATTAGGAATATGGGACCTAAGAATGTAATTATTACTCTCGGAAAAGATGGGATTGTTTTTGCAGGAGAAAAAGTTGGAAGGCTACCTTCGTATAATGTAAATTCTGTTGATCCAGTAGGTAGTGGTGACTGTTTTAATGGGGCATTAGCAGTGAAGATTTATGAAAAATCATCTTTTAATGATGCGTTAAATTTTTCTATTTTTGCATCTGCATTAAGCACAATTAATCAAGGTGCCTCTCAATCATTTCCTAAATTAGAAGACATTAGAAATAACGATTTAACTACTAATTAACAGTTCTGTAATAAATTATTCACTATTATGTTACGAATTTAGTAATTATTTTTATTAATATAGTTTTGAAAATAAATAACTAAGGAGATTGTTAATGCTAAGGCTGTTTAATTGGCTAGATGGAGACTCTAAATTTAATTTAAATGATAAATTGATGCACATTGAAGATGATTACTATTCAAAGTCACAATACTTAAAAAATGAATTGAGTTGCATGAAATATTTATATTATTTTAATTAGTTAATATAAGAAATATTATTGGGCGCTTTGTTTTTAACCATTGCGCCCTTTTTTTTGTGTATAATATTTTAATATAATTTTCTTAGTATGAATAATAGACTCGAAAATAAAATTTCTTTAATTACAGGTGCAGGATCAGGTTTAGGGTATGAGACTAGCAAACTTTTTTTATCAGAAGGATCCTTTGTATATATGTGCGATATTAACCCTATTGATACAAGAGATCTTTTAAGTAGTGGCTATGAAGGTAAATTTAAAGAAATTATACTTGATGTATCAGATTCGTTAGGGTGGGAAGAAATTTTGGCTGTCCTTAAAGCAGATAAAAGAGATGTAAGTATTCTTGTAAATAATGCTGCATTATCTAATCCTGAAACAAGATGGGATTTAGTTAATACATCTGAAGAAATATGGAATTTAGCAATGAGTGTAAATTCAACTGGAGTTTTTTTAGGAATGAAAAATATTATTCCAGAGATGATAAAAAATAAGCAAGGCTCGGTTATAAATGTATCATCAATATTTGGTAAAGTTGGTAGCGAAATGGGAGCTGTTTATCATGCAGCGAAAGGCTCTATAACTACCCTTACAAAAGCAGCAGCAATTCAGTATGCATCAAATAATGTAAGAGTAAATTCTGTGCACCCAGGATTTTTAGAGACAAATATGACCAAAAAATTACACAGCAAGCCTGGCGTCAGGGAAAAGCGAAATGAATCTACTCCATTAGGAAGAATTGGAAACCCAATTGATGTTGCTTATGGGATACTTTATTTAGCGTCTGAAGAAAGTTCATGGGTTACAGGTTCTGAATTAGTAATTGATGGTGGTTATCTTGCTCAGTAAAAAAAGGTTTACTACATTTAAAGAAGTTATGAATGCGCCTGGATTTTTCTTTGTTTGGATATTTCTATTTTCTACATTGGGACTAGCTATTGCAGGCGCTATCTTATTATGGGTTTATGCAGGGTTTTCTCCAAGAAATACACCAATCATTGAGTATAAAGGAGCAATTGAAATTGGAATAAATGAGTTGAATAATTTTTCACAAAATAAAGAAATTCATAAATACAGGTTTTCAGGTGTTGAAGGCCAGATTATTGATATAGATAGTGTACTTGAATCTGATATACGATTTGGGACAAAGGTCTATATAGATAATCCAGAACAAATGTTTGAGGTTATTAGCAGCACTAATACTGCTGAAGGTAATCGTTCTGTTGATCAAATGAAAGAAATAATTGGAGAAGTAGATTCTAAAATATTCTTTGCAAACAAGAGAATATTATTAAAACAAACCGCCACTTTTACGCTTGCCATTGATTATGACTTTGAAAGGCATTCTAATTATTATGATTTTGACTTCTTTTTTATGATATGGGACAGGGAAAGGCAAGAATGGTCAAACAAATATCCAAAATACGGCATAGTGATTAAGCCAGTTAATTTTTGATTTCATAAATTAATTTTGATTGTTGTCCAAGTTGCTTTTTAAGACAACCTCAGAGTAAGGAAATATCCCTTCTAGCCCATTAAACTTAAATACTTCAAGCGATTTATCGTAATGGTCTTCAGAGATAGTTAGGTCTCCATTCCAGCAGTTCAAGTCCTGATAATTTTTAATTGTTTTATCAAGATATTCTAGTTCAGTATCTGGGAAAAACTCGTTAGTAATTTCAGCAATTTTTAAAGAACTTTCAGTTTGAGCAAATAATTTAGTCGTATGAAATATTTCAATAAACTTATGGAATTCTGGGGTATCAGTATACGATTTTTTGCATATTAGAGAACTAAAAGAGAGTGGGCCTACTGCTTTCCCTATAGAAGCAACAACATCTCCTACTTTATGCCTTGTTATTTCTCCATATGTTTTACTTTCTTTATCTTCATCGTAGACATTATATGTAAGGTCTGTTGATTGGGGTGCTTGAAGATGGACGTAGTCTGCATTGCCATTTCTAAATTCATTCACCATTTCTTCTGGGCTTCCGCCATCTATAACATCTATTTTTGAATATTCAATATTCTTTTTATGGCAAGCATATTTAAACATATAATTAGGCTGCTTTGAATGATCAACTAAAACTTTAGAACCAATAAGATCACTCCATTCAAATTCCTTATCAGTAATGCTGTCTTTTCTTACTATATAAAAGCCATCAGTTTTGTTTATCTCTGCAAAATGAATAATTTCACTAGAATATTCATTATTCCAACTACCACCTACTGATGATTGGGCAATATCTATCTCATTATTCATAATCATTTCATATACATTTTGGTTGTTTTCGGCAACTGAATAGTCACAATTGAAGCCTTCTGACAACGTTTTCATAAAATTTGCATCTGATGAACCTAAATCTACTGTTAACAATAAAGGGGTATAGAAAGCAGAATGCCGAGATGCAATTACTTTTATTGGGTTTTCTTCATAGTTATTCATAATATAAAAATGCGAGTATGATACTAACTTATGTTTAATCAAATGAAAAGTTTACATATTTATCTGATTTTGCTTCTGGGTACCCTCATTTTTTCTTGTGGAAATGATCAGAAATTTGAAAATATTTATGTAGAAGGTGACTTAAGTTCAATTGGATGGAAAAATAAGGGAGGATTTGAAACAAATTTCCCCGAGTCCAATTTTGCTAGATGGGGTTATATCAAGGGCAGGGAAGTAGCAATTATCCTATATGACACCCCTGAAGCAGCTAATAATTTTGGGCAAATAGCAGGAGAGGGGCAGACAGAGATTATTGAACATGCTGAAACTGATTCTGATAGCGGAGATTCAGGCTCATTCTATGGTCCTAAGGTTGAAAAAACAGGTTGTAGAGGTTTTTCAGGAGCCGCAGTTTTCAGAGGTGAATGTCCAAGAAGAGAACCTTTGTATACAGTATTTCAAATAGACGGGAACGCATTAGTAATGTTTGAGCCTCTAAGATCTGAAGACAATGATTTAGCTGCTCAAAGACTGAAAGAGCTTCTAATTTTGCTAAATGAGAGTTATAGGAAGTAGTTAATAAGTTAAGGATATATGCGAAAAATATTATTTTTTATACTCACTTTAGTTATTTTTTCGCCTTCTATAATAAGTGCTGACGAATACAATCGGTTCCCTCCTCCTCAATCTTTATTTATAGCGCCCAGCATAGACCAGATATGGAATCCCTATAATAAATCATGGCAAAGCCCTAAAAATGCATTTCAAGTTAATACCGTCCATGAAATAGAATCAGGGAACAGTCAAAAACCAATACAAAACATGTTTTCCGGAGACCATGGTCATTTAACTATAGCCGCAGGAAAATTTAATTTAGGTGGGTTAGAAATGAGTTGGGATTCTTATAATAGGGATAACCAATGGGCGAGACTATATATGGATAATTATGGGTTAAGAGTGAGAGGCCATTACATTCCAGATCAAGACAGAAAGCACGCTTGTGATATTAGAGATGGCACCACGCAAGAAGATAGAGAAGACCTGAAAACAACGACGTGGAATAAGGGTGGATATACTTCATATATAAGCCCTTACTTTCCTGTCAATACAAGTGGTGCTCATAGCACAGAAGAAAAATTTACCACAATGGAAGAATGGAATTCAGGAATATACGGTAATGGAAAAGCTGAATATGCCGACAAAGAATCTGCTGAAAAATATATGATGTCAATGGCTAGAAAACAAACTGATGATAAAAAATATAAAGGTATTTTAGTCTTCGGAACCCAAGAATCTAATTGTTATGCTGGACCATTGTTTGTTACAGGGATAGAAGATGACACAGAAGATAGAGTAATTGTTGCTTTAGATT